>DAIOGO010000126.1:0-7830 GCA_036745195.1 Actinomycetota bacterium | reverse complement strand
GACAGCCTCGAACCCGCCTGTCAGGTGAGCAGATCCAGCACGGTCTGACGGAACTCGTTCGGCTGGAATGGTTTGGTCACGAATGCGTCGGCCCCACCTTCGTCGGCCCGGCGGCGGGACTCCTCTTCGGCATGGGCCGTGAGGACGACCACCGGCAACGATCGGGTGGCCTGATCGCTGCGGATGTGGTTGAGAACCTGCCAGCCATCCATCCCGGGAAGACCGATGTCGAGGATGAGCAGGTCAGGAGCATCGGTGCGCACGGCATCGAGACCACTGGGACCATCCTCCCGCATGAGGATCTGCAGGTCCGCAGCGCGGAGACAGACCTCGATCAGGCGACGGATGACTGCCGAGTCTTCAATGACGAGTATTCGTTGACCCACCTTCATACCTCTCGACCATAGCTCCTTGGGCGTTAGCGGTTCCCTCGGGGAGCCACCAGGTTCATCGGCTCCCCCTTCATATGTGTTGAGCGGTTTCTTCCCCGGCTCGGCCGGTGTTCCGTCACGGTCTCCACGAACAACTCGAGCTGCTTCAGATTACGGACCTCGAACACCTGCTCGCAGGATCCGGCGTATCGCACCATAACCGAGTCACCCGAATCCCAATAGGCACGAGGCTCGGGATTGAGCCAGTACACGGCCTCGACGGCATCGGCGATCTCCCCCAGGTTCTGGGCGCGAGGATCCCGGTAGTTGTTGCGGGCATCACCTGCCACGATCAGGGTGGTTCGGGGGGTCAGCTCCTTGCCGTACTTGACCAGGAACTGCTCGAAGGCGTGCCCGTAGTCGGAATGCCCGTCGAGCCAGACCACGTCAGCCTCCGTGCCGATTCGAGCCAGTGCCTCCCCGAAGTCGACTCCGGGCCGGAAGAAATCGGTGACCTCGTCGACGGCGTCCACGAACACGAAGGCTCGCAGCCGCGAGAACTGGGTGGCCATGGCATACGTGAATTGGAGCGTGAACCGGGCAAAGGTGGCCATCGAGCCCGAGATGTCACACAACAGGAAGATCTCGGGGCGATGCGGCCGCACCGTCTTGAAGCGAGGCTCCACCGGGACACCACCCGTGGCGAGGGAGGCGCGCACGGTCCGGCGGAAGTCGAGCCGGCCTTTTTTGCTCAACCTGCGGCGGCGGGCCAGTCGCACGGCCAGCTTGCGGGTGAGTGGTTCGATGACGTGTTCGATGTTGGCCAGATCCGTGCGGGTGGCGTGCATGAGGTCGATTTCCTCCACCGAGGGCTGGCGCAGTGTCTTGGCCACCGCCTGATGCCCCCGATCGGCCACCAATCGTCGGCGGATCTCGTCCTTCAACTCCTCCCGTAGCTGCTCCACCGCCCGTTTGGCGTCCTCCTTCGCCAGCCGGACGGCGAGGGCATCCTCGGGGTCGACCTCGGCGAGGAACATCTCCAGCAGGCGCTGTTCGAGCGCCTCGACGTCGAGCTGGCGCAGCGTCCGGTAGAGGTAATAGGTCCCGCCCACCGGTCGGCCCGGCTCCATGCCTGCCAACTGATCGACCGCCCGGCGGGCGGCGTTGCGAAGTTGATCGAAGTTCTGGCCGGCCATGGCCTCGAAGAGGGTCTCGATCAGAGACTCGACGCTCAACCCGCTCGTTCCACCCATCCAACCTTCCTGGTCGAGTTGGTTGGCGGTGAAGTGCTTGTCCTCCCCCGGGCCGGATTCGAGCGGCGGCACCCGGTTGGCGAAGTACACCTCGAACGCCACGTCGAAGGCGGCCTCGTGGCGGCTGTTCTTGACCAGGGTGGCGCGGAGGGTCTCCTTGAATTGGATCCGGTCGGCAAGATCGACGTGGGCCAGTGACTCCATGGCGTCGATCGCCTCCACCATCGAGACCGGGACCCCCGCCGAGCGCAACTCCTGCACGAAGTCGGTGAGCAGCGTGATCATCCCGGTTCGACGCTCAGGTCCTTCAGGGCTCGTTCGATGTCGGTCTGATACTTGAGCAGCACGTGGAGGGTGTCGCCCACGACCTGGGTGTCGAGGCGCTCGATCCCCAGTGCCAGCAGGGTTCGAGCCCAGTCGATCGTCTCGGACACCGATGGCGCCTTGCGCAGGTCCATCGTTCGAATCGAGCCGGCCACCCGGGCGATCTCGCCGGCCAGCCGTTCGGCCAGATCCGGCACCCTGGCCAGGAGGATCGCTTGTTCCCGCTCCGGCGTCGGATACCCGACGTGGAGGAACAGGCACCGCCGCTTGAGGGCCTCTGACAGCTCCCGGGTGTTGTTCGACGTGAGAACCACCAGCGGGATGGAAGAGGCCCGCACGGTCCCCAGTTCGGGGATCGAGACCTGGAAGTCGGAGAGGACCTCCAGCAGCAATGCCTCCGTCTCCATCTCCACTCGATCGACCTCGTCGATCAGCAGCACCACCGGCTGGTCGGATCGGATCGCTTCGAGCAATGGCCGGGTGAGCAGGAACTCCTCCGAGAAAATGTCCGATTCCAGCTCGCTCCACTCCTGGCCACGATCGGCCTGGATCCGAAGGAGTTGCTTCTTGTAGTTCCACTCGTAGAGAGCCCGCGACTCGTCGAGACCCTCGTAACACTGCAGACGGATCAGCCGGCGATCGGTGATGAGGGCCAGCGCCTTGGCCAGTTCCGTTTTTCCCACTCCGGCCGGGCCCTCCACCAGCACCGGCTTGCCCAGCGCCATCGCCAGGTATGAGACCTGGGTGATTCGATTGTCCGGCAGATAGTCGACGGCGCGCAGCGCCTCGGCGACGGCGGCAGGATTGGGGAAGGGGAGGGACATTGGACCTCGGGCTCGAACGGCCTGCGCAGTGTACCGGCGAGTCGCCGTCAGCCTTGGTCGGTTCGGGCCTCGACGAGGACCACCAGATCGTCCCGGTTGATCAGTTCGCCGTTCTCCGAGCGGCGACCCATGGCGGCCGTCACCTCGCCGGCCGACAGCCGGGCGATCCCCTTGGCCACCAGGTGTCCGCCGAGATCGAACACCTCCACGGCATCACCCGCCTCGAACTGCCCATCGCACCCCACCACCCCCACCGGGAGCAGTGAGCGGGATCGCCGCACCAGCGCATCGCGGGCGCCGTCGTCGACCGTCACCCTTCCCAGCGAGCGCTGACCGAAAGCGATCCAGAGCTTGCGAGCGGGAAGACGTTCCCGGCGCGGATCCACCCAGGTGCCGATGTCTCCACCGCTGATCGCCACCTCTGCTGCGTCCTGGCGGTCGGCAGGCCCGATGACGGTGGGAACCCCGGAGAAGGCTGCCATCCGGGCCGCCAGCACTTTGGTCGCCACCCCACCGGAACCCAACGGGCCCTTGCCACCGGCGGCCAGGCGATCGAGCTCTTCGTCGTTGTGGGCGACCACATCCACCAGGGTTGCCCCCTCGTCGACTCTCGGGTCGGCGGACAGCAGTCCCACCGTATCGGTGAGCAGGATCAACAGGCCGGCCCCCACCAGATGCGACACGATGGCCGCCAGTCGATCGTTGTCACCCAGCCTGAGCTCCTCGACCGCCACGGTGTCGTTCTCGTTGACGATCGGCACGATCCCGCGGGCGAGCATCCGCTCGAGGGCGTTGCGGGCATTGAGATACTGGTCACGGTCGGAGAGGATCGCTTTCGTGAGCAGCACCTGGCCGGCGATCCGGCCCCGGGCCGCGAACTCGGCTGTGTAGCTGTGCATCAAGAGCCCTTGACCGACGGCGGCAGCCACCTGGAGTTCCACCACGTCGGCCGGGCGGCGGGCGAGCCCGAGCGAGGCCATGCCGGCGGCGACCGCTCCGGACGTGACCAGGACCGCCGGGTGACCGGCCCGCCAGGCCGCTTCGACCTGACCGACGGCACGTCGGATGGCATCCTCGGCCAGCCCCGAGCCCCCTCGACCGAGACTCGAGGAACCCACCTTGATCACCACCGGACGGCCGGAGGCGGGCGCCCTGCGTGTCATTCCTCCTCCGACCAGCTGGGGGTGTACTCGAACTCGAGATCCCCGATCTTGACGATGTCTCCGGCCTGGGCGCCCGCCTGGGCGAGGGCGTCATCGATCCCGAGGCGGGCCAGCCGCCGCGCCGCCAATTCGGCCGCCTGTGGGTTGGTCAGGTCGGAGAAGCGAACCGCCCGTTCGGCGGCCACCCCGTCGATGAGCCACATCCCGTCGAGCCGGTGGACCGAGAAGCCGGCGCCCAGCGGGCGGTGAAGGACAAACCCCTCACGCTCGGGGGCGCTGCGCGCCACCGCATCGACCAGGTCGGCGATCTCGTGCAGGAGCGGAGTCACGCCTTCCCCGGTCAGGCACGAGATCCGGCTGAACGCCGGCAGGCCCTCCAACAAGTCGGCCTCGGGAGCGAGATCCGCCTTGTTGAGCACGACCACCCGCGGTCGGTCGAGAAGTTCGGGGTTGAACCGGCCCAACTCGGAGAGAAGTACCTCCAGCTGGCGCACCGGTGGCTCCGGCTGGGTGATGGAGGGATCGAGCAGCACCACCAGCACCGAGGCCCGTTCGACATGGCGGAGGAACTCGTGACCGAGCCCCTTGCCTTCCGCCGCCCCTTCGATCAAACCGGGGATGTCGGCCAGCACGAACTCCCGCTCGTCGAAGGCCACCACCCCCAGGTTGGGCTCCAGGGTGGTGAAGGGATAGTCGGCGATCTTCGGCTTGGCGGCTGAGACGCGCGAGATGAGAGTCGACTTGCCGGCATTGGGAAACCCGACCAGGGCGGCGTCCGCCATCAGCTTGAGCTCCAGCGTGAACCAGGACCGCTGCCCGTATTCACCCTGTTCGGCGACGTTGGGGGCTTTGAGTTGGGGGGAGACGAAGGCGGCGTTGCCCCTTCCACCCCGCCCCCCTGTGAGGACGGTCACCCGGTGCCCGGGCGCCACCAGATCGGCCAGCAGCGTGCCGTCGTCGTCGAACACCATGGTCCCCAACGGCACCGGGAGGATCAGGTCGGTTCCCTGTTTCCCGTGCCGGAGCTCGCCCTGGCCGTGGACGCCGTCGCCGGCCGCATGATGGGGATGATGGCGATAGTCGAGGAGTGTTGCCCGATGAGGGGAGGCCTCGATGATGACATCTCCACCGCGCCCGCCGGACCCGCCGATCGGTTTGCCCAGTGGTTTGCCTTTGGCTCGGACGAAGCTCACGACCCCGGCGCCACCACTACCGGCCTGGAGGTTGACCCGAACCCGGTCGACGAACACGCGACCGGCAGACGATCAGCCGGGGATGACGTCGACGTGACGCCGGTTGTTCCGAACCCCGTACTTCACGGTGCCGTGGCTGGTGGCGAACAACGTGTCGTCGTTGCCCCGGCCGACGTTGGCCCCGGGATGGATGCGGGTTCCCCGCTGGCGGACCAGCACCGCCCCCGAGGTCACCGACTCGCCGTCGAACACCTTGGCGCCGAGCCGCTTGGCGGCCGAATCACGGCCGTTCTTGGATGAACCGCTGGCTTTGGTCTTCGACATGACTTACTCCTCTTCGCTCGAGGCGGCCGCGGCCACCACCGGTGCGGCTGCCTTGGCGGGAGCCTTCTTCTTGGCCGGCTTGCCGCCCAAGGCGATGGCCGTCACCTCGAGCGAGGTGTAGCGCTGCCGATGACCCATCCGGCGCCGGTACCCGGTCTTGTTCTTGTACTTGAAGATGTCGACCTTGGGGCCTTTGCTCTCCCCCAGCACCTTGGCGGTGACGCTGGCCGAGGCCAGGGCGGCCCGATCGGACACGGCCGTACCGTCCTCCTGGACGACCAGGAGCGGGGTGAAAGAGACCTCGTCGGCGGCGCCCTTGAGCAGCTCGACCTCGATCACGTCTCCTTCTCGGACCTTGGTCTGCTTGCCGCCGGTGCGGATGATGGCGTACATGAAAAAACCTCGTGGGGGGTGGGGGATGGAGTATACCGATCTCGGGCCGATGCCCGCAAAGTGGGGTTTCAGTCGAAGTCCTCGGCGTCCACCCCGGCGGCAACGGCATGGGTGGCGGCCTCCTCGTGGAGGATCACTCCCCGCCCGCCGCACTGCTGGCATGGTTCGGAGAACGTCTCCAGAAGCCCACGTGAGACGTTCTTGCGGGTCATCTCGACCAACCCCAGATGGGAGACGTCGAACACCTGGGTCCGGGTCTTGTCGCGAGCCAGCGTCTCTCGCAGACGGCGCAGCACCTGTCGCTGATGGTCCTCGATCTCCATGTCGATGAAGTCGATCACGATGATCCCACCGATGTCGCGCAGTCGAAGCTGACGGCCGAGTTCCTCGGCGGCCTCGAGGTTGTTCTGGAGGACCGTCTCTTCGAGGCTCGACGAGCCGACGAACTTGCCGGTGTTCACGTCGATAACCGTCAACGCCTCGGTGCGGTCGATGACCAGGTGACCTCCCGAGGGCAGATACACCCGCCGTTCGAGGGCTTTGCGCAGCTGGTCTTCGACGTGATACCGCTCGAACAGATCGAGTTCGTCGTCGTACTTGGTGACCTTCGAGACGAGGTCCGGAGCAGTGGAACTCAGATAGGCCCTGACCTTCTCGAAGGCGTCATCGCTGTTGATGAGCATCCGCCGGAAGTCCCCCGTGAAATGCTCCCTGATCACCCGGATGAGCAGATCGGGCTCCCGGTAGATGATGCGGGGAGCGGGCCCGACGGCATCCTGCTGGATCTGCTCCCAGGTCTTGGTCAGCCGGGAGATGTCGGCGGCTATCTCCTCGGATGAGGCATGGAGGGCGGCGGTGCGGATGATGACGCCGAATCCGTCCGGCTTGACCTGGGCGATCGCCTGACGGAGACGCTGGCGTTCGTTGTCGGGCAATCGACGGGAGATCCCCTGGGCATCGGAGTCGGGGACCAGAACCAGATACCTTCCGGGAAGGGAGGGAAGGCCTGTGAGCCGGGCACCCTTGGCGCCCATCGCGTCCTTGGCGACCTGGACCAGGATCTCGTCGCCTTCCTTGAGTACCTCCTCGATGCGGGGACGGCGCTTGGCCAGGGCGGGATCGATCTTGACGTCGGCGGCGTACACCACCCCGTTCTTGGCTGCCCCGAAGTCGATGAATGCTGCCTCCATCCCGGGAAGGACGTTGCGCACCTTGCCGAGATAGATGTTGCCCACCAGCGACTCGTGATCGGCCTTGGCGACGTAGTGCTCGACCAGCACCGGTCCCTCCATCACGACCACCTGGGTCTGGTTGTGCTTGGCCCTCACCAGCATCTGTTTGCGGGAGGACTCGACCGGGATGATGATCTCGTCTTCCGCGAACGTCCTGTTTCGCGAGGTCTGGACGGCCGGCTTGCGGTTGTTGGGGCGCTGGCGGGCGGCCTGCTGTTTGGCGGGACGTTGCTTCCTGACCGGCGTCTCGGGGACGGGTGGGGTCTCGACCACCCGGCGGATCTGGACACGGTCACGCCCGCGCCGAACCACCTTCCGTTCTTCGACCACCTGGTCGCTCGAACCCCTGCGGACTACCTGCGGCTCCCGTTTGCGGAAGATACCCATGTGAGAACACTCCTGATCCTGGCGTCGTGCGGTGGCAGGTCGGGACCAAGTCGGAAGACGGGACATCACCGTGGCGCACTCCGAGAGGCTTCAACACGATGTTTGAGGTTGACACGGCTTCCTGCTTGGTTCGACGAATCGGGGCGGAAGCAGGCCGAGCCGGGGCAGGTCGCCACTGAGGCTGGCCCAGTGAGACTCGGGACTGTCTGTCGCTCCGAAGAAGGGACTGTCGCCCTGAGGCGACGGCAACAGGGTAGCAGGGCACCGCCGGATGGTGAACAAACCGATTCCGGGGCCGGGCACCCGCTAGATGTATTCGGTCAGGACGTTGGTGACAGTCTGCTGATTGGTGGGTGTCCACCGAGA
>DAIOGO010000125.1:0-7929 GCA_036745195.1 Actinomycetota bacterium | reverse complement strand
CCGTCCGGGCGGGCGATCAGCACCGCCTGCGAGGAGAGCACCGTCGTGATCTCGCGGAGACCGTTGACGATGAGAGTGGAGCCGGTCGACACCAGGTCGACGATGGCGTCGGCCACCCCGAGGCGGGGTGCCACCTCGACCGAGCCCCGCAGCGGGATGACCTGCACGTCGATGTCCCGCTCGGAGAAAAACTGTCGGGTGGCGGCCGGGTGGGAGGTGGCGATGCGGGCTCCGGCCAGGTCCTCCAACCGTTCGATCGGTGAAGCGGTGGGGACCGCCGCTGCCAACCGGCATCTTCCAAACCCGAGTTCGAGCAAGACGGACAGACCGTCGCCGTGTTCGGCCAGCAGGTCCTGTCCGGTGATGCCCAATCTGGCGACCCCGTCGGCGACGAGCTCGGGGATGTCCTCGGTCCTCACGAAGAGGAGTTCGATGTCTGCATTGCGGACCCGGGCGGTCAGCGAGCGTTCGGTGACCTCGAAGCTGAGCCCGGACTCGCGCAGCAACCGGATGGTCGGTTCCTGCAGCCTTCCCTTGTTGGGGACGGCGATGCGGATCGGCTGGCTCATTGCGCCATCCGATCGAGTGCCGCCCGGTAGCCCCCGGCGCCGTGGAGCAGCCACTGGTTGATCCGGGTGATGGTGGCGGTGGAGGCGCCGGTGCGGGCCGCGATCTCCCGGTAGGAGAGCCCCTCGTCGAGGAGACGAGCGATGAGCCAGCGATGGCTCAGCTCCTCCAGTTCGCGCCGGGTGCACAGGTCGCGGAAGAACCCGACTGCCTGGTCGACGGTGTCGATGGCGACGATCGCCGCGAACAATGCGTCGGTGTCGTCGTTGCGCCAGTCCAGGTCGCCGGAGGTCATTGTGGTCGTCCCCATCTCATTGTGTTAGCACGTTAACACAATGAGGTACACTGGTCGAATGCTCCAGATCATTCCGGCGGTCGACGTCCTCGATGGAAAGGTCGTCCGACTACTCCACGGCGACTACGAGCGGGTGACGGTCTACTCCGAAGATCCGGTGGCCTGTGCCCGGGGGTGGATCGAGCAGGGAGCCGATCTGGTCCACGTGGTCGACCTGGAGGGCGCCAGAACCGGCCGGCCCGATCGCCGGCTGTGGGAGGCGATGGCCGCCGGCGGGGTGGCCTTCCAGGTGGGGGGCGGGATCCGAGATGCCGCCACTGCTCGGCAGGCGCTGGAGGCAGGGGCGGAACGAGTCGTGATGGGGACCGCGGCCGTGTGGGATCCCTCCGAACTGGCCAGGGTGGGAGGGATCGACCGGGTGGTGGCGGCGGTCGACGTCCGGGCCGGACTTGCGCAGGGAGCGGGGTGGCTCGATGCGGGTCGTCCCCTCGCCGAGGTGCTGGGCGGCTTGTCGGCGGCGGGGATCGGCCGGGTGCTGGTGACGGGGATAGGCCGGGATGGGACGATGCAGGGCCCCGATGCGGAGTTGTTGGACGAGGTGGCGAGCGACAGGCGGTTCGACGTCATCGCCTCGGGCGGGGTCGGGTCGCTCGACGACCTGGCTGTTGTCGAGCGCATCGGATGTGAGGCGGTGATCGTGGGAAGGGCGTTGTACGAACGACGCTTCACCCTCGAACGGGCACTCGGCCGGACCGAGTCGTGCTAAAACCACCCGATGGACTTCGACTGGCCGGAGACGGCGCTCGAACTCAAGGCCGAGGCCGCCGGCTGGCTGGCCGGGGTACTCCCGCCCGGATGGGGTGGGACGGGCACCGTCGAAGACCTCTCCGCCTGGATGGTGGAATGGCGGGCCAAGCTGGCGGAAGGGCGCTGGCTCGGATTGAGCTGGCCCGAGGAGTATGGCGGTAGGGGTCTTGGCGAGATCGAGGCGGTGGCGGTGGTCGAGGAGTTCGCTCGCCACGGGGTGCCATGGATGGGCAGCAACGATCCCTTCTCGATCGGAATGCTCGGAAACACCATCCTGCATCTGGGGACCGAACCTCAGAAGCGACACTTCCTTCCCCGGATCCTGTCGGGGGTGGACCTCTGGTGTCAGGGTTATTCGGAGCCGGAGGCGGGCTCCGACCTGGCGGGGGTCAGAACCCGGGCAGAACTCGACGGTGACGAGTGGGTGATCAACGGCCAGAAGGTATGGACCTCGGCCGGGCACCTGGCCAACTGGATCTTCCTGGTCGCCCGGACCGATCCCGGGCTTCCCAAACACCGGGGTCTTACCTTCCTCCTCTGCCCGATGGATCAATCGGGAGTCGAAGTCCGGCCCATCCGGATGATGTCGGGTGAGTCGGAGTTCAACGAGGTGTTCTTCACGGATGCCCGCACCCGGCGCGATCATGTGATCGGCGAGGTCAACGGCGGCTGGCGGGTGGCGATGGCCCTCCTCGGGTACGAACGGGGAACCGATGCCGCCGTGCTCCCGCTCCAGTTCCGGCGAGAACTGGATCGACTGGTCGCCGCCGCCCGCGAGTTGGGGGCGCTGGAAGACCCATTGGTCCGGCTCCGGCTGATCGAGGCACATGAGCGGGTCGAGATCATGCGCCTGCTCGGATACTCCCAGCTCACCAAATTCGCCAAGGGGCACGCTCCCGGCCCCGACGCCGCCATCACCAAGCTGTGGTGGTCGGAGCACCATCGCATCGTGACCGAATTGGCGATGGACATCCTCGGCCTCTCCAGCCTGGTGGCCGAGGGCCGCAGGCCATCCTCGGCCTTCCGCACCGACGACCCCGGGGCGCCGCATTCGACCGCTTCCTGGCAGACCGTGTTCCTCAATGCCAGGGCCGGAACCATCTATGCCGGGACCAGCGAGATCCAACGCAACATCATCGGGGAGATGATCCTCGGTCTTCCCAAGGAGCCACCCCCGGCCTGAGGTCAGCCCGCCAGCCGCTCCAGTCGGGGCATGGTGGTGGAGGGTGGGGTGATGGCGCCGGCCACCACCGTCACCCCCGGCAACGAGAGCCACTTCCACAGCAGGTCGACTTCTCCGGCCACGGCCAGGGTCGGGGGAACCTCACTGTCCGCTCCTTCGGTCCAGCTCAGGGGAAGGAGCGGGCGGGGCTGATCAGCAGACCAGGATCCCACCAGACGGCCCCGGTCGATGAGGGCGCTCTCCCCGTCGGGCGCCACTACTTCGACCCGCCCCGAGCGACACAACGTCTGCCAGCGCGATCGTCGTTCGATCGCCTTGGCCAGTGCCTGATGTCGGTCCCGCACCCACGCCGCCTCCTCGAAACGCTGCTCCGAGGCGAGTGCCCTGATCCGCTCCACCAAAGGAGCCGACAGCGACGCCGGATCGGTGTTGAGGGCGGCCACCGTCTCGTCGACGATCCGCCGGTATTGGTCGGGGGTGAGCGAACCGTCGCAGGGGCAGGCGGCCACCCCGATCTGTCCGGGGACACACCGGCCGGTGCGGGCTCCCGGTCTTCCCGAACAGCGCCGGATGGCGGTGGCATCCCACAAGGCGTTGAGCACCTGATCGGCCCCCTCCTTCGATCGGAAGGGGCCGAGGGTTACGAGGGCGTCGGGATGGATCTTGCGGGTGAGTGAGAAGCGGGGGAACAACTCGTTGGTGAGGGTGATGAAGTGGTCCGACTTGGCCGGCCGCCCGGCCCGGTTGAACTGGGGGCGGTGGGCGTGGATCAGGCGGAGTTCGGTGATGGAGGCTTCGAGTTCGCCGGAGCACACGATGGGTTCTACTACCTCGAGGCGGCGGAGAATGTCGGTGGTGGCGCGCCGGTCGTCGCCGTGGAAGTAGGACGACACCCTGGTTCTCAGATTCTTGGCCTTCCCCACATAGATGACGGTGCCGTTCCGGTCACGAAACACGTAGACACCGGGGCTGCGGGGGAGCTCGCGGGCCAGGTGGATCTTGCGATAGTCGGCCGAGCCGCGGGCGGTGGGGAGGACGAGGAGATCCTCCAAGGCGGTCACCCCGAGCGATCCGGCCCGCTCGAGCAGGGCGTGGAACACGTGGACGGTGGCGGTGGCGTCATCCAGAGCCCGGTGGGTGGGTGTGACCGGCGAGCGGAAATGGGCGGCGAGGGTGGCGAGGCGGAGATTGCGGACCTCGGAGCGGACCATTCGCCGGGCCAGGGAGCAGGTGTCGGCCACCCGGTTCGCCAGCCGCGGGTAACCCAACCGGCGGGCGTCGGCCTGGAGGAAGCGCAGGTCGAAGTTGACATTGTGGCCGACGATGACAGATGATCCGATGAACTCGAGAAACGCCGGGAGCACCTCGTCGATGGGGGGCGCCTGGATCACCATGGCGTGGGTGATCCCGGTGAGGATGGTGATGAAGGGGGGGATCGGACGACCCGGGTCGACCAGCGTCTGGAAGGTCCCGATCACCTCACCGCCCCGAACCTTCACCGCCCCGATCTCGGTGATGGAGCAGTCCGACGGTGATGCCCCGGTGGTCTCGAGGTCGAGGACGCAGAACGTCACGTCGAAGAGGGGGGTGCCGAGGTCGTCGAAGCTGGCCTGTCGGGGAATCGCCATCCGGCGACGTTACCCCGAACATATGTTCGATTCAAGCGATCAGCGTCGCTGGCGCACCGCCTCGAAGAGGGCGATCCCGGCGGCCATGGCAGCGTTGAGCGAATCGGCGCTGCCCGCCATGGGCAACCCGACCTCGAGGTCGGCCTGCTGGCGCCACGTCGGAGAGAGCCCGTATTGCTCGGAGCCGACTACGAGGGCCACCGCTCCCGTCAGGTCGGCGTCCCATATCGCCAACCGGGCGCCGGGAATGGTGGCCACCGAACGGATTCCCCTCCCGGCGAGCCACTCGATCGTATCGGAAGTGGTGGCGATCGCCAGCGGCACGGTGAACAGGGTGCCGAGTGATGCCCGCACCACATTGGGGTTGTAGAGGTCGGTGGCCGGGTCGCACACCACCACCGCCGCAACCCCGGCCGCATCGGCGGTGCGGAGCATGGTCCCCAGGTTGCCCGGCTTTTCGATCGACTCCACCACCAGGATCAGCGGGGTCACGGTCTGCGGCAGCCGGTCGAGGGTGGTCGGTGACTGCCTGGCCACCCCGAGCAGCCCTTCGGGCCGGTCCCGATAGGAGACCTTGCGGAATGCCGCTTCCCCCAATTCCGTCATCGGGGCGCCGGCGGAGGTGATGGCCGCGATAAGACCGGGCTCGTTGCTACCCAGGTAGAGCGGAGGGCACACGTAGAGGTCGGTGAAGACGACCCCCGCCTCCAGGGCGCGAGTCAGTTCCCGGTAGCCCTCGATCAGGAACAGCCCCGAGCCGTCGCGCTCGCGTCGCTGGCGGAGTCTGACCAGATCCTTGACCCGCTGATTCTGGGGGGAGATGATGGGCTGGCTCATTCCCGCACCGGGTGGCTCTTGGTGTAGATCTCCTCCAGCCGGCGGCGGGCCCGCAACGCTGCCACCCGCACTGCCCCCACCCCCAATCCGAGGCGGCCGGCGATCTCTTCGTGGCTCAGTTCCTCCACCTCGCGCAGCCACAACACCTGACGGTCGCGGGGGCTGAGTAGCAGCAGGGCGGCCCTGATGTGGCGATGCTCATCGGACATCACGGCCAGATCGGAGGGATCATCCTCGGCCTGGTGGCCCTTCTCGTACATCACCCGCGACCGTCGGCGGAGGGTGGTGCGAACCCGGTTGCGGGCCACCGCCCACATCCAACCCTCGAACGCATCCAGCTCACGGAGCCTGCCGATGTTGCGCACGATTCCCTCGATGGCTTCCGAGGCCACGTCCTCGGCCTCCTCTTTGGGCAGACCCATTCCCCGATAGAACGCCACCAGTTTGGGAAAGGCGATACCGAGGATCTCGCCCAAGGCCTGACGGTCTCCCTGGCGGGCGCGATCGATGGTCTGGCGGTCGGGGGGCCAACCGGAGCGAGGGTCTCGGCCGGCCGCAGGTGTCATCCGGACAGCTTACGGACGGTTGCTATTCGACCCCGGATCTTCCGGCTTGTTGGGCGCCTTGTCCTGCAGCGCCTTGGCGGCCGCGGCCACATCCTTGGCCGACTCGGCGATCGCCTTGGCAGCCGCCTGCCGGTCGTCGGATACCCGGACGGCCTTGGCAACCTCGACCAGCACCTTTATGGCTTCCTTCAACTGGGCGCTGTCGGTGCCGACCTCGGCGATCAAGCGGCGGGCTCGATCGATGTCGGCGGTGCCGTCGGCGTCGGTGAGGGCCTCACGAACGAGGGCGAGAGCCTCGGAGGCCCGTCCCCGCTCGATCATGAGTGCGGCTTCGTCGAGTCGTTCGCTGGAGTGGTCGCCTGCACCGACGAGGTCGGCGAGCCGCTCGTAGGCCCGGTCGAACCGGTAGAGGGCATCACCCGGGGCGGCCGGATCGGCGATGGCGGCGAGGGCAACGTTGGACGAGGTCAGCAACACTGCGGCAACGACGGCCACCAGTGTCTTGCGGGGCCGGGGGGGAGCGGTGATGGCCCGCTCGACCCGCAGGCGCGTCATCTCACCGGGAACCTCATCGGCGAGGTGCCGGGCATAACTACGGAGGTCGTCCAGCGGGTTCATGGTCACCATTCAAGTCCAAGAACACCCTCACGTGTTACACCGATGGAACTTTCACCAGCGATCCAGGTGGAGCACCTCGTCGGCGGCCAGCCTGGGTCGGCGGGCAGAGCGGGTCGATCGGTCGGGTGCGGGCGTTCCGAGGGTGACCACGCCCAGGACCTCCACCCCGGCGGGCAGCCCGAGCAGATGGTCTAGATCGGAGAAGGCGTGGGCCCCCAGAAAGCCGGCTGCGAGCCCCTCGTCCACCGCCGCCAGCAGCAGGGCCATCAGGGTCGCCCCGCCATCGACCCACCAGTAAGGGACCGTCCACGAGCGATCGCTGTCCCGCTTGTCGGATTCGGAGTAACGGAGGCGGTAACGATCGGGCGAAACACAGATGGCGATGAGGACGGGAGCGGTCGAGATCCACGGATCGAAGCCCCTGGCAACGTATTCGGGCTCACCCGCCGCCACCGCCAGGGCGGCCCTTCGATCGGGATCGGTCACCACCACCAGGCTCTGGCCCTGGGCGTTCCCGGCCGAGGGGGCGGAGAGGGCGACCTGGAGGATCCGTTCCAGTCGTTCAGCCGGCACCGGTTGGGGGGTGTATCTGCGGACCATTCTCCGCCGGGCGACGACTTCGTGGAACTCCACGCCGCCTTCAGGGTTGGGCGAGACGGGGGTGGACGACCTTGCCGTCGCGGGCGATACAGGCACCCGACACGATCTCGTCCTCCCAGTCGGGCTGGAATCCGCCATCTTCGCCGGTCACCAGGTCGATGAAAGCTGCCATGTTGCGGGCGTACATCTTGGAGGCGTCGGCGGCCTTGCGCGATTCGAGGTCGGTGGATCCGACGATGGTGACGCCCCCCACCACCACCACCTCCCCCGGAACCGTCGACTCGCAGTTCCCACCGGTGGAAGCGGCCAGGTCCACGATCACCGCTCCCGCCCGCATCGAGGCCACCATTGCGGCGGTGATCAACATGGGGGCGGGTTTGCCGGGGAGGGCGGCGGTGGAGATGACGACGTCGGACTCGGCGACCCGGGGGGCGAGTCCGGCCAGGATCTGCGCCTGCTCGTCTTGGGCGACCTCCTGGGCGTAACCGCCGGACGCGGCCGAATCCTGGGTGGTGATGTCGAGGCTCACGAAGGACGCTCCCAGGCTCTTGACCTGTTCGGCGGCGGCCGCCCGCACGTCGAACGCCGATACCACCGCCCCCAACCGACGGGCGGTGGCGATCGCCTGGAGACCGGCGACGCCCGCGCCGAGAACGAGCACCTTGGCGGGAGGAAGTGTGCCGGCGGCGGTGGTGAGCATCGGGAACAGGCGGTTGGAGAGGCGCGACGCCTCGATCACGGCTTGATAGCCGGCAACGGTCGCCTGGGACGACAGCGCGTCCATCGTCTGGGCCCGGGTGGTGCGCGGGACGGCTTCGAAGGCGAAGA
>DAIOGO010000124.1:0-7995 GCA_036745195.1 Actinomycetota bacterium | reverse complement strand
GCCGGGCTCCGGGCCAGCACCACCGCCAGTTCCATCTCGGGGGAGACCGCCTCTTCAGCCAGCAACCGGACACCGGCCCCGGCCGCCCAGGTCAGGACCGCCGCCGCCTCGGTTTGGGAAGGTCGCACCCACACCCCACGTCCGTCATACCCACCGGTGGCGGACTTGAGGACAAACCCGGGCCACGGTCGTGAGCTCAGATCTGCCGGCGAGCGGACTTCGACGAAATCGGGGGTCGGCAGCCCGGCACCGACGAAGAACCGCTTCTGAGCGAGTTTGTCGGCTGCCACCGCCAGCGTGGCGGCCCCCGGCCTGAGCAGCACCCCTTCGGATTCCAGGGTGGCCATCAGCCCGAGGTCCAGCACCTCGTGATCGACGGTGACGACGTCGGTGACCGCCGCCAGCGCCCGGAGGGATTCGGGGGAATCCGGGGGTCCGACGATGTGGCTGGTAATGACCGGACCAGCCCCCGAGGACGGGTCTTCAATCAGTACCACGAGTGCGATTCCCAGCGCCACCGCCGGCGGCTGCATCATCCGGGCCAGTTGACCACCCCCGACGATGCCGACCGATGCCACCGGCAGGCCGATCAGGCGGCGGTGCAGTTGAACATCCACTGCACCCCGTAGCGGTCGGTCGGGCTTCCGAAGTATTCGCAACAGAACATGACGGCCCGCTAGTACCTGACCAGCGCCAGCGCCTGCTCGGCGATTCGGTCGGGGGTGGGGTAGAGCATGTCCTCCAGTGCCCCCGAGTAGGGCATGATCGGGACGTCGGGGAGGGCGTACCGCTTGACCGGGGCGTCGAGCCACTCGAAGGCCTTGTCGGCCACCTGGGCCGCCACCTCGGCCCCGAAACCGCAGAACTCGTTGTCCTCGTGGACGATCAGGATGCGGGAGGTCTTTTTGACGGAGGCGGCAATCGTCGGCCAATCGAGCGGCTTGATCGAGCGGAGGTCGATGATCTCGGCCGAGACGCCCTGGGCGGCCAGCACCTCGCCGGCCTGCAGGGCGAAATGGGCCATCGCCCCGTAGGCGACCAGGGTCAGATCACTCCCCGGTCGTCGGATGGCGGCCCGGCCGATCGGAACCCGGTGCTCACCGGCCGGGAAGGGACCCGTCCCCAGCCGGTACAGCTTCTTCGGTTCGAGCACCATCACCGGGTCGGGATCCTCGAAGGCCGACCAGAGCAGACCCTTGGCGTCGGCCGGGGTGGAGGGGATCACCACCTTCAGCCCGGGGATGTGGGCGAAGAGCGACTCGATCGATTGCGAGTGATAGAGCGCCCCCCTGATCCCCGCCCCATACGGGACCCTGATCACCAGCGGGATCCTCCAGGTTCCGTTCGATCGGTAGTGGACCCTCGCCACCTCACTGACGATTTGGTCGACGGCAGGCATGATGTAGTCACCGAACTGGATCTCGGCGAACGGCCTGAGCCCGGTGGCGGCGACCCCCACCGCCGCCCCGACGATGACCGACTCGGCCAGCGGAGAGTTGAAGCAGCGGTCCGTGCCGAAGGCCGAGGAGAGCCCGACGGTGGCCTTGAACACGCCGCCCTTGTCGCCCGCCACGTCCTCGCCGAAGATCACCGCGTCGGAATGGGCGGCGAAGATCTCGTGGAGGGTCCGGTTGACGGCGGTGATGATGTTGACCTCTTCGCCGGTGGGAGCGGACTCGGGGAGCAGGGCGGGTTCGCTCGGCTCGATCGGCCGGGAGTAGACGTGGGTCAACGGCTCGGTGGGGTCGGCGGCGGCCTCGGCCTCGGCGACGGCTTCCGACAGTGCCTCCTCCACCTCGGTCATCACCGCCGCTTCCTCGGCGGAGGTGAGAAGGCGGTTCTCGATCAGGTATTGCTTGATGGCCACCACCGGGTCGTTGCGTCGCCATTCGTCGACCTCCTCCCGGCTGCGGTAGAGACGGTCGTCGTCGTCGGAGGTGTGGGCGTAGTACCGGTAGGTCTGGGCCTCGATCAGGGTGGGGCCACCTCCCTCCCTGGCCCGGGTGGCGGCGCGGCGGACGGCGGCGAAGACCATCAGGGGATCGTTGCCGTCGACCAGTTCACCGTGGATCCCGTAGCCGTGGGCCCGATCCACCACCGATCCCGCCACCTCCTGGGCGGAAGGAACCGAGATGGCGTACTGGTTGTTCTCGATGATGACGATCACGGGCAGGCGGTGGATACCGATCCAGTTCATCGCCTCGTGCCAGTCGCCCTCCGAGGTCGACCCTTCGCCTCCGTACACCGCCACGACTCCGGGCCGGCCCTGGATCCGCAAGCCATGGGCGATCCCGGCGGCGTGCGGGTACTGGGTCCCGATCGTCGAGGACTGGGTGAAGATGCGCCGCTCGGGCGAGGACCAGTGATTGGGGAGCTGGCGGCCGCCCGACATCGGGTCGTCGCGTTTGGCGAAGGTGGCCAGGAACACGTCGAGGATGGGGATACCCCAGGCGAGGGCCACCCCCATGTCGCGGTAATAGGGGAGCAGCCAGTCGGTGGCGTGGTCGAGAGCCAGGGCCGAGCCGACCTGGATTCCTTCGTGTCCGGACGAGCCCACCACGAACGGGACACGCCCTTGGCGATTGAGGGCGAACATCCGGTCGTCCGTCTTGCGGGCCAGCAGCATCAGGGCGTACATCCGGCGAACCTGGGAGTCGGTCATCCCCAACCGGCGATGGTGCGCTTCCTCGGGCAGCCAGACGGCAGTCTCGGTGTCGGAGATCATCGCTTGCGAGTCTACGACGCACTGGCGACCCCGGGCGCCTGCGATACTGGAGGGACCATGTCCGAGCTCTCCTTCGCCCCTTCCGACCCTCATGACTTCCTCGATGTCGATGGTCTCCTCGACAACGATGAAAAGTTGCTGAGGGACACCGTGCGCTCCTTCGTCGCCGACCGCATCCTCCCCGACATCTCGCAGTGGTGGGAGGACGGAGTGTTCCCCAAGGAGATGGCCAAGGACATGGGGGCTCTCGGGTTGTTCGGAATGCACCTGGACGGTTACGGCTGTGCCGGGGTGTCGAACGTGATGTACGGGCTGGCCTGTCGCGAGCTCGAGTTCGGCGATTCGGGAGTGCGCAGCTTCGTCTCGGTGCAGGGCTCGCTGGCGATGTTCCCCATCTGGAAGTTCGGGTCGGAGGAGCAGAAGCAGGAATGGCTGCCGCGGATGGCGGCCGGTGAGGTCATCGGTTGTTTCGGTTTGACCGAGGCCGACTCGGGGTCGGACCCGTCTTCGATGAAGACCCATGCCCGCCGTGACGGCTCCGACTGGGTCCTCAACGGGTCGAAGATGTGGATCACCAACGGCTCCATCGCCGATGTGGCGGTGGTGTGGGCCCGGACCGACGAGGGCATTCGAGGTTTCATCGTCCCGGCCGGGACCAAGGGATTCGAGGCTCCCCAGATCCACCACAAAGGCAGCCTGCGCGCCTCCGTCACCAGCGAGTTGGTTCTCACCGACGTCAGGCTGCCGGACGAGTTCGTGCTCCCCGGTGTCGCTTCGATGCGGGGGCCGCTGTCGTGTCTCAACGAGGCCCGCTACGGGATCCTGTGGGGAGCCGTGGGGGCGGCACGGGCCTGTTACGAGGCGGCGCTTGCGTACGCCGGTGAGCGGACCCAGTTCGACATGCCCATCTCCGGGTTCCAGCTCACCCAGCAGAAACTGGTCGAGATGATGGTGGCGATCCAGCGAGGGTCGCTGGTGGCCCTCCACCTCGGCCGGCGCAAGGACGACGGGTCGCTCACCCCCGAACAGATCAGCTTCGGCAAGCTCGACAACGTACGCCAGGCGCTCGACATCGCCCGGTCCGCCCGCTCCATCCTCGGCGCCAACGGGATCACCTACGAATACCCGGTGTTCCGGCACATGGCCAATCTCGAGTCGGTCTTCACCTACGAGGGGACCAACGAGATCCACACCCTCATCCTCGGCAACGCCATCACCGGGCGTCAGGCCTTCAAGCCCTGACGGGGCGTGGTCATGGCCAGCCATCCGGTCGCCCCTGTCGAGGTCTCGGGGTTCGTCCCCGCGCCGCCGGACCAGGTGTTCGCCTTCGTCGCCGACACCCGCAACGATCCTCGGTGGTGTCCCAACGTCGAAACGGTCGAGATGATCGAAGGAGAGGGGGTGGCGGTGGGGACGAGGTTTCGGTTCCACCAGCACCTCGATCGCCCGGGGGGAGGGCGAATCCAGTTCGACGGTGATGTGGTCGTGGTCGAGCTGGGTGAGCGCTCGATCGGCTGGTCCGTCACCGACCGGTTCCAGGACCGCCTCATTCAGCTGAGGGTCGAGCCGGAGGGCTCGGGCTCGCGGGTGACGCAACGAACCACTGCCTCCTTCCGCCGTCCACCCGGGCCGGCTCGCTGGGTCTATCCGTTCCTGGCCCGGCGAACCTTCAAAGACCAGTTCAGCCGGTTGGCGGCCCAGCTGGCCGGCTGAGGAACCTCCGCCTCAGCCATCGGTGTCGTCCGCCGGCTCTTCGCTGTCGCGGAACTGGCGCCGGGCGAGGTCGGCGTAGAGACCGCCGGCGGCGACCAGTTGGTCGTGGGTGCCGGTCTCCACCACCCGTCCCTCGTCGAACACCACGATTCGGTCGGCGGACCGGACCGTGGCCAGACGATGGGCGATCACGAAGGTGGTGCGGCCTTTCATCAGGACGGCGAGGGCGTCCTGCACGACCGCCTCCGACTCGGAGTCGAGGGCCGAGGTGGCCTCGTCCAGGATCAGGATGCGCGGATCCTTGAGCAAGGCCCGAGCAATTGCCACCCGTTGGCGCTGACCGCCAGACAACTTCACCCCTCGTTCGCCGACGACCGTCTCGTACCCGTCGGGGAACGACTCCACGAATTCGTGGGCGTTGGCGGCGAGGGCGGCGGAGCGGACCTCCTCGTCGTCCGCTCCGGCCTTACCCAGCCGGATGTTCTCGGCGATCGTCCCGGAGAACAGATGTGTGTCCTGGGGGACCGCGGCCATCAGGTTACGAAGGTCGACCAGCCCCAGCCGGCGAATGTCGGCCCCGTCGATGGTGATATGACCACCGGTCGGGTCGTAGAAGCGGGGAATCAACTGGACCAGCGTCGACTTCCCCGCCCCGCTCGGGCCCACCAGGGCGACAACCTCTCCGGGGGCGGCGGTCAGCGTCACTCCGGACAGGACTTCCCCGGCCCGTTGCGAATAGGCGAAGGACACGTCCTCGAAACGGACCTCGCCCCTGACCGGGGGAAGGGAGATCGGCTCGGCCGGCTCCACGATGTCGGACACCTCGTCGAGCATCTCGAAGATGCGTCTGCTCGACCCGAGGGCCTCCTGCAACTGGCTGTAGAGCCCGGTGAAGGTGCCGATGGCCCCTGCCACGGTGAAGGTGTAGAGGAGGAAGGTGACCAGGTCACCGCCGGTCATGTCGCCGGCGAGGACCAGCCGCCCTCCGAACCACAGCACCAGTGAGATGGTGGCGAACACCGAGAACTGGATGGCGGGTACGAACAGGGCGCGAAGTTTGGCCCGGCGCAGCGCCAGCCGGTAGGAGGAGGCGATGGTGGTCGAGTATTTCTCGACCAGGGCCCCTTCCGCCCCGAACCACTGGACCACCCGGATGCCCGAGATCGCCTCCTCCGCCACCGCGTTCGCCTCGGCCACCCGATCCTGAAAGGCGGTAGAGAGCCTCTCCAGCCTCCCGCCGAAGAACCTGGCCGAGGCGACAAGCAGTGGGAGGATGACGAGCACGGTGGCCGACAGCCGGGCGCTGGTCACGAACAGCAGGATCACGCCACCCACCAGCGTCAACGTCTGGCTTGCCACCTGGGCGATCGACTGGCTGACCGTGCTCTGCACCACCGCCACATCCGACGTGAGCCGGGAGGTGATCTCGCCGGTCTTGCGATCTTCGAAGAACTTGACCGAGAGCAGCATGAGGTGCGAGTAGAGCCGGGTGCGGAGGTCGGCGACCACTCCTTCTCCGACTGCCGCCAGCTGGTATTGCTGGATGTAGTTGAACACCGCCTGGACGGCGAACACGCCGAGCAGACCGAGGGCGATGCGATTGATGGTGCCGGTGTCGCCGGCGGCGCTCTCGGCCAGGGCGGAGTCGACGAGCCGCCCCACCACCAGCGGGAACACCAGCCCCATCGCCGATGCGATCACCACCGCCGTGATCGCCAGGGCCATCCGCTTCCGGTAGGGGCGGACGAAGGCCAGCAGCCGGCGCAACCGGCCGAGTTCCGAGAGTCGCAGGACCTGTGTTCTGTCCTCGGGGTCTCCGGCACTCCGCCGGGGGCGGCGACCTCGTGTCACCATCGTCGCAGGGTCCAGGCCATGGGTGGGTTCTACCAGGCTCACCGAGTTGTGCGGCCGAGGAGAAGGGATCGGCGACCCGGGTCGGGAGACGGATGAAGGGGTAATGTGGCGGGCGGTGTCCAACCCTTTCCTCGCCCAACCGACCAACGGTCTGCTCCTGATCGCCGATATCACCGGCTACACGGTGTTCCTGAAGGAATCGGAGCTGGCCCATGCTCACGGGGTGCTCTCCGATCTGCTGTCGGTGCTCGTGGACGGAACCCGCCCGCCACTGACCATCTCCCGCCTGGAAGGTGACGCGGTCTTCAGCTACGGGATCGATATCGGAGCCGTGAGTGGTCAGACCTTCGTCGAGATGATCGAAGGGGTGTACGTGGCCTTCCGGCGGGCGATCGAACAGATGGTCCTCAACTCGAGCTGTTCATGCAAGGCCTGTGCCAACATCGGCGGCCTCGACCTCAAATTCATCGTTCACTTCGGAGAGTTCTTGATCCAGTCGATCGGCACATACCGGGAGCTGCTGGGCACGGATGTGAATGTCGCCCACCGCTTGACCAAGAACACCGTGACCGCCTCGACCGGGGTCAAGGCATATGCCCTCTACAGCCAATCGGCGGTGGAGGGTCTGGGAATCGGCAACCTCGTCGGGGAGTGGATCCGTCATAGGGAGGAATACGACGCCGGAGAGGTCGAGGTCTTGATCGAGGACATGGGACCGGTCTGGGAGGCGGCTCGCCAGCGGTCGGTGATCGACATCCCCGACTCCGACATCGCCGACCAGGCCTCGATCGAGATACCCCTTCCCATCGAGGTGGTGTGGGACCGGGTGGCAAATGCCGACTACCGCCGGATGCTGGTGGGCTCGGACCGCCAGGTGCTGACCGGGGACGAAGGGGGCAGACTGGGGATCGGCGACGTGTTTCAGTGTTACCACGGAGACACGATCGTCCCGTCGGTGATCCTGGAGTGGTTCCCGTTCACCCGTCTGGTCACCAACGATCTCATTCATGTGCCCGGGCACACGATCTATCTGACGGTCGACTATCGATTGGAGTCGATCGAGGGGGGAACCCGGCTGACGATGCTGGCGGCCCGGCCCACCGGCACCCCCGAAGCCCTTGCCTCGTTCGCCGCCGTGGCGCCGCACATCATGGAGGCGGTCGGCGCCGCTCTCGTCGCCTTCAAAGACCGGATCGAAGCCGAACTGCCTGTGATGACCGCAGGGGGATGACCCTGTGACACCTGCAGGGGGATGACCCCCAGTGCGTCATGCGCTATGCGTCATGCGCCATGCGTCTTGCGTCTTGTGTCCTGCGTCAGGGGACCGGTTCTGTCTCTCCCTCCGGAGGGGGGAGGACCCCGAAGGGGGGAGGGGGGCACGGTCCGATCCAGTCCTGAACCGTGAGCAGGTAACAGGTATCAGGTATCAGGTATCAGGTATCAGGTATCAGGTATCAGGTAACCGGTGGCAGGAGAATGGAGACGGGGAACCGGTTTTGTTTCTCCCTCCGAAGGGGGGAGGGGGGCACGGTCCGACTGTGCTGTGTCGCCTGCTCGGTGCCGGCTCAGGTTGCTCTCAGGGTCCAACGCTGGGTCGCAGGTTGAGGGTCCTGGAACCTGTTACCCGCACCCTGAGCCCGATCACACTTTCGTTCATCGTTCATCGTTCATCGTTCATCGTTCATCGTTCATCGTTCATCGTT
>DAIOGO010000123.1:3621-8005 GCA_036745195.1 Actinomycetota bacterium | reverse complement strand
CGAGAAAGCCGCCGGGAAGGAAGATCAGCACGAGCACCAGGATGCCGAAGGCGACGATCGGTTGTAGCTGACTGGGTGAAGGGACCCCGGCCCCGGTCAAGAAGAGGATCGGCCCCACCGTCTCGAGGATGCCCAGGATGAGCCCACCGAGGGCGGCTCCGGTGATGGAACCGATCCCGCCGAGCACCGCCGCCGTGAAGGCCTTGAGACCGGGGAGGAAGCCCATCGTGAAGATCACAGAATTGAACAGGAAGATGTAGAGGATGCCGGCCGCCCCGGCCAGCGCACCCCCGATGGCGAAGGTGAACACGATGGTGCGATCGACATTCACTCCCATGAGAGCCGCGATCTCGCGGTCTTCGCCGACGGCTCGCATCGCCCTTCCCATCTTGGTCTTGCCGACCACCACGTAGAGGGCCAGCCACAGGATCAAAGCGCCGGCCACCACCAGCACCTGGGTCTTGGCCACCTCGAGACCGAAGAGGTTCCAGTCGCCGTCGAGCGCCGGGATCTCGGGATAGGAGCGGAAGTTGGCCCCGTAGAGGCCGCGAAACGTGTACTGGAGGAAGAGTGAAGCCCCGATGGCGGTGATGAGCGGCACCAGGCGCGGCGCCCCTCGGAGTGGTCGGTAGGCGATCCGCTCCAGGAGGACCGCCACCCCCATCGAGACCGACATCGAGACCAGGAAGATGATCAGCAGCGACAGGATCGGGCTGCTTTCGAGCATCCCGTTGTTCGCCATCGCCACTGCAACGAAGAAGGCGGTGTACGTCCCCGCCATGAAGACCTCGCCGTGGGCGAAGTTGATGATGAACAGGATCCCGTAGACCAGGGTGTAGCCGAGGGCGATGATGGCATACACGCTTCCCCGGGCGACACCGGCCACGAACAGGTCGACCCAGGCTTTGGCAGAGATGGTCCCGAGCCGAAGCGTCGCAACGCTGCCGGCGATGACCCCGTAGGCGATGACGATGCCGAGCAGGATGAGCACGGTCTTGCGAAGGGGAAATCTCTCCAACCAGACCCTGGATCTGGCGGCGCTGGCCTCGGCAGTCATGCTCTCTCCCTCATGTCGGCTCGATGATCGGTTGGGTAGTACGAGAGGGGGGCCGACTGGCGACCCCCCTCTCGTCTAAACGCGGAGGATCAGCCCTCCAGTTCCTTCACAACGCTGAACACCGGTGCGCTGGTGTCCATGGCCCCGCCGGCCACCTGGAACACCGCGATGGTGGCAGATGGCTGGCAGTCGCCCAGGCTGTTGCAGGACAGAACCCCGGTGATCCCGGTGTAGCCGCTGGTGGCGCCGATGGCGTCACGCAGTGCGCTGCGGGGGATGTAGAGGGTGCCGTCCACATCGATGGCGACCGCATCGAGGGCGGCCAGCACGATGTTGGTTGCGTCCCACGCATGGGCGTGGAATGCCGACAGCGGCTCCGAACCGTACTTCTCCGAGTAGCGGGGAAGGAAGATGTCGGCGTAGAGCGCCGCATCGCCGGCGAAGGACGAGACGTCGGGCCCCGACAGGTAGACGTCGTCGCCCACCGCGGAGTAGAAGTCGTCCGACCACAGACCGTCAGAGCCCGCCAGCACCACGTCGGCCTCGAGGGCGTCCTTGGCCTGCTGGGCGAGCAGCGCGCCCTCTGCCACGAAGATCGGGAAGTAGAGCATCTCCGGAGCGCCGGCACCGATGGTGGTCAGCACGCCGCTGAAGTCCGTGTCACCGGTCTGGACAGCTTCGGCGTTGGTGATGGTCCCACCCAGAGCCGTGAACGACTCGGCGAATGCCCCGGCCAGTCCTTCGGCGTACGGGCTTCCGTCATGCACGGTGGCGGCGGTCGTCAATCCGAGCTCGTTGTAGGCGAACTCGGCCACTGCCGCGCCCTGCAGCTTGTCGTTGTGCGCCGTCCGGTAGTAGAACGGGTTGCGGGTGGCTTCGGCCGTCAGGGCCGGACCGGTGTTCGACGGCGAGATGAGCGTGATGCCCTTGTTGCCGAGAATCGTGTCAGCCACACCCAGCGCCGCCGACGAACAGCTCGTGCCGATCACGGCCACGATCTGGCTGTCGGAGGCGAGCTTGTCGGCGCCGGCGGTTCCGCCCTCGGCGGAGCAACCGTCGTCCTCGGCCACCAGCGTCACATCGTGACCCTGGATCTGACCGTTGACGTCGTCAAAGGCGCCGTCGGCGTAGTCGAGGGCCATCTCGACGCCGTACTGGCTGTCCAGTCCGAGCGAGGAGTTGGGGCCGGTCACCACGAGCAACGAACCGAGCTTGATCGGGTCGCCGGGGGCGACGACCACGCAGCCGAACTCGTCGGCGGCACACTCGGCCGGCTCGCCGGCAGGCTCGGTGTCGGCAGTGGTGGTAGCGGTCGTTTCGCCCGTTGTCGTCTCAGAGCTTTCGGTGGTTTCGGTACCGGAGCCGCCGCAGGCGGCGAGTACGAGTCCGAGCACAAGGAGAAGCGCCAGAAGGCCTCCTGGGTTCTTGTATCTCATATGTTCCTTTCGATCGTGTACACAGACGGCCGGTGGCTCGCGCCTCCCGGCCATGACACGGTTTGGGCAGACGGCATTGCACAGAGTGTGCGCCCCCGCATGGGTCCTCGCCTCGTCACCGTGGGGAGGTTAGCGTCACATCCCGGTGACCACCCGCCAAAACCGGCAGTTGTGTCACGCCGTGCCGGCAATCGAGGAACCCGATGCAATTGACAGAAGACGACCGGGCGCAACTGGCAGGAGACCGGGGTGGCGGGGTGGCGATGGCGATGCGGCTGGTGGTGCGGCTGGCAGAGGCGCAGGGCGCCTCCCGGTTGATCGACATCACCTCCGCCCACATCGACAGCTGCCTCTTCCACGGGCTGGCAGGCCTCGACTTTGCCGAACGCCTGGTCGAGTTCGGCGCCAAGATCAGCGTCCCCGCCACCCTCAATGTGACCTCGCTCGACCTGCTCCACCCCGACCTATACCGGGGTGATCCTGAGACGGCCAGGCTCGCCCGCCGGTTGACCGATGCGTACGTGGCGATGGGGGCCACCCCTACCTGGACCTGCGCTCCGTATCAGAGCACGGTCCGCCCCGGTTTCGGCGAACACGTCGCCTGGGCGGAGTCGAACGCCATCGTCTTCGCCAACTCGGTGCTCGGCGCCCGAACCAACCGGTATGGCGACTTCATCGACATCTGCGCCGCCATCACGGGTCGGGTTCCCGCCACCGGCCTCCACCTCGACGAACCGCGGCTGGCCACGATCGTCTTCGACACGAGCCGCCTCGACAAGAGCAACTGGTTGTATCCGGTGCTCGGACACCTCATCGGCAAGTTGGCCCGGGAGAGGGTCCCGGCGATCGTTGGCCTCCCTCCCGCATCGGAGGACGATCTCAAGGCTCTCGGCGCAGCCGCCGCCTCCTCGGGGGCGGCTGCCCTGTTCCATGTCGTCGGCCAGACGCCGGAGGCCCCGGATCTCGAAACCGCCACCGGTGGACTAGCGGTGGAGGTGGTGACCATCGATCCGGAAGCGTTGCAGGCGGCGCGCCGAGAGCTCTCTACGACGACCACGTCGGCCATCGACGGTGTCGCCCTCGGTACCCCTCATGCCTCGGCCGCCGAACTCAGGCGAATCGCCGAACTGATCGGGGACAGCCCACTCCGCCTGCCGATCTACGTCAACACCGGGCGGGAGGCGCTGATCACCTCGGGGGTCGAAGAGGCGTTGACGGCGGCCGGCGTGATCGTGGTCACGGACACCTGCACCTACCTCACTCCGATCATGGATCCCCGCCTGAAGACCGTGATGACGGATTCCGCCAAATGGGCGTACTACGCCCCTGGGAACCTGGGCCTGGAGGTCGTCTTCGGATCGATGGAGGAGTGTGTGCGCTCGGCGCTGGCGGGCGAGGCCCAGTTCGAATGATGCGGGTCGCCTTCCTGGTGCCTGGCGGGGCGAGTGGACCGGTGATCTCGCTCGACGAGCCGCTCAGCTTCTGGGGTGGGTTCGACCCTGAGACCGGGCGGGTCATCGACCGCCGGCATCCCCAACTCGGCCGGTCGTTGACAGGCGCCATCCTGTTCATGCCGACCGGGCGGGGGTCGTCGTCGTCATCGAATGTGGTGGCCGAGGCGATCCGGCTTCATACCGCCCCGGCGGCGGTGCTCATGTCGGGGGCAGACTCGATCATCGCCCTGGGGGCGATGGTGGCAGAGGAGTTGTACGGGCTCACAATGCCGGTGGCGACCATCGGCGATGACGAAGCCGAGGTGTTGTGCGGTTGGAGCAATGCCCGGCTGGAGCCGGACGGCATCATTTCCGCCATCTGACAGATCGGCGGGCGACCCGCCGAGCTCCGTTCAGACCAGATCCTGCTCCCGGATGCCGAATGAAGGGTGGCGCAG
>DAIOGO010000123.1:0-3521 GCA_036745195.1 Actinomycetota bacterium | reverse complement strand
CCGTCTTCTCCGATCGGCTGCTCGAGCGAAACGGTGTCGGCCACGCCCAGGGCGAGCTCCACCTTGTCGACGGTGACACCGGCCTCCTCCGCGATCTCCTCGGGGCGGGGATCGCGGCCCAACTCGGCCTTGAGGCTGGCCTGGGCGGCCCGCACCGCAGCCAGGGTGTCGTGCAGGTGGACGGGGATACGGACCGTGCGCGACTTGTCGGCGATGGCCCGGGTGATGGCCTGACGGATCCACCAGGTGGCATAGGTGGAGAACTTGAATCCCTTGCGCCAGTCGAACTTCTCGACCGCCCGGATGAGCCCGAGATTGCCTTCCTGGATCAGGTCGAGGAAGTCGATGCCCGAGGTGTTGGCGTACCGGCGGGCATTGGCGACCACCAGCCGCAGGTTGGCGGTGAGGAAGGCGTCCTTGGCCTCCCGACCCTTGCGCTCGAGACGGCGAAGCTCGATCTCCTGCTTCTTGTCTTTGAACTCGCCCTTCTCGATTCGGATTCCGGCCTCTTCGCCCGACTCGATCATCTGGGCCAGCTCGACCTCCTGCTCGGCGGTCAGCAACTCGTACTCGCCGATGGCGGTGAGATACTGCGAGACGAGGTCCGTGGTGAGACGGCCGCGCTCGTCGGTGATCTTGCTCACCACCGACTTCTTGGCCTTGTCGGCTGCCTTGGGGGCATCCTTGCGGGTATCAGCTGCGGTCAATGTGTTCAACCTCTCGTTCGGTCTCGGGCCGGGGGACGGCCTTCGACCTCGTCCCTTCAGATTTCGTCGATCTACCTCTGTACAACTACTTCTGTACAACACCTGGCGTCTGTATTTGATGCCGCGAGTAGCGGACCTTTTCGCGACCTGGGAACGGGGTGATGGGACAGCCGACCTGGCTGTTCGGGGCTCCCACGCACCGGACGACACTATGACAGAAAAACCCAGGCTTGTGAACCCCCCATTCCCGTGCCGTTCCTGATCGGTTCACCGCCCGGTTTCCGGCGGTTTTCCCTGGTTCTTCCACAGGTTTGTCCCCTGCGGTGGATAACCGCCCGGGGCCTGTTCCTGGTCGACGCGGTAGCCTGAAGGCATGCCCCAGGCGGCCGCCTTCTTCGATCTGGACCGGACCCTCATCGCCGGTGCCTCCGTGTTCCCCTTCGGAGTCGAGGCATGGCGGGCCGGTCTGGTGTCCAATGCCGACATCGCCCGGATGGCGGCAGAGGCGGCGGCGTTCCTGCTTTCGGGCGACACCGGCGAGGGAAAGTCGGACAGAGTCCGATCTGACATCCTGGGAAGGGTGGCGGGGGTGTCCGTCGAGACCCTGGCGGAGGTGGGTCGCTCGCTCCTCCCCAATCTGGTCAATCGGGTGCGACCCGAGTCGAAGAATCTCATCGAACGCCACCGCTCCGCCGGCCGGGACACCTGGATCGTCTCGGCTTCGCCCCAAGAGATCGTCGCCCCGCTGGCAACCGCCCTCGGAATGACCGGGGCGATCGGAACCCAGGGCCGGATCGTCGACGGTCACTACACCAACGAGCTGGATGGGCCATTCATCTACGGGCAGGGCAAGGCGAGCGCCATCGCCTCGATCGCCGAACGGCACGGCTACGAGCTGGAACACTGCTTCGCCTACAGCGATTCGGTGTCCGATCTGCCCATGCTCGACCTGGTGGGCCACCCTGTCGCCGTCAACCCCGACGGTGAACTGATGGTCATCGCCCGCGAGCGGGGGTGGGCGGTGGTGAGCTTCGCCCAGCGCACCAAGCAGGCCGTGCTGATCGGGGCGGGTTCGACCCTGCTGATCGGTGCCTCGCTCGGTTCGTACTTCCTCGGCCGCCGCCACGGCCGCCGGGGGCTCCTCGTTTCTCGCTGACCTCCTCGGATGGTGCGAGAACCCTCTAGCGTTCATTCGGTGCCCAACCGTCTCGCCGGCTCGACATCCCCATATCTGCGCCAGCACGCCGACAACCCGGTCGACTGGTACGAATGGGGTGATGAGGCCATCGCCGAAGCTCGTCGCCGCCAGGCGCCCATCCTGCTGTCGGTCGGGTACTCCGCCTGTCATTGGTGCCACGTGATGGCCCATGAGTCCTTCGAGAATCCCGAGACCGCCGCGGTCATGAACGAGGCTTTCGTCAACATCAAGGTCGACCGGGAGGAACGACCCGATGTCGACGCTGTCTACATGGAGGCGGTGCAGGCCACCACCGGTCGCGGCGGGTGGCCGATGACCGTGTTCATGACCCCCGATGGACTCCCCTTCTACACCGGGACCTACTTCCCCAACCATGACCGCCACGGGCTGCCCTCCTTCCGGCGAGTGATGGAGGCAGTCCTCGACGCCTGGAACAACCGTCGCGACGAGGTGATCGGGCAGGGAGAGCAACTGCGGGCCGCCATCGACCGCCGGCTCCCGGTGGCAGCCACCCGACCGGCCCGGGAGGCGCTGATCGCCGCCTACCACCAGATCGCCGCCGATTACGACCCGGTCAACGGCGGGCTCGGAGGCGCCCCCAAGTTCCCGCAGCAGCCGGTGCTCGAGTTCCTCCTCCGGATCCGGGGAGAATCGTGGGCGCCGCAGGCCTCGGGCATGCTCTCCCAGACGCTGACCAGGATGGCCCGGGGGGGGATCTACGACCAGGTGGGTGGCGGGTTCGCCCGTTACGCGGTCGACGCCGACTGGTTGGTCCCGCACTTCGAAAAGATGCTCTACGACAATGCTCAGCTCGCCAGGTTGTATCTCTGGGCCGGGGTCGAACTGGGCAACGGCCAGTACCACCAGATCGCAATCGAGACGCTCGAGTATCTGCGCCGCGACCTTCGCCACCCCGACGGCGCCTTCTACGCCGCCGAGGACGCAGACTCGGAGGGAGAGGAAGGGAGGTTCTACGTCTGGTCTCACGACGAGTTCCATGCGGTGGTGGGGGCGGCGGACGGCCCGATCGCCGCCCAGGTGTTTGGCGTCACCCCGGCCGGGAACTTCGAGGGATCCAACATCCTTCACATCGCCATGAGCTTCTCCGAGGCAGGCGAACGAGCCGGTCTCTCGCCCGAGGAGGTGGGGGAGGCGATCGATCGGGCCCGGCAGCGTCTCTTCGATGCCCGCCGGCTCCGGGTCCGGCCCGGGCTCGACTACAAGGTGGTGGCCTCCTGGAACGGGCTGGCGATTCGGGCCTTCGCCGAGGCAGGGCAGACCCTCGATCGACCCGACTTCATCGACGATGCCCGCCGCGCCGCCCGCTTCATGCTCGAACGGATGCGCCGGCCCGACGGACGGCTCTATCGATCGTGGTCGGAAGGATCGGCCTCGGTCGAGGGGTTCCTCGAGGATCATGCCTCGCTGGCGGTCGGCCTCTTCACGCTTTATGCCGTGACAGGAGAAGTCGAATGGTTCGACGCCGCCCAGGCCCTCACCACGCTGATACCGGAATGGTTCACCGACCCCGAAGGTGGCTTCTACTCGACGGCCCGGGACGCCGAAGCGCTGATCAAGCGACCCAAGGATCAGATGGACAACCCGCTTCCCAGCGG
>DAIOGO010000122.1:6595-8053 GCA_036745195.1 Actinomycetota bacterium | reverse complement strand
GCATCGTGGGACGGCCCTCCACCGCCCGCAACGCACCTTCGGCACACACCAGGAAATGCTGGACCACGTCGAGCTTGGTCCAGCCGTGGTCGGGGAACACGACCCGATCCGGGGACGAGATGCGAACGCTCTCTCCAGCGATCTCGACGATGACATCGGCGGCCATCCGACCACGGTACCCGTCATGCGTCTTGCGTCTTGCGTCTTGCGTCATGCGTCATGCGTCTTGCGTCTTACGTCATGCGTCATGCGTCATGCAGCTATCGGGCATCGGGCGGGCATCGGGCATCGGCCATCAGCCAAAGCCGAAAGCCATCGACCTCGGCAGAGCACCTGCGCCCCGCCCTCAACCTTCTACCTTCTACCTCGTTCCTTCTTCCTTCTTCCTTCTTCGTTCTTCGTTCTTCGTTCTTCGTTGTTCGTTCATCGTTCATCGGCCCTACGACCCTTGACTCGCCACCGCCCGGCCCTCCTAGCCTGCGGGCTGCATGCAACGCCTTCTCCAGATCCTCCGTAGCTTTCCCCGCTTGATGGTGGGGTTGGTGCTGTGTGGGATCGGGGTGGCCTTCATGCTCGAGTCCGAACTCGGGCTTCCTCCCTGGGACGTCCTTCATCAGGGGATCAGCCTGCGAACCCCGTTGACGATCGGCCAGGCCACGATCGCCGTCGGTCTGGCCGTCATCGTCCTGTGGATTCCCCTCCGCCAGGTGCCGGGGATCGGGACGATCGCCAACGCCATCGTCATCGGCAGCACGGTGGACGTGATGGGATCGATCATGCCCGAAGTGACTGGCACCGGGCCCCGCTGGGCACTGATGCTGGCCGGCCCGGTGTTGATGGGCCTGGGGAGTGCCCTCTACATCGGGGCGGGGTTGGGGACCGGCCCCCGCGACGGGCTGATGACGGGACTCGCCGCCCGGGGCCTGTCGATACGGCTCACCCGGACATTGATCGAAGGATCCGCCCTTCTGATCGGCTGGTTGCTGGGAGGCCGCTTCGGGCTGGGGACGGTGGTCTTCGCCCTCACTGTCGGGCCGCTCGTCCAGTTCTTCATCTCGGTCATCCCCGGTGTCTATCTCCACCGCCGCCCGGTGGAGACCGAGCCAAGCGTGGGAGTAGCCTGACCGACATGGCAACCGACCTGGTCGAACAAATCCGAGGATCGGTGCTCGGAGCCGACACGGCGGTGGCCACCCCCTTTGGCCTGCGCCGGGTCACCTACGCCGACTACACGGCTTCGGGCCGCTCCCTCGAGTTTGTCGAGGACTTCATCCGCCGCCATGTACTCCCCCTCTACGCCAACACCCACACCGAGGCGTCGGGCACCGGTCGCCAGACCACCCGGTTCCGCGAAGATGCCAGGGCCATCATTCGTTCGTGCGTCGGGGCGACGGTGGCCGAGCACGCCGTGATCTTCGCCGGCTCCGGTTCCACCGGCGCCATCGACCGGCTGGTGTC
>DAIOGO010000122.1:0-6495 GCA_036745195.1 Actinomycetota bacterium | reverse complement strand
ACGGTGTCGTACGTCAATCCAGATCATCACCACTACCTGGCAGATCCCGAACACCGCGAGGAGGGAGGTACGCCGGCGATCGTCGAGTCGATCAGGGCAGGCCTGGTCTTCAAGCTGAAGGAGGCGGTGGGAGTGGACCGGATCCGACGGCTCGAGCACTCCTTCATCCGCCGGGCGATCGAGTCGTGGTCGGAGAACCCCTTCGTCAGGATCCTGGGCAATCCCGAAGCCGACCGGTTGTCGATCGTGTCGTTCGTCGTCCGCGCCCCCGAACACCTCGGCATCGGCAGGTTCCTCCATCACAACTTCGTCGTAGCCGTCCTCAACGACGTGTTCGGGATCCAGGCCAGGGGCGGCTGCTCGTGTGCGGGGCCCTATGGCCACCGGCTGCTCGGGATCGACCTCGCCACCAGCCAGCGCTTCGAGCACGAGATCTCCGAGGGCTGCGAGGTGATCAAGCCCGGGTGGGTACGGATCAACTTCAACTACTTCATCTCCGAGGAGGAGTTCTCGTACCTGGTGGATGCCGTCCATCTGATGGCCAACGAAGGGTGGCGGCTCCTGCCTGACTACGAGTTCGACGTTGCCACGTCGGTGTGGCGCCATCGATCGGGCACGCCAGAACCGCCGATGACCCTCGAGACCGTCGAGTTCGGGCCCCAGGGGTTGTCCTTCGATTCCCACCTCCATCGAGCCGACGACTCCCACTACGAGGAGTACTTGGCGGAAGCCCGTCGCATCTTCTCGGAGTGCGCCGCCCGCCCTTCGACGACGCCCCGGCTCACGCCGGCCGCCGAGTCGCTGCGCTGGTTCCCGCTCCCGGACGAAGTCGGATAAGCACCGCGTCGCAAGTTCAACGTCGCAGGTCGCAAGCCTCGCGCAAGAGGGCTTGAAAGAAGAAGGTTGAAAGTTCAAGGTGACCAACCTGGGACCTGACCGGTTGCCCGGCGCTCTACTCGGAGAGGAACCTCTTGAGCCGTCCCCACGCGAGGGTGGCGGCATCGGCATCGAAACCTTCCCTCCCCTCTTCGAAGAACCAGTGCCCGACATCGGGATACAGGTAGGACTCGACCTCGAGACCCACCAGGCCCATGGTCGCCTCCATGAACACCGATTCGTCGCTATGGACCATCGGGTCATCGGCGACCATGTGAAGTTGATAGCGGGAGGTGGCGCCGTCGAAGTCGATGGTCTGGGCGCCGTAGAAGGCAGCGACCCGGTCGATGGTGTCCGGTAACCGGACCGACGCCCACAGACCGAGGGAGGCTCCCATCGAGAAACCGACCACCGAGATCGGGCGGCCTCCGGTCTTGTCGTGGAGGAGCCGGGCCGACTGCAACGTGAGGGCCGCCAGCCGGTCGGGATCGGCGGCAGCGAGATGGTCCCGCGCCTCGACGGGGTCATCGAAAGTCTCCCCGAAGGTGATGTCGGGGACCAGCACCGTGTAACCCTCGTCGGAGAGTCGGTCGGCGAAACGGCGGAAGAACGAGGTCAACCCCCACCACGAGGTGAGCACCAGCACCCCCCGGCCCGGCCCCTCGGGCGGGGATACGAAGTACGCCTGCTCCGACACATCCGCATCGTAGGCGGCGGGGTCGAGTCGAACTCCTTGACGGTCTCCCCTGATTGCCATCACGGGTCCGGTGACCCATCATGGCGAGATGACAGCCGACACCCCCCGCCCACCGGCCCCCACCCTCAACACCGGCGCCAGGGTGTTCCTCGGCCTTCACCTGCTCGGGGCCTTGGCGCTGGCGGTGGCGGCGGTGGTCCTGACCGCCGACCAGGGCCCGTGGGATGACCTGGTGCTGGTAGCGGTGCTGATGATGGCCGGCGCCTGGTTGCTGGCGGTCTTGATCAGTTGGGCCGTCGCCCGGTTCGCCGTTCGATCGGCCGCGCTGAGAACGGCCATCGGCCTGCTCGGCCCGGTGGTGGGCTTGCTGGCGGTTCCCCTCATCGTCCGGCTCGGCTGACCCACCCGCCTACAGTCGCCGGATGTCGCCCGGTTTCTGGTTTGCCCTGACAGCCAGTGTGCTGTTCGGGGTGTCCGGAGTGATCGCCGCCGACGCCTTTCGGGCGGTCGACCCACTCGATCTGGCCATGTTCCGGTCGCTGGTGACGGCGATCGTGCTCGGGTCCGTGGCCTACCGGCGTCGGGCAACCTCGACCGGGGGCCGCCTCTTCGAACTGGCGTGGCTGGGCCTGCTGCTGGCGGCCGTCACCATCACCTACTACTGGGCGATCGACCGGCTGGGCGTTGGGCCTGGGGTCACGATCCAGTTCCTCGGACCGGTGCTGGTGCTCGGGTGGGTGGCGCTGGTGCGAAGAGCTCCCGTCCCTCGCTCATCGTGGCTGGCGGCGCTGGTAGCCGTTGTCGGGACGGGGATGGTCAACCGGGTCTGGGATCTCGGATCGGCCGACCCGATCGGGATCCTGGCCGCCGGAGGAGCCGCCATCAGTCTGGCCGGCTACCTCCTCATGGGCGAACGACTCGGCCGGCGGCTCCCCGGCCTGACGGTCGCCGCCTACGCATTCGCCTTCTCGGCACTGCTCTGGGTGGTGATCAGACCACCGCACATCCCGGATGTGTCCGGCCTGGTGTGGGCCCAGCTCTGGTGGGTGGCACTGGGTGGCACCGCCGCGCCGTTCCTGTTGATGATGTCGGCACTCGCCAGGCTCGATTCCGGGCGAGTGGGAGTCACCGCCACCGTCGAGCCAGTCATCGCCTCGCTGGCCGCCTGGCTGCTACTCGGCCAGGGTCTCTCACCCATCCAGTTGGTGGGTGTCGGACTCGTCGTGGTCGGCGTGGCCTCGATCCACCTGCGTACCCGGACGATGCCCCCCGAACTCCCCGCCATCTGAAAAGGTGAGCCGGCCCGCCTGGGGTGGGCGAGCCGGCTCGAGAACGGCGATCCGGGGGGAAGCCTGCCGGTTTTGGATCGCCCGCTCCGATTGATGAGTCGAACATGCCCAAGGTTCGTTACACGAATTCTTGGCGGGGCTGCCACACCGAAGCCACGAAGCCAGGGCCGAGCAACCGGGCACGCTCGAGCACGATCTCGATGAAGACGACCGACGGATCGTCAGGTGAACCGAAAAAGGAGGCGAGATCGTAAGAGAAATACCCGCTGTCCCATGCCCGCCGCCGTTCCTCGGGAGACTCGCGGAGCAGAACAGGGCCGCGGGCGGAGAGCTCTCCCGGGCCATCTCCTCCCACCGGCCAGTACAGAGCCGCCCGAGGATTGACCATCAGGTTTCGGTATTTCTTCGACTCCCGCCGGGTCGCCACCCACAACCTCTGGTCCGAGAACCCCGGCGAGACCACTGAAGAATGCGGCATTCCGCGAGCATCGGCGGTGGCCAAGTAGGCGACCCACGAGATGGCCTTGGCCGCATCGACGAACTCATCCCATTCCATCGTTGCCGAGAATACGACCGGCGACCGGCGACCGGGGCCGATCGCCCACCGGTCGTACACTCGCCGCATGAACCAGGCGCTGGCTCCGCTCAAACTCGCTCCCTACCGGAGGATGTGGGTGGTGGCGCTCATCTCCAACCTGGGTGGGTTCTTCCAGACCGTGGCGGCCGCCTGGTTGATGAAGGAGTTGACCAACTCGGCAACCTGGGTGGGGTTGATGATCGCCTCCAGTTTCCTTCCGCTCCTCGCCTTCGGTCTGGTGGCCGGGGTGGCGGCCGATGCCTTTGACAAGGCACGGGTGATGGGGATCGCCCTCACCGTCAACGCCCTCGCCGCCGCAGCCATGGCGGGTCTCACCTTCACAGGTCTTATCCGCCCCGGCATCCTGTTTGCCCTCGGACTGGTGATGGGTACCGGATCGGCCTTCAGCTTGCCCGCCTGGCAGTCGCTGGTGTCGGATCTCGTGCCCCGCTCGATGATCCCCTCCGCCATCGCCCTCAACTCGGCTGCCTTCAACCTGGCCCGGGCAGTCGGACCGGCGTTGGCCGGTTTGGTGGTGGCGGGTCTCGGGCCCGAGATCGGTTTCAGCCTCAACGCCGTCTCCTTTCTCGGGTTGATCGCCGTCGCCTTCTCGATGGCAGGCGCCAACCACTCGCTGCGTTTGAGCCGGTCCGAGCTGAGCTCGGCGATGGGGCTGTCGATCCGGTTCGCCCGATTCACGCCCCCATTTCGGCGGATGCTCGCCCTGGTGGGGATCTTCGGGCTCACCTCGGCGGCCGTGCAGGCAACCCTCCCCAACCGGACCGAGGAGTTGGGCGGTTCGGAGACCCTGTACGGGCTGCTGCTGGCGGCGATGGGGGTGGGAGCATTGCTGGCGGCCTTCACCCGGCCCCGACTCCAGACCTGGTTCGGCCCGCGTTCGATTCCGCTCACCCTCACCGGCTTCGGCATCGGCGGCGTCATCCTCGGCTGGGCGGACCGACCCTGGCTGGCCGCCCTGGCGATGGTCCTGGTCGGCGCCTGCTGGGTGTGGACCCTGACGACCTTGAACGCCTCGTCTCAACTCATCGCCCCGGAATGGGTGAGAGGACGGGCGATGTCGCTCTACACGCTGGCCTTTTCCGGTGTCTACCCGATCGGCTCGATCCTGGCCGGGTGGGTGGCCGATCGGATCGGAGCCGGTGCGACCAACATCGCCTTCTCTGTGGCCGGGATCGGACTCGGGCTGGTGGCGCCTCGCTTCCGCATCCCCTCGTTGCACGACATCGAGAGCCCTGAGTTCGAGGAGGAGCGGACCGTTCCGATCCACGCCGACACCGAGGGCGGCCCGGTGATGATCATCAACACCTGGATCATCGACCGGACCCGGCTGGAGGAATTCCTGGCGATCATGTCCGAAATCCGCCGGGTCCGGCTCCGCACTGGCGCCTATCGCTGGCGCCTCTACCGCAACGCAGAGGACCCCCACCGGATCTCGGAGATGTTCCTGTGTGTCTCATGGGAGGAGCACCTCGCACAGCACCGGCGCATCGACGATCGGGCGGCGGCTCTGATCAGGACGGCCCGCAGCTTCGATCGCAGTGGTGAACCGACCACCCGCCATCTGGTGGCAGTCGACGTGGAAAGCCCCGACGCCTGGGAGCCGCTCCTCGCCGCCCACACCGAATTCCACCGCACCGATGGTTCGATCCCCATCGACGGCGACCGTGCCTGAGGCAGCCCTGCCGGTGGGCGGGCGGATGATGCAACCGGACTGCTCGAACCGGGGTTCTTCCCTTCGATGAACGATCTCTGCCAGCGCCTGTCCCGCGACCTCGACGGCACTTTCCCTGAACTCGTCGGGTTGCTGCGCCAGGACATCTATTCGGGGCTCCGCCGCCTCCATCCGGCCGAGGCCGAGGACCTGACCCAGGAGACGCTGATCCGCGCCTACCGGGCCCTCGCCGGGTACGAACCGGAACGGATCCGCCAACTCCAGCTTCGGGGTTGGATCTGGACGATCGCCCTCAACCTGGGGCGCAACCACGCCCGGGACCGGGCAAGGCGCCCGCAACCGGTCGAATACGAGGATCGCCACCCGAAGATCGATCCCGAACCACCCGACTCCGTCGCCTGGGATCGGAGGCTGCGGGGGCTGCCGCCCCACCAGCGTCAGGCGGTGGTTCTCCGCCACGTCGTGGGTCTGTCCTATCCCGAGATCGCAGAGGTGGTGGCACGGCCGGAAGGAACCGTCAAAGCCGACGTCCATCGAGGATTGCAGAAGCTCAGACAGATCATGGAGGGAGAACAATGACGATCGAAGATCGATTGCACGGTCTGCGTACGGCCCCGCCGGCGAGGGTGGACCGAGCGGTCCTGCTGGGTACGGGTCTGGCGGATGGTTTCGGCCTGTTCCAGAGCCCGATCGGGCAAGTGATCGTGACCTTCAACACCGACGGCGTGTCCTCTGTCGACCTGCCCGACGAGGAGGCATTCACCCGTTTCCATCAGCGATTCGGCCGCCAGTTGATCGAGGCCCGTCCTCCCCGGGGTTGGGACAGGTGGATCAACCTGGCGATCGAGCGGGGCACGCCCGGTGAGCTTCCGATCGACCTGCGGGTGGTCACCGACTTCCAGCGTCAGGTGCTCGAGGTCACGACCACCATCCCCCGCGGGCAGGTGCGGACCTACGGTTGGTTGGCCAGGCGTGTCGGCAAGACAGGGGCCACCCGGGCCGTCGGCTCCACCATGGCCAGGAATCCGCTCCCGCTGATCGTCCCCTGCCATCGAGTGGTCCGCAGCGACGGGCTGATCGGGAACTACTCGCTGGGAGGCAACGACCGGAAGAGGCAGCTGCTCGAGCACGAAGGGGCCGACCCGGGAGGCCTGGAGGAGTTGGCCGGCCGGGGGATCCGATTCCTCGGCTCGGACACCACCGGTGTGTTCTGCCTTCCCACCTGCCGCCATGCCCGCCGCATCTCGGACAACCACCGGGTCGAGTTCCGGTCGGCCGACGAAGCCGCCGGCTCCGGATTCCGGCCCTGCCTGGTGTGCTCGCCCTGACCGCCGGACTGCCTCCGTAGAATCGGGGTCATGAC
>DAIOGO010000121.1:0-8085 GCA_036745195.1 Actinomycetota bacterium | reverse complement strand
CCCCGGTACCGCATTCGGCATCTCGGTGCAGAGCTCCGAACAGGGTGTCGAACTGACCGTGATGGATCACGGCAAGGGTTTCCCCGCCGACATCGATCCGAGCCGCCGGGGCGAGAGCGGGGCGGGATCGAGCGGGCTCGGGCTCGACATCGTCCGCACCCTCGCCGACAAGGCCGGTGGAACGATGACCCTGGACAATCGGCCGGGCGGTGGTGCGGTCGTCACGGTCACCACCCCGGCGTTGCCCCCGGCCGACTGAACCGTCAACCGAGAGGCGGCTCGGTGTCGAGGATGAAGGTGTTGCCCGATGAGGCCGTCAGCTCCTGGAGCAGTCGCAGCTTGTAGAGGGCGCGGTTGTCCTTGATGAGGGCCGCCGCATTGGCCAGGGGCCCTCAGACCGGCGACTCGCGACCGGTTCTGTCTCTCCCTCCGAAGGGGGGAGTACCCCGGAGGGGGGAGGGGGGCACGGTCCGACCCAGTTCGGACGGGCCCTGATCGCTGTCGCCCCGTGCCCTCTCCGTCGCCGACCCCCGTGACGACTGCAGGAGGGATTTCCAGTCGAAACGAGACCGGGCGCCGTTCTCGCGAACGGCGCCCGGGTGGATGGTCGAAGGCTGGGCAACAGGGGCAGGTGCGTACCTCAGTGCTCCGTTTCCACTCGGAGACGGAGCGACCCGTCTTCGATCTCGATCTTGGCCTCCATCTGGACACCATCCTTGGAGAAGAGAACCTTGACCTCACCGGGCTCGTTCTCGTCCAGGGTGGCGGTCCAGCCGCCGACACCGGCAGCCGACACGAAGGTCACGTTCGGGGCCTGGACATCGACCGTGACGGATCCGAGGCTGGGGACGGCGATGGTCTGGACACCGGCCAGAAGGCTGGAGAGACTCTCGGTGCGATCGTCGTGGGACCCACTTCCGCTGTTGTCGTCGGACCCACTTCCGCCGTTGTCATCGGAATCGTCGTCGGAGCTGTCGTCGTCCGAATCGTCATCGGAGTCGTCGTTCGAAGAGTCCGACCCGGAATTGGAGCCGCTGCGGTCCTCGATCTCTGAGGAACCATCACTCGAGTCATCCGAGTCATCACTCGAGTCACTCGAATCTTCGGAGGCGATACCGTCCTTGGTGCGATCTTCGACCCTCACCCGCACCGCTCCGTCCTCGATCTCGGCGTTGAAACGGAGGTGCCGGTCCGAGGAGACGAAGTCGACCTCGATCTCGGTGGCGAGGACCGAATCGACCGACACGGTCCAGCCGGCGGCGGCGGCGCTGTCGACCAGGTTGAGGGCGGTGCCATCGAAGGCCACCGTCACAGTGCCGGCGTCCTCCACGCTGTATACGGTCGATCCGGTGGTGGATTGAACCGACTCGGTGCGGGGCCGATCGGAGCTGGCCATTGCCGCTCCACCCCAGGCCAGCAGTGCGGCCGTCAAACTTGCTGCGATGATCTTGTTGCGTGCCATGTCCTTGTCTTTCTCGTCGGGGACTATGGACACAGCATCGGCGATCGGCGATCAGCAACGCTTCACGGGTTGGTCAACGAAACCTCAAACCAAAGACGGCTTCCACCGGCGGCGAACTCGACGGCAGGCACCGGCCTCGAGCGAACCCGGGAGGCCTCGTCGGGGAGCAGTCAGTCGTTGAGCTTGGCGTTGACCGCCCGCAGACGGGCGACCAGGACCTCGATGATGTGGAGGCTGATCTCCGGCTCCTCTTTGATGAGCGCCCGCAGGTTCCAGCTCGACAGACCCATGGTGGTGACGTCGGTGGTTGCCCGGATCGTCGCCGAGCGTGGGCTTCCATCGAGCACGCTCATCTCGCCGAAATGGTCACCGGGGCCGTACTGCGCCACCGGTTTCCCGTCGATCAGCACCTCGGCCTGGCCGGAGAGGATGACGTACATCCGGCCCAACTTGCCCTCGGTGTTCTCCTCGATGATGACCGATCCCGGTGAGAACTCGTAGGACTTCATCTGTGAGGCGATGCTGCGCAAGGACTTGTCGGAGAGGCCGGCGAACAACGGCACACCCTTCAAGGCCTGATTGACGTCGCTCTCGGTCTTCATGGTCGTCCTTTCCTGCGGTGCTCGGATTCTACGTGGGAAGTACCGGGCGTGCCGGGCGGGCGAACCATCTCTCGATGGCCGACCGTAATGGGGGGAACAGGGGCCCGACGAAGGAGGACAACCACATGAAGAGACCGACACCATCGCTCATCGCACTGGCCCTGCTGGTGGCCGCCTGTGGAGGCGGCGCCGACACCACCACCACCGAACCGGTCACCACCGCCGCGCCGTCACCGACCACGGCGGCTCCCCCGGCTGCTGCCGGCCTGGCCGTAGCCGACTCCGCCCTGGGCCAGATCCTGGTGGACGGATCGGGAAAGACGCTGTATCTGTTCGTACCGGACGCCCAGGGGGACAGCACCTGTTACGACGAGTGCGAGCAGAACTGGCCGCCGCTCACCGGTGAACCGGTGGCGGGAGATGGGATCGATGCGGCCCTGATCGGAACGACCACCCGCACGGACGGCACCGTCCAGGCGACATTCAACGGCTGGCCGCTGTATTACTTCGGTGGCGACGCCGCCGCCGGCGACACCAACGGCCAGGGTCTCAACGACGTGTGGTACGTGGTATCCACCGCCGGTGACGCCATCCAGTAATGCGCCAGTATGAGTGGGGGCGGGATCAACCGCCCCCACCAACCATCCACGAGGAGCGAGCAGCGTGAGCCGTCACGAAGGTGAGAGCCAGGCAACCAGACGCCTGATGCGCCGATTTCGTGACGGCGATCCGACGGCGGTAGCCGAGTTGTACGCGCTGTTCGGCCGCTCGGTGTTCGCAGTCGGGTTCCGGGCGCTCGGCGACCGGGGCCTGGCCGAGGAGGTGGTGCAGCAGACCTTCCTACAGGCATGGCGGGCGGCGGCACGCTTCGACCCTCAACTCGATCCCGGGCCCTGGCTCTACGCCATCGCCCGGCGGGTGGCGGTCGACCTCCACCGACGCGAACGGCGCCATGACGCCGTCGAACGCGACGAACCGGAAGTGGCCGTGTTGTCGCCTTCGTTCGAGGGGGTGTGGGAGGCGTGGCAGGTGCGAACCGCCCTCGAACGGGTGCCGGCCGATGAGCGGTCCGTCCTCCGCGCCACCTACTACCTTGGCCTCACCCACGAGGAGACGGCCGAACGGCTGGGAATCCCGCTGGGAACCGTGAAGTCGCGCTCACACCGGGCGCACCAGCGACTGGCCGATCTGCTCGGAGGCATGAGGGAGGTGACCGCATGAACTGCCAGGATTTCCGGGCCACCTACCTGGCAGGGCAGGCCGGTCGCGACCACACCCATGTCGCCGGTTGTGCTGCCTGCCGGGCGCTCCTCAAGGATCTGGACGCCGGTCGGGCGGCGCTGAACGACCCGGCCCTGTGGGAGGAGCCCTCACCCGAGTTGGGCCGGCAGGTGGAGGCGCTGGTCATGGCAGCGCCCCCCGCCGGCATCGCCCCGAGGAAGAGGCGCTGGCAGGTCCCGGTGACGGCGGCGGCGGTGGTGGCCACCGTCATCGCCTCGGCCGGGATCCTCGCCACCCGCCGCCCCGACTGGACGATCGAGATTGCCGGCACCGACCTGGCGCCGGAGGCGGTCGCCATCGCCAGCGGCTGGAACGCCCGCACCGGGACCCGGATCGTTCTCGATGTCGACGGACTCGACCCCGCCCCGCCCGGACAGCACTACGAACTCTGGTTCACCCGCGATTCCGTGCACATCTCGGCCGGGACGTTCACCGGTCCGGGGACGGTCGAGATGTGGGCGGGCGTTGCGCGATCCGATTACCCCCGCCTGTGGGTCACCCTCGAGCAGGCGGACGAAGACAGTGGACCATCCCGGGACACCGTGCTCGACACCGGAGCCTGACCCTCGATCGGCGGAGCTCATCCCACCCTGGCCTTGTAGGCCTCCATCGTCAGGTGGACTGCGTCGGCCAACGGGGTGACCTCGAAGGGCCCGAACACCCGCTGGAACTTGCTGTCGTCGGCGACGAACGGATCCGACCACTGATAGGAGAGGTCCAGGGTCTCGCGGATCGTCCGGACGAACGGCGCCGCCATCCGCAGCATTCCTTTGCTGATGAGCCCTGCCCCCCGGGGTTCATCCATCTCCCGGTTGACCAGGTCAAGGAACTCACGACCGGTAGGCGCCGACCCATGCGGCAGCACCCAGGTCTCGCCGAAGGCCTCGTTCGACGTGCCCAGGGTGACGAATGCCCTGGCGACATCGGGCAAGAACGCCACCGAGTGAGGCGCGTCCAGGGCCAGCAGCCAGCTCGGCTTCTTTCCGGCGGCGGCCTTCTCGATGGCGATGGCGGTGATCCCGCTGTTGTCGGCGCGGGGACCGAAGTAGTCGGAGGCGCGTCCGATCGCCACCGGGACCCGCCCGGTGCGGTCGGCCGTCCGCAACATGTCGGTCAGACGGCGCCGCACCACGCCCTTCTTGTCGGTGGCCCGCTCCGGAGTGTCTTCGCCCATCGGGCCGGAACCCGGTCCGTAGACATACAGGTTGTCCACCATCACCAAGCGGGCGTCCGCCCTCCCGGTGGCGGCGATCACCGAGTCGAGCATGGCCGGGAATTCCTGCGACCAGCGGTGGTAGGCGGGTTGGGCGGCCATGTAGACAACCGAGGCTCCGGAGACGGCGGCGTCTACCCCCGCCTCGGTGGTGATGTCGGCGGCCAGCCGCTCGACTCCGGCAGGCAGCGGAGCGTCTCCCCGGCGGTTGACCCCCCGGACACTCAGGCCCGCCTCGTTCAAGGCGAGGGCGATGGCATTGCCGGCCCCGCCGCCGGCTCCCAACACGACATGGGTCTCACTCATGACCGTTCCTCTCTCTCTGGTTCATCGGCCGAGTTCCAGCATATGCGAACAGTGTTCGCATTGTCAAGAGGTGTTTGCAATTGCTTCTTCTCTGGGCAAGAATGTCCCCATGACGACGACCCGACGGGAACGGATCCGCACCGACACGATCGCCGAGATCAAAGCGGCCGCCCTCGACCAGATCGCCGAGCTGGGCGGTCCCGCCCTCTCGATCCGGGGTGTCGCCCGGGCGATCGGAATGAGCCCGGCCGGGATCTACCGCTACTACCCGGGGCGGGATGCCCTCCTCACCGACCTGATCGCCGACGCCTACAACGACCTGGCCGGCACGGTGGAGGGAGCGATCGCCTCCTCCACCTCGCGTGAGTTCAAGACCCGGTTTGTCACGGCGGTCCTCGCCTACCGGCGCTGGGGCCTCGACAATCCCAACCGGTTCCTCCTCATCTTCGGCACCCCGATCCCCGGCTACGTCGCTCCAGAGGGCGGACCCACGGTGGAGGCCAACCGGCGGATGGGGCAGGCCTTCTTCGGCCTCGCCGCCGAGGCCTGGTCCCGGGGCCGGCTCGCCGAGCCGACCGCCGGCCGCCGCCCCACCCCCGGCGAGAAGGAACTGGCAGGAGAGATCGGCCAGATGGCGCCTGGGTTCCCTCCCCACCTGATCTCGTCCCTGCTGGGCGCCTGGGCGGAATGGCACGGCCTGGTCACCCTCGAGATCACCGGTCAGCTCGACTGGCTCTACCCGGACACCGAGGTCTTCGTCAGGGAACGAGTCGAGCGGCTGGCCGATCGGCTCGTCGCCGGCACCTGACATCCCCGGGTCGGCCATCGCCGGCAACACTCCGGAACCCTCGGGCCGAGTCATATTCGTGAAGTCGCATATTAAGTCGGGGGCATCGCGGCCGATGGGGAAGGTGGGAGCCATCGATCACACACCTACCACGCCCTCACAACCCCCATCGCCGTGCCACGGCCCGCCTGGCTGTTACCGCGCTTCTCACCAGCACCCTGACCGCCACCCTCGCCCTCCCCGGGGCGGCGGTGGCCTGTTCCGCCGCCTCGGTGACGGTCTCGCGCATCTCGGCCTCGATCATGTACGTCGATACCTCGATCACCCCGCAACTGCGGGGGGCCTACGCCGGCTATCGGATCACCAACAGCGGACCGGCGATCGCCGACGCCTGGATCGATCTCACCGGTTTCGGCGGCGGAGTGGTGGGCCTCGGCGCCAACGAGGACGGGCGACTCCATGTCGGGCCCCTCGCCTCCGGCGCCACCACCTACGCCTACTTCTACCTCGTCGCCTCGGGAACCACCACGACCCCACAGACGCACAACCTCGCCCTGTACTCGGGCCATCCGACCTTGGGGGGCACCCAGGTCTGCACGAGCGGGTTCTCGCTCCAGTCGGTCGAAGACACGATCAAGGCCAGCGCCAACAAGGTCAACACGGTCGTGGCCGGGCCCAACCCGGCCGAACTGGGCGGGATCATGACCATGACCGTGACCGGGAACACCGGCACGGTCGGCGCCGGACCGCCCGGCCACCCCAACGGCACCGGCGTCTTCGTCGCCACCCCCGCCACCGACCTGGCCTGGCCGGCCAACGCCTATCAACTGATCGACACCCGGATCACCTTCTCCTCGTCCGGCACCTACAACGACACGCTGGTCGTATCCGGGTTGAGTGGCGCCCAGAACTACACGGCCGTCTACACCTTCGTGGCGGCCGGAACGACCGTCGCCCCGACCTCGGTGACCCCGGTCAACTACATCGCCAGCGGCACCCAGATCAAACACACCGACACCAGCGGCTTCGCCACCGACCTGCTCCCGATCCTTCCAGCCGAGAACAAGCTGACCCTGGCCAAGAGCGCCTCTCCCACGGTGCTTCCGCCCACCGGAGGGACGGTGGGCTACACCGTCACCATCTCCAATGCGGGCACGCTCGCCGCCACCCTCGATGATGTCGTGGACGTCCTCCCCGCCGGCGCCACCTATGTTCCGGGTTCCGCCCGCTACACCGGATCGCCGATTCCCGATCCCTTCATCGGCGGCCAAACCCTGACGTTCGTAGGATCGTTCGTGGTTCCGGCCGGTGGCTCGGCTGCTCTCACCTACTCGGTGGTGCTGCCGGCGGTGGCGGGCAGCTACCTCAACCAGGCCACCGGGCACGTCGGGTCCACCCCCATCGACACCACCCTCACGACAGTCGACTCCAGTCCCGCCACCGCCTCGGTCCAGGTCGGCACCCCGGCCTCGCCTCCGGTCGCCAACGACGACACCGCCGGGACCGGCGAGGACGTGACGGTGGTCGTCTCCCCCCTCGCCAACGACACCGACCCCAACGGCGACATCGACCCCACCACGGTAACGATCCTGTCGCCACCGACCCAGGGCACTGCCACCGCCAACCCGGACGGGACGATCAGCTACACCCCCGACCCTGACCTGTCCGGACCCGACTCGTTCACCTACCAGGTGTGTGACCTGACCCTCCTCTGCGACACGGCGACCGTCATCATCTCCGTCTCCCCCGTGGCCGATCCTCCGTCGGCGACGAACGACCCTGTCTTCACCAGCGAGGGAACGCCGGCCACCTTCGACCTGGCAGACAACGACACCGACCCCGACGGCAACCTCGACCCGGCCACCCTCACCATCCTCGGCGGACCCTCCCACGGCACAGCCGTCAACAACGGTGATGGCACCATCGAGTACACCCCCGCCCCCGGCTACTCGGGACCGGACGCCCTCACCTATCAGATCTGCGACACGACCGGGCTCTGCGACACGGCGGTGGCCACCATCACCGTCAACGCGGTCAACGATCCACCGGTGGCCAACCCCGATGCCATCTCGACCCCTGAGGACGTGGCCGTAACGATCGATGTCGCCGCCAACGACACCGACCCCGATGGCAACCTCGACCCGGCCAGCGTGAGGATCACCACTCCCCCCGGCAACGGGGTGGCGATTGCGAACGGCGACGGCACCATCACCTACACCCCGGGACAGGACTTCTTCGGGACCGACACGTTCGAGTACGAAGTGTGTGACCTGCTGGCGCTCTGCTCGATCACGTCCGCCATCGTGACCACCAACGTGGTGGCGGTCGACGACCCGCCCAATGCCGTCAACGACACGCCGACGGTCGCCGAGGACGCCACGGCCACCTTCGACCTGGCAGACAACGACACCGACCCCGACGGCAACCTCGACCC
>DAIOGO010000120.1:0-8087 GCA_036745195.1 Actinomycetota bacterium | reverse complement strand
CCCAGGCAGGGTTCGGGAGTACACCCGGTGTCGTCCCCGGCCCACGGTTCGGGGTAGCGTGCTCCCATGCCCCGTCCGTTCCTCATCGACACCGACACCGCCTCCGACGACGCCGTCGCCCTGGTCATGGCGCTTCAACAACCCGACATCGTGGTGGAGGCGATCACCGTGGTGGCCGGCAACGTTCCACTCCCGATGGCGATCCAGAACGCCCTCTACACAGTCGAGTTGTGCGGCTCATCCGTCCCGGTGATCGCCGGCGCCGACCGTCCCCTCGTCATCCCCCTCGAAACCGCCCAGATGGTCCACGGCCAAGACGGGATGGGCGACATCGGACTCCCCCTCACCGGGCGGGTGCCGGACGGCGGCCACGCGGTCAAGACGATCCTCGACACGATCCACCGCCACGGCGACGACCTGACGCTGGTCACGCTCGGGCCGCTCACCAACCTGGCGCTGGCGCTGCGGCGGGATCCATCGATCGCCGGCTTCAACGGACGCTATGTGATGATGGGTGGGGTCGGCGAAGGCCGGGGCAACATCACCCCGGTCTCCGAATACAACCTGTGGGCCGACCCCCACGCCGCCCGCATCGTGTTCGAGTCGGGCCTGCCGATCACGATGGTGGGCTGGGACATCTCCTACAAGTACGCCACCTTCGCCCCCGAAGACCAGGCGGCGTTGCGCGCCACCGGCACTCCTCTGGCCGACTTCTGTCTGGACATCCAGGCGGTAGTCGACGTCTTCGTCAAACGGGAGACCAAGCTGGCCGGGTTCGACCTCCCGGACCCCATCGCCATGGCGGTGGCGATCGATCCGGACGTCGCTACCCGGACCGAACGGCTCTTCGTGGGAATCGAGACCGAAGGACGATGGGCGCGGGGCCAGACCGTGGTCGACCACCTCGGGTTCACTGGCGAGACCCCCAACGTCGATGTCGTTCTCGAGGCATCGCGCTCCCGGTTCGTCGACATGCTCCATCGAGCGGTGACCTGACACAGCCGGGACCTGCTCCCAGCAGGACGCCCGACATGGCCTTCGTGCTCTGGACGGGCGAGCCGGTACGCGCCACGATCGAATCATGGGCATCGGAATACGACCTTCGAGAGCCTCGACCACCAATCGCGCCCGTCGCGAATTGACGCTTGCCTGGGTTTCGGTGGCGGGAATGCTGGTCATGCTCGTCGCACTGTTCGCTACCGAAACGATGAGCGAGATCTGCGGACCGCTGGCAGTCGTGACAGCCTTGCTGGCGGTGTGGCTTGGGATCGCGGCCCGCCGCCACGGCGAAGAACGCGGACACCTACCCGCCATCATCGGTGGCGGGGTGGCCGGCTTCTTCCTGGCGATGGTCACCCTGGCGTTGGTTGTGCACCTGTTCGGCTTCGAGTAGGCCCCCAGAGTGCCGGGTCAGTAGAGGAACATCGGCTTGCCGATGACGTGGCGCACCTTGGGCCGGTACTCGTCTCGGTCGTACAACTCGTCAACGTCGACCCGCTTGACACCCTCCCGGGTCACCGAGATCGGCACGTTGGTGTAGGTGCCGCCCCGCAGTGCCACCATCCGCCCGGTGGCCCCCTCCATCGCCAGGTCGGCGGCCATCACCGCGTAGTTGTTTCCCACCATCAGGTCGAGCGAGTCGGGGCTCCCGGACCGCATCAGGTAGGCGAGTGGCTGATAGACGATGCCTTCACCGGTGATCTCCTTGAGCATCTCGCCGGTCATGGATCCGATCCCACCCAGCTTGCGATGCCCGAATGCATCGGCCTCACCGGACAGCACCATCTCGCCTCCGGTCATGGTGGCGCCTTCGGAGATGGTGAGCATGGCGTAGTCACTCGGGTTGCGGCGCTTGTCGTCCATGATCAGCTTGGCAAGCCGGTCGATGTCGAACGGCACCTCCGAGATGATCGCCCGATCAACCCCACCCAGGTAGGCGGTGACCAGGGATGTCTGGCCCGAGTAGCGGCCGAACAGTTCCACCACGGCGATTCGCTCGTGTGACCCCGTGCTGGTGCGCAACTGGTTGATGAACTGGACGCCCCGGCTGACCGCGGTGGAGAAGCCGATGCAGTAGTCGGTCCCATGCACGTCGTTGTCCATCGTCTTGGGAACGGCGATGACCCGCACCCCCTCGTCGTGCATCCGCAGGGCGTAGGAGAGCGTGTCGTCGCCTCCGATAGGGATGAGCACGTCGAGCTGCTGATCTTCGATGACCCGCAACGCGTGGTCGGTGAAGTCGAACGGCCCCTCTCCTACGGCGCGATCGGCCAGGAATTCGGGAACCTCCTTGGCCTTGACCTTGCCCGGGTTGGTGCGTGACGTGTGGAGGAACGTGCCCCCGGTTCGGTCGATCGTCCGAACCCGAGCAGGGGTGAGTTCCTCGAACCACTCCGAGGCGGTTTCCGGCTCGTCCGGGTTGTAGCGGAGGAACGGCGCCCACCCGCGGCGGATGCCCAGGACCTCGTGTCCCTCGGCCGCGACCCGGTTGACGACCGCCTTGATACAGGGGTTCAGTCCGGGGACGTCGCCACCACCTGTGAGGATTCCTATTCGCATCGGTTCCGCTCTCCTATGTTCTTCATCGCGCTTCAACCGGCGCTCGGCCAACCGCACCTCGACGTGCGCCGACACCAGCCGCCGCCGGGCATTCAAGCGTACCGTCCTGTCTCCGACCGTCGAACCCGGCCGACCACCGGCTGGACCCGAGTCGAACACCCGGTGTTCCCACCGGGGTCGCCGGGCAGAGCCGCAACTGCAAACGGCGGCAGAACAGCCCTGGGGCAGACCCGCCAGCTAGCTGCGTCCGCTCCGGAGCGTGACGATGAACCATTCGACGCTTTCTGCGATCGCCTCGTCCAGTGCGGGAGCCCCGTTGCCGGCGAACACGTCGAAGACATGATCTCCGTCGAGCACGACCAGTTCCTCACGGCCATCGTGATAGGCCAGGTAGGTCTCGCCGTAGTAGGGCTGGGGGGTGACGATGTCATCGCGCTCGCCCACCACCACCTGCATCGGACCCTCGTAACCCGCGATGGCTGCGATCGGGTCAGTCGTGTACAACTCCTCGAAGAATGGTCGGTCGAGTGTGATCACCGCTCCCCAGGGAAGCGTGGCCTGGGTAGACGGCTGGGTCAGACCCTGCAGCACGGTGTCGGACCCGAGCACCGTTTTGAACGTGTCGACGGGGTTGGCCACCGGCGACCACAGCACCAGTGACGCCACCTCCTTGTGGTTATCGGCGGTGATGGCTCCCACCAATCCGCCCTGGCTTAGGCCGAGCACGCCGATCTGCCCGATCTTCTTCTGGTCGCCGAGCCATTCGATGGCAGCAGAGGCGTCTGAGACCTGGCCGCTGAACGTGGTCTGGGCGAAGCCGATCTCCTCGATGCTTTGACCCGAACCGCGGAAATCGATCCGGAGCGAGGCGAATCCGTTCTCGGCCAGGACCTGGGCCGTCCGCGAGTACATCGTGTCGGTGAACGAAAAATCGGGCTGGAAGACGGGGCCTTCGTTGCGATCACCTGTGAAGCCATGCAGCATCAAGACGGCCGGAGTGTTGCCATCGACCCTGGCGGGCAGGGTGTATGTCCCGTAGACGGTGTCGCCTTCGTTTTCGAAGCTGATCGTCTGATACGTGATCTCGCCACTCGACTGATTGCCGGCCGCCGCAGTCGCGGTCCCTGCCACTACCAGCACCAGCGCCGCCAATACCGGAACAAGCCTTCTCATCCTGCCTCCTCGATCAAGGTCGGGATCTCCCCGACGAATCGAACCTACCAGCCGGTCAGCGACCTCGGACGACCCTGAATCACTAGCGACTCGACAGAAACACCAGGCGGGTCGTCTCCCTCGCGCTCGCACACGACACTCGTCGACCTACTCTTGAAGTAGTACTCGACGTTCGGCAGCGTGATGAGCATCGTGACGGGCGAAGAGGTGTGCAGGTTGCATGTGCACGGCGTGGGAGTGGGCGCGTCGCGGAGTGGGTCCGGAAGGAGATGCGTCGGCGCAAACGCCGCTTTGGCATGTGCTCTGCTCCTAGGGCTCGCCTCCGCTTGTGGCACATCGCCGTCATCGGAGGTAGCACCCGAACCAAGCCAGGTGGTTGACAGCGGCTCGTGGTATCGGCGCGGCGAGGGTTTTCAGTGGCCTCACGACGGTCAGCCGTGGGAGACCGAACACTTCGTTGTGTACAGCGACAGGGCCAGCTCGAAAGCGCGACAGCGGCTCGCCCAAGCGGACAACCAGGGGCTCCTGCGCGCCGGCGCCAACCCCCAGCCGCGGACCGATCTTGTCGATACCGCAGAGCCTCCGGGCGCCCTCGATGTCGCTCTCCAACGTCTGAGCGACGACGACATGGTGGCGGCGCTCGAGGCCCGGCTAGACGAGGCGGCAGCCGCCGACAGGTTCAGTGGCACGGTCCTAGTCGTGAAGGACGGCGACGTGCTCTTCAGTGGCGCCTACGGGCTGGCCGATCGCGAACGGGAGATCCCGAACACGCTGGAGACCCGGTTCCGCATCGGCTCGATGAACAAGATGTTCACCGCGGTCGCCATCCTCCAGCTGTCGGAGGCCGGGAAGATCGAGCTCACGGCACCCTTCGGCAGGTACCTACCGGACTACCCGAACCGCGACGTCGCAACCCAGGTCACGATCCATCAACTGCTGACCCACACCGGCGGCACCGGGGACATCTTCGGGCCCGAGTTCGATACCCACCGCGAGGAGCTCCGGACGCTGGGCGATTACGTGGAGCTCTACGGCGAGCGAGACCTCGAATTCAGACCGGGCAGCCGCTTTGCGTACAGCAACTACGGCTTCCTCCTGCTCGGCGTCGTGATCGAGGCGGTGAGCGGACAGGGCTACTACGACTACGTAGCCGAGCACATCTTCGAGCCGACCGGGATGACCGGGACCGGGTCATTGCCCGAGGACGTGGAGGTCCCGGATCGCGCCGTCGGGTATATGGATCCGAGCGGAGGGACCGACTGGCAACCGAATACCGACACGCTCCCCTTCCGCGGAACCTCCGCCGGAGGCGGGTACTCCACGGTTGAGGATCTCGCTCGGTTCGCTGACGCGCTCTCTGACCACGAGCTACTCAGCGCCGACTCCACGGAGCTGCTGCTCGAGGGCAAGCAGGAGATCGGTCCCGGGGTCGAGTACGCGTACGGGTTCGAGGTCCGTCGGCACGAGGAGGGCTACCGCTCGGTAGGCCACAACGGAGGCGCACCGGGCATGAACGGCGATCTCCGCATCTATCCGGAGTCGGGGTACGTGGTAGCCGTCCTCTCGAACCTGGATCCGCCGGCAGCTGGGATGGTCGCCGAGTACCTCGACGCCCGGCTCCCGCTAGACCTGGCGGAAACACACAAGACCGTAGGACTGGCGCTGTGGTCGCTGCTCGCCGCGAGCCTCGTGGGTTTCTCACTGATGTGGGCTTTCCGGCACTGGCCAGCTCTTGCCACGACGACAGGGGCCATCAGCGAGCCCCCCAAGAGGCGGAGGGGGTTCGTCCTCGAGGTCGCGGTCTCTGCGGTCCTCGTCTTCGGGTTCGCGGCGCTCGTCCTCTACCGTATCGCGTTCGCCGACCTGCCGCCCCATGTGCAGAAAGCACCTGGCTACGTGGCCATCGCGGCCTACCTGGTCGTTGCCATCGCGATCCTGCTCTGGTCGGTTCGCCGCTGGGCCCAGCAGAATCCGGCGACTTGGCTCCTACCGCTGCTCCTGATCGTTGACGGAGTGCTCGCTGTCCTCGCCATTCAGTCGATCTTCTAGCCGCCAGCCGGGCCGCCAGTGCACCCGCCGAGCCGCCAGATCCTTCGGTACGAGCGAGGACTACGAACGGTGACCGGCACGCCACTCCGGCCCGGGGGCGGGGGGTAGGGCGTCGTCAGCCGGGTGGCGCGCTTCGGTACTCACGCACGAACACCCGTCGATCTACCTTCGACCTAGAACTCGACGTTCGGCAGGCTCGCGATCTGTCCGGTCCGTTGGTCGGCTCCACCTGTCGCGTTGACTTCGGACCATCGCTAGTGTGACCGACGCCCCGCCCCGGGGGTGGATTCTTTCTCTCAGGAGCGTCGGACCATCACCTTCGAGATAGACGAGGTTCTCCTCGAAGAGCGCCTTGGCGCTCTCGAAGTCGCACGCTCGTGGAGCCCTCGGCTGATGTCGAGATTGGAGATGCTGATCCGGAGCGCCGACGACGCCGAGCTGTTCCGGATCAATCCCCTCCGCTTCGGCGACCGCCATGCCATACCAGGCGACGAACCCATCGATCTCTTTCTCCATGCCACCGATGTCGGGCTGTTCGACATGGATTGGCTGATCATTTGCGGGGCCTGCGCCAACGTCTTCCGCAGCTTCCGGCAGCTAGAGAGCCTCGATCCTCACTTCGTCTGCAACCTGTGTTCGATGGTCAACGAGGCCGACCTCGATGACTTCATCCAGGTGACGTTCACGGTCTCGCCCAGCATCAGACGGATCTCGTTTCACGATCCTGCTTCATTGAACGTCGAGGAGCTCTACTTCCGTTATCACCTGAGCCCCGACGTCAAGCCGCTCTCGAACGGGCTGACGGTCCCGCAGGTGCTCGAGTCGTGGACACGCCTACTCACCTACGTGAATCCGGGCGAGACCGCATCAGTCGATCTCGAGCCGCGCAGTTCGGTCGGCGTCATGGATGTCCTGCACTCGACCAGCGCCATGTTCACGACTGCGCGGCCGAGCCCGGACGGGACCCGGCTCGAGCTGGAGCTCGACGGCAGCCGGCTGGTGGATGCGGGCGGGACTCCCCTCGCCCCGTTCGCCAACCAGTGGCCCGAGGGCAAGTCCCTCTACGAATGGGACGCCGATGGCTCTTCCGCATCGGAACCACCCGGAGCGGAGGATCCGGCCGAGCGACGGGCTCTCACCTACCAATTCCCGGCAGTCGGAATGATCCCCCGCGGTCCGCTCAGCGTCGAAATTCGCAACGTGGGAAGCGACAGGGCGTCGGTCTGGGTCGTCGACTATCCGAGGACCAAAGAAATGGCCTTCGTCGAGTTCGTGCCGGTGCTGTCGGCCAAGCGGCTCATCAGTAACCAGACATTTCGGCGTCTCTTTCGATCTGAGACTGTCCCTGCGTCCGAGACGCTTCAGGTGAAGGACCTCGCCTACCTGTTCACCGATCTCAAGGACTCCACGCTGATGTACGACTCGATCGGCGACGCCAACGCCTACGACCTCGTCCGTCGCCACTTCGACGCTCTGGTGCAGGCGGTGGCGGACCACTCGGGCTCCGTCACGAAGACCATCGGCGACGCAGTGATGGCCACGTTTGTGACGCCGGCGGACGCCGTCGGGGCTGCACTCGACATGCTGCGGGCGATCGACCGGTTCAACCGAACGATCACGGCCGACCTCGTCATCAAGATCGGTATCCACCGCGGCCGGTCGATAGCCGTGACCCTCAACGACCGCATCGACTTCTTCGGCCAGGACGTCAACATCGCCTCGCGGGTGCAGAAACTCGCCGCCGCCGGCGAGATCGCTCTCACCGGTGACGTTTACGACGATCCGGCCGTGTCGTCCCTACTGACGGCGCATGAGGTGATCTTCGAGCCGGGGATCATGCGTGGAGTGAAGGAAGAGATCCCGGTATATCGGGTGCATCCGCTCGAAACCTGATCCACCATGGACAGGCCCCGACGCCCCCAACAGGGGCCAAAGCACTGACCTATGCCATGTGTGAGGCAGTACGAGGGCCTTGAGACGACCGGCTATTCGGCGGGAAGAGAAACCGGCCGCTCGGTCGGTGATCCCCTACAACCAGACCGAGAGGGAGCTCCTGGCTCCGAACCGGCAGGCCGGAACCTGACTGCCGGTTCCCACCGCCGTCCTCACCGACATGTGGCAGACTCCCACGGTGACGGATCTCGAACACCGGCTCGACGGCTTGCTTCGCAAGGCGGTGGAACGTCGTCATGTCCGTCACGGTCTCGCCGGGGTGGCGGCCGTGGACGGGTCGTGGTCGTGGATGAAGGGATTGGGCGTACTCGACCCGCAAGGCACCACTGCCACCGCCGACGCCCGCTATCCGA
>DAIOGO010000119.1:5898-8111 GCA_036745195.1 Actinomycetota bacterium | reverse complement strand
GAGCTGTTCGGGGCCGATCAGGTGGAGACCGACATCTTCCTTCGCACCATGGGCTGGCGCCGGGTGGCCGAGCAGGAGTACGAGATCCTCGGAGACCAGACCCGGGCCGCCCTCGACGCCTATGCCGAAGGTGTCAACGCCTATCTGGCCGGAAAGGCACCCTCGCAGGTCAGCCTGGAGTATTCTATTTTTTTCAAGCAGAAGACGGCATACGAGATCGAGCCGTGGACACCGTACGACACCCTCACCTGGACCAAGGTGATGGCCTGGGACTTACGCGCCAACCTGGATGAGGAGTTGGACCGGGCGGTGCTGGCGGCGAAGTTCGGAGTCGAACGGGCCGAGCAGCTCTACCCGGCCTACCGGGAGGACTTCCCGGTGATCGTCGACCCCGCCATCACTACTGCCCGCACCACCGCTCCCGCCACGCTGGCGCTTCCCGCCGCCCCGCTGGAGGACCTGATCGCCACCGTGGCCGGGGTGGACGCCGTCATCGGCCAGCGCTTCGAAGGGATCGGCTCGAACAACTGGGTCGTCTCCGGTGATCGGACTGCCTCCGGCCTACCGCTCCTCGCCAACGACCCTCACCTCGGGATCCAGATGCCGTCCATCTGGTACGAGAACGCCCTGAGTTGTTCCCCCAAGGGCGACGCCTGTCCTTTCGACGTCGTCGGGTTCTCCTTCCCCGGCGCCCCGGGGGTGGTCATCGGCCACAACGACCGCATCGCCTGGGGGGTCACCAACGAGGCGCCCGACTCGATGGACGTGTTCATCGAGAACGTCGAAGACGACACCCACTACACCGCACCGGACGGGAGTCGCGAGTTCGAGGTCAGGGTTGAGACGATCGAGGTGGCGGGCGGCGACCCGGTGGAGATCGAGGTCCGGTCCACCATCCACGGCCCCGTCATCTCCGAGGTCTACGTCGACGACGGCACTCTGGCCACCAGCCCGGCGGTCGAGGTTCCTTCCTCCTTCGTCACCTCCCTGTCGTGGACCGCCCTGCAGCCGGGGACCACCGTCGAAGCCATCATCGAGTACAACCAGGCCTCCAACTGGGACGAGTTCCGGGCGGCGGTGGCCAAGTTCCAGATCGCCGCCCAGAACTTCGTATACGCCGACGTCGACGGGAACATCGGGTACCAGTCGACCGGCAAGATCCCGGTGCGGGAAGGCCGTGACGGCCGCTATCCCGCCGCCGGCTGGTTGCACGGCCCAGTGGATACCTTCCTCGATCCCGCCGGCCTCCCCTCGATCTTCAACCCGCCCTCCGGTTTCATCCTCACCGCCAATCAGCCGGTCAACCGGATCGGACCGGGCGACGAAGACGGGCAGTACATCGGGTCCGATCACGCCACCGGCTACCGGGCCTCCCGCATCTTCGAGCTGCTCGAGGCGACGGCCGGGGCGACAGTGGAGGACATGACCGCCATCCAGCTCGACGTCGCCGACGGATCGGCCGGGTATCTCGTCCCGCTGCTGAACGACCTCGCGGTGGAGGGAGCGGCGCCATTGCAGGAGCTGCTCTCCACCTGGGATCCGCCATACGAGATGGGCGGAGATTCCGCGGCCGCTGCCGCCTACGCCGGAGTCTGGGCCCACCTGGTCAGCAACACCTTCGCCGACGAGTTGGGCGACAACACGCCGGAAGACCACTCCCGGCTGTTCGGGGTTTTCTATGAGTTGGCCCAACGACCCGACGACCCCTGGTGGGACGACACCTCCACCGCCGGTGTGACCGAAACCCGCGACGACATCCTGGCGGCATCGATTACCGATGCCTACGTAGATCTGAAGGCCCGACTGGGCGACGACACCGGCAAGTGGCGCTGGGGCGACCTCCACACCGCCACCTTCCAGAACCAGACGTTCGGCAAGTCGGGGATCGGGCCGATCGAGGCGATCTTCAATCGAACATCACCGCCCGAGTTGGGGGGAGGCGGTGAGATCGTCAACGCCATCGGCTGGACGGCGATCAACGGTTACGAGGTCGACTGGCTGCCGTCGTTCCGGATGGTGGTCGACCTCTCCGACTTCGGATCATCGGTGGCGGTCCACACCACCGGCCAGTCGGGTCACGCCTACCACCCGAACTACTTCGACATGAACCCGCGCTGGGTGGAGGGCACCACCCTGCCGCTGCCGTGGGGCGAGATCGAGGGCGACAGGCTGCTGTTGAAGCCGGGGTGAGGAAGAACGAAGAACGAAGAACG
>DAIOGO010000119.1:0-5798 GCA_036745195.1 Actinomycetota bacterium | reverse complement strand
CCGTTGCTTCTGGTCCTGTCGTCTATTTTGGTGGCGCCGCCGGAGTTGCGGTCACAATCGCTGTCTCTTGGCGGAGGAAGTGCCGATCTGTGTAGTACGGCGAGGTGGCGTTCGCTTGGCGTTCAGGTGGTGATTCGGCCCCCTGGGCAGGATGACGACGGGCGACTACACTGTCGCCATGCCTGTGGTTTCCATCCGATTCTCAGACGAACCACTCCACCGGCGACTCAAGGCCAGCGCCCACCGGCACGACGTCGGGGTCTCCACGTTGGCTGAACGTCTCATCGATGAGGGCCTGAGAATGGAGACCCACCCCGTGGTCGTGTTCCGCGACGGCCCTTCGGGACGGCGACCGGTCCTTGCGGGCGGTCCTGAGGTGGCAGACGTGATCGGAGCCATCGTCGGTGGCGACGTCCCGCCGAGTGGGCGTCGGACCCATGCAGCCAAGCTTTTGGGCATTGCCGAGCCGATGGTGGACGCGGCATTGGCCTACTACGCCGACTACACCGATGAGATCGACGCGCTGATCGACGAACGGACCCGGATCGCCGACGAGGCCGAAACGTCATGGCGTCGCCAACGCCAACTGCTCGAGAGGTGAAGCTGCTGCTCGATGAGATGCACGCTCCGGGCATAGCAGAGAGCCTCATCGACGAGTCCTTCGATGTCGTGGCGGTGGCCGCAGAGCCCGGACTGCGCGGGATGCCCGACGAGGATCTCCTCATCTACGCCACCGCTCATCAACGTGCCCTCGTCACCGAGAACGTGGCGGACTTCATGCCGCTGGTCATGCAGTGGGCCGGGGCTAACAGAGCGCACCCCCGTTTGATCTTCACCAACCCGAATCGGTTCAACCGGGCGACACTCGCCTACCCGGGCAACATCATCGACGGTCTCCGCCGCTTCCTCATCGATCCGCCCGTGAGCGGCGACTCCTGGATCTGGTGGTTGTGACGAGGCGACAACGATCCCGATCGTTGGGCCGCCGGCCTAGAATCGGCCCATGAAGAAATTCCTACTGGTCTTCTTGGTGCTGGCTCTGCTCGGCTTCACCGCCAAAAAGATGATGGACAACGCCTGAGTTCGTTTTCAGGTATAGAGTTACGGTTGAGCGACCAACGGTCCTCACACCTCTTGGCCTTGCCAGTCAGCGGAAGAACAGACCGTCCGGTCGTTCGCCGGAGCAGCTCGGAGCCGCTCCCTTCAAAACCGAAGGAAGGTGGAAGATGAATCGCACCGTATGGTCCATTCTCGGCATTATCGGATTGGTCGTGGTCGTGATGTGGGTGATCGCTCGTATCTGACCTGCCCTACGCCTAGCCTGCCCCACGAGGCTGAGCGGAAGACTGGAACGAACATCTACGCAGTTCGAGGTTGCTGAGCGGGTACAGGTAGCCGGCAGTCAAAGGCGCACACGATCCTGAACTTGGGGCTATGCCTCAGTCGAGAAACGCCTCGATTCGCTCCGCCAGCAGGTCTGGATGGGTCCAGGGGACCTCGTGGCGAGCGCCTTCCACCTCGGCCACCTCGCCCTTCGGGAGCAGACCGGCCAACCGGTACTGCCAGGCCGTCGGGACCAGTTGATCGCGAGTGGGGATGACCACCAGGGTCGGGGCGGTCACCTTCCCGATCCAGGGCGTCGAATCGAAGCGAAGCAGCGCCAGCGCCGCCGCCGCTCCCATCTCGGGGTCACGGCGCTGGTTCTCCTGCCACACCCACCGGGCATGCCGCCGCTCCACCGCCCCGGTGAGCACCAGGTACCCGGCCCTCACCTCCGGGGTGCCGATCCCGGTCAGCCGCTCCCAGCCACGGGTCAGCATCGCAAACAACTGGCGGGCGACCCGATAGGTGGTCGGGTGGGCGGCCATGGTCGCCACCAGCACCAACCGGCGCACCACCCCCGGATGCCGATGGGCGATGGCCTGGGCGATGGTGCCACCCATCGAGTAGCCGACCAGATCGGCACTCTCGATCCCCACCCGGGCGAGGACCGCGGCGACATCGTCGGCCACGTCCTCGACGTCGAATCGGCCGGCGGTGCCGGCCGATAACCCGTGGTTGCGGTGATCGACCAGAGTCACCCGGAACCGGTCGGCCAGTCGGGGGGCCATCTTGTACCACTCGGCCAGGGACGACCCGTTCAGACCGTGGATGAGCACCAGGTCGGGGCCGCTCCCCATCTGGCGGACGAGGAACTCGCGGTCCCCGACGAAGACGGTTCGGGCCGGGACTCGCATCGGGTGCTCCTGACCGGCCGAGAAGCCGGGCCCGACCCGCGGTCCCAGGATCCGCCACGCCACCAACACCCAGAACAGTCGCTTGATCATGAGGGTCCTTTCCTGGCAAACACGAACTCGGAGACCTCCCGCCCGTTCATCAGGTGTTCGACGATGATCCGCTCCATCACCTCGACGGTGACGTGGTGGTACCAGACCCCCTCGGGGTAGACGACGACGATCGGTCCCTGCTCGCAGATCCGGAGGCAGTCCACCTTCGAACGAAGCACGCACCCCTCGCCGGGGGTGACTTGCCCGAATTCGGGGGTGCCCTGCCACAGCGGTGGCGCCGATGCCAGGCCGAGTTCCTTGAGCCGGGTCTTGAGATACTTCCAGACCTCGGCGGTCTCCACCAGGGGAGCGCACTTGGGTGCGCTCGAGTCGGCACACATGAAGATGTGCCGCTCAACCCGGGGTATCGACAGCGACTCGGCTATGGCGGTGAGGCGGGCATCCGACATGTTCGCCTCCATTATGAACCTGCCCGGCGGCCATGTATCCGGTCGCCGTCACCAGGTGATTCTTGTGCCCTCGACGATCTCGCCGATCACTGCCCCCAACACACCATCTCCGGAGAGCGCCGCCAGCAGGGCTTCCAACCGGTCCGGCCCGACCGCGATCAGGAGTCCGCCCGAGGTCTGGGCGTCGGCCAGCATCCGCGCCATCCGTGACTCTCCGCTGCCCGGTTCGAGCAACGCTTGCACCGCCGCCAAGTTGCGGACCGAGCCACCGGGGTACATGCCGGCGTCGAGGAGATCCCAGGCTCCCTCGATCACCGGTACCGCGGCGGCATCGAGGCGGGCGCCCACCCCGGAGGCGGCCATGATCTCTCCCAAGTGGCCGAGCAGGCCGAAACCGGTGACATCGGTGGCGGCGCCGACCCCCACCTCGACCATCGCCGATGAGGCCGCCCGGTTGAGCGTGGTCATCCATTCGATGGCCGACTCCATCACGGTCTCCGGACACGCCTCACGTTTGATGGCGGTGGCGATGATCCCGGTCCCGATCGGTTTGGTCAGCACCAGGTGATCCCCCACCCGGGCCCCGGCATTGCTGACCACCCGATCGGGCGATACCAGGCCGGTCACCGCAAACCCGTACTTGGGCTCGGTGTCATCGATGGAATGACCCCCGACGATGGTGCACCCGGCGTCGGCCATTATGTCGGCGCCGCCGGCGATGACCTCGGCGGCGAGCGCAAAGTCGAGCTGGTCGCGGGGCCAGCCGATCATCTGCAGGGCGGTGAGCGGGGTGCCACCCATGGCATAGATGTCGCTGAGGGCGTTGGCCGCCGCGATCCGGCCCCACTGGTAGGGATCATCGACCACCGGCGTGAAGAAATCGACGGTCTGAACCAGGGCCAGATGGGGCGCGATTCGATAGACCCCGGCATCGTCCGAGGTGGAGATACCCACCAGCAGATCGGGGTGACTGGCAGCGGGGTGGTCACGCAACGGTCGCAGAACCTGCGCCAGCTCGGCTGAGCCGAGCTTGCAGGCTCAACCGGCGCCGTGGCTGTATTTGGTCAGCTTGAGGTCGCTCACCCGCAGGACGGTAGTGGAAGGCCGGTGTCGCTCGGATCAGCCCGCCGCCAGATCCGGCCGGTCACCCGTATCCTCGCCCGATGACAACCCTGCGTGATCCGGCCAGCACCCACGATCTCCGGTCGGCCCTCGACCGCATCCTTCCGTCCATCGAACGGTTCCTCGAGTTCGAGGGGCCCGACCCGGCCCGCAACCGAAGCTCCTGGATGGCGGCGCTCGACGGGCCGCTCCCTCGCCACGGGTTGGGGCGGGAGGCCGCCCTCGACCAACTGGCCCGGCTCGTCGTCGAGAACGGGCTCCGTATCGGCCACCCGGGGTTCTCGGGCTGGGTGACGACGATGCCCACCGACGTCGGCGCCGCCGCCGATTTCGCCCAGACGGTGGCGGTGCCGCAACGGTGGTGGGCAACACCGGGCAACTTCGTGGACCACCTGGCCATGCGCTGGCTCATCGAACTGCTCGGGTTTCCGGACCAGGCGGTGGGAACCTTCACCTCGGGTGGCTCCACCGCCAACCTGGTCGGGATCGGGGCCGCCCGCCAGCATGCCGGTGAACGCCTCGGTCTTCGCCCTTCGATCGACGGGCTGGAGGGGATGGTGGAGCCGACCGTCTACGCCAGCAGCGAGACACACCACGTGGTGACCAGGGCGCTGGGGGTGCTGGGGATGGGCCGCCGCAACCTTCGCTCGATACCGCTGGACCACAACGGCACCATCGACCTAGGCCTGCTGCAGAAGGCGCTCGACCAGGACGCCGCCGCCGGACGGACACAGGTGGCGATCGTCGGGTGCGCCGGCGACGTCAACACCGGCCGGGTCGATCCGCTCTCCGACCTGGCCCGAATCGCCCACGAGCGGGACATCTGGTTCCACGTCGACGGCGCCTACGGCGGATTCGGTCTGCTCGATCCCAGGGTCACGGAGCTCTTCGGGAACGTCGCCGAATACGACTCGTTTGCCATCGATCCCCACAAATGGATGGCAGCCCCGGTGGGAACGGGGGCGGCGATCGTTCGCGACGAGGGTGTGCTGGGGCGGGCGTTCACGATCGAGACCGGGGACTACGACCGCGAACGGGTGACGGCGCCGTCCACCGGCGACCCCGGGTCGCCATTCGACGAACTCGGCACGGGAACACCGGATTGGGGGGTCGATTTCTCCACCCCCGCCCGAGGCGTGGCGGTGTGGGCGATCCTGTCCGAGATCGGGGCCGAAGGCATGCGGGCGCGAGTCGCACGCCACCTCGATTGCGCTCGCAGGGTGGCCGACCGGGCACGGGAGTCGGCCGAGCTCGAACTCCTCGCCGAACCGGTCCTCTCGATCTGTTGTTTCCGCTACCGGCCAACCGGCCTGACCGACGAGGAGTCGATCGACGACATCAACGAACAGATCCTCCACCGGGTTCGAGCCCGCGGCCGCACGGTGCCCTCCAGCACCAGAGTGGGTGGGCGCTTCGCCCTCCGACCCTGTTTCATCAACCCCCGCACCACCCTCGACGAGGCGGATTCGCTGGTGGACGAGGTCCTGGCCGCCGGCCGGGCGTTGGCCGGCGGGGCCTGACGTCGGTTCCGTCCAGCCCGCCTCGCCGTCAACGCCAGAGATCCACGAGGGGAAGGCCGGCGATGGTCAGTGCCTCGTTGATCTCGGCGATGTGGGCGACGTCGTGGGCGAAGACCCGTGAGATCGTCCAGCCCCGGGTATGCACCCACTCCTCGCCGCCCAGGGTCCTCCTGATCTCCACGTCGAGTGTGCCCGGCGCCCACCGGTCCAGACATCCCTCGATGATGGCGAAGGTCGACTCGAGCGCCATCACCAGGTCAGCAGAGGTCATGACGGGCTCCAGGTACTCGTCTCCCGGACATCGATAGAGCGCTTCGGGGAACGGGGTCGACTCTGCGCCCGACTCGCCGGCGAAGCCGCACAGCCAGGACACGCGCTGGCAGGCGAGGTGGCCGATGGTCGCCCACAGCGGCCAGCGC
>DAIOGO010000118.1:0-8170 GCA_036745195.1 Actinomycetota bacterium | reverse complement strand
TCGACGGTGAAGTCCCCGACCGGGGGCATCACCTCCAGCGTGTCTCCCGCCCTCAGCACCGTGAGGGCGAAGGTCGAGAAGGCGCCCCCCGGTAGGCGCTTGACCCCCACCCGCAGCCGTTCGTCGCCGGGTAGCGAGCAGATCGAATACGAGCGACGCACATCCTCGCCGTCGATCATCGCCCGGACGGTGAGGTGTTGTCCCGGGAGGTGATGGAAGACCCCCTCCGGAGCCGACGAGGGGTCCAGGGAGACGGCGACGGCGTCCTCGGTCAAGGGGGTCACGGCGGTGACGACGAGTGAGTGGAACTCGAGTGGCCTTTCGGTCACGGTTAGAGCACCTTGAAGTGATCGAACGGTTCCCGGCAGACCTCGCACACCATGAGGGCCTTGCAGGCGGTCGACCCGAATTCGCTCACCACACGAACATGGTCGGCGGCACACTGCGGGCAACGCACCGGTTTGGAAGTCGAGGTGAGCGAGGGAGGTGCGATCCCGTACTCGTGCAGTCTCCGTCGGCCCCGTTCCGAGATCCAGTCCGTGGTCCACGCCTCGTCGAGCACGGTGCGCACCGTCACCTCCTCGAAGCCGGCGTCCGCAAGCGCCTGCCCGATGTCCGAGCGGATCGTCTCCATCGCCGGGCAACCGCTGTAGGTGGGGGTGATGTCCACGTTCAGTCGGGTGCCGAACAGGCGGACGTCGCGTAGGATTCCGAGGTCGCCGATCGTCAGCACCGGGATCTCGGGATCCACCACTCCCTCCAATGCCCGCCAGGCATCTTCGACAGTCGGCTCCGACTTCACCATCTGAGCCCAGGCATCGATCGCTGTAACCACTGCATCTCGGCGACGAGATGTCCCAGATGCTCGGAGTGGCGGCCGGAGCGCCCTCCGGTCTGGCTGGCCGGTTCGGTGGGGATCTCGAGGGTGGCCTCGTCGATCACGTCTTCCACCGCCTGCGACCACTCGAGGTGCAGCGAGGACGGGTCGACGCCGATACCCCTCTCGACCATGGCCTGGTCGACATGGTCGCTGGTGAACATCTCGGCGGTCAGCGGCCACAGTCGATCGAGGCCGGCCTGCATCCGGCGGCGGGACTCTTCGGTGCCGTCCCCCAGCCGGATGACCCAGCGGGTGGAATGACGGTGGTGGTATCGGGCCTCCTTGTGCGCCTTGCGGGCGATTCCGGCCAGAGTCGGATCGGCCGATGACGACAGTGCTTCCCACAGCCCGAGTTGGTAGGTGTCGAAGAGGAAGCCGCGAGCAACGGTGGCGGCAAAGTCACCGTTGGGTTGTTCGACCAGGGTGAGGTTCTCGAACTCCCGCTCGGTCCGGAACATGGCGAGATCGTCTTCGGTGCGGCCGGCGCCTTCCAATTCGCCGGCGTGGGTGAGAAGGCTGCGGGCCTGTCCCAGGTGATCGAGCCCGATATTGGCGAGGGCGATGTCTTCTTCGAGTTCGGGTCCCCGCGAGATCCACTCCCCGTATCGTTGGGCGATGACGAGATTGTCGTCGGCATGTCTCAGCACATATCGGAAGTGCTCGTCGTCGCTCACGGCACCGGCCACGGGATCGTCCTTCCGCCGGAGTGGCGCAAGACGCAAGACGCAGGACGCACGACGGAAATCACATGTGCCCCACTTCGTCCGGGATGTCGTAGTGGGTGGCATCCCGATATGGCTTGGCGTTGGCTTCCACGTAGTCGGCGGCATCATCCGGTTCGAAGGCGGCGACGGCGCTGGAAGGGACCACCCACACGCTCACTCCCTCGCTTCTGCGGGTGTAGACATCGCGGGCGTTCTGGAGGGCCGCCTCGGAGTCCACCGCGTGGAGGCTTCCCACGTGTACGTGGGAGAGCCCTCGACGCTGCCGGATGAACACCTCCCACATCGGCCAGCCTCCAGGGTCGGCGGCCTTCGGGACTGCCTCGTCCCCCTCCATCCGCGGCACCGAATAGGCCATGTCAACCCCGCTTCTTCTGATAGGCGACCGCTGCTTCCCGCACCCAGGCGCCATCCGCCCACGCTTCCCGCTTTTGCTCCAGCCGTTGCCGGTTCATCGGCCCGAATCCTTTCACCACCAGCCAGAACTCGTCCCAGTCGATCGGCCCGAAGTCGTGGTGGCCCCGCTCGTCGTTCCAGACCAGGTCAGGGTCGGGGATGGTCAGTCCGAGGAACGCCGCCTGGGGCACCGTCATGTCGACGAACTGCTGGCGGAGATCGTCGTTCGACACACGTTTGATCTTCCAGGCGGTGGACTGCTCACTGTGGGTGGAATCCGAGTCGTTGGGCCCGAACATCATCAGCGACGGCCACCACCATCGGTCGAGGGCATCCTGGGCCATCGCCTTCTGCTCGACTGACCCCCGGCACAACGTGAGCATGATCTCGTATCCCTGACGTTGATGGAACGACTCTTCTTTGCAGATACGGACCATGGCGCGCGAGTAGGGGCCGTACGAGCAGCGGGTGAGCATGACCTGGTTGGTGATCGCTGCCCCGTCGACCAACCAACCGATGGCGCCCATGTCCGCCCAGGTGAGGGTCGGGTAGTTGAAGATGGACGAGTACTTGTGTTTCCCCTCGTGCAGGAGGTCGACGAGTTGCTGCCGTTCCACTCCGAGGGTCTCAGCCGCCGAGTAGAGATAGAGCCCGTGCCCGGCTTCATCCTGGACCTTGGCCATCAGGATCGCCTTGCGATGGAGGGTCGGCGCCCGGGTGATCCAGTTCCCCTCTGGTTGCATGCCGATGACTTCCGAGTGGGCATGTTGGGCGATCTGGCGGATCAGCGTGGCCCGGTACTCGACCGGCATCTGATCGGCCGGCTCGATCTTCTCGTCGGCTTCGATCAAGGCTTCGAAGCGGGTGAGCGGATCGGTGGTGAGCGTCGTCATCGCCGCCAGGCTACAGACCCGCCCTTCCTCAGCCAACAGGCCGGATGACCCGGCGGAAGCCTCTCCCCGGGAGTTCGATGGCGAACGCCGACCCACCCAGCAACTCCGACGCTTTGTAGGCGGTCTGTCCGCCGTGGGCCTTCGCCACCGCCTCGACAACGGCCAGGCCCAGCCCTGCTCCCTGGATCCGACTGTCGAGCCGCCGTCCACCCCGTTCGAAGGGATCCCAGATCACCTGGAGATACCGCTCGGGCACCCCTGGCCCGTCATCGTGCACCTCGATGCGGACATCCCCTCCCCGCTCGGTGGCAACGACCATCACCGCTCCCGCCCCGAACCGAACCGCGTTCTCGAGATATTCTCCCAGCGCCTGGGAGAGCCGTTCCGCATCGGCCGTCACCATGATCTCGGCCGGGACCGCCACGTCCACGTCGAGCGCACCCGAGCGGCGCATGGCTTCGGCGACGAGATCGCCCACGGGGACCGTCTCTTCGGTGAGGGTGCGGGCCTGCAAGGTTCCCCGGCTCAAATCGACGAGATCCTCCATCATCCGGCGCAGATGATCGGCCTGGTCACGACCGAGTGCGGTGAGTTCCTCTGTCTCCTCGGGGGTGAGGGTGTGGCTCGCCAGCAACTCCAGGCTGGCGACCACTGCCGAGAGCGGGGTCCGCACCTCGTGGGAGACGGCAGCCACCAGATTCGATCGCATCGTGCTCACGTCCCGGCGTTCCAGGAGGAGGAGATGGAGTTGCTGGCCCATGACCAGGAATGCCACAACCATCAAGGCCACTGCGGCCATTTCCGCCCGGTCGTGCCGACCGACGATCAGGGCGCTCAGCAGAACCGCACCGAGCATTCCCACCAGGCCGAACGGGAGCAGCAACAGCCAGGGGGGAAGGCGGCGAGTGAGCACGTCTTCATGCGAATCCGCTCGATCCGGGTAGAGGGTCACGAAGAGAAGCGCCGCCACTCCGAGGAGGATGGCGCCATAGGGCGGATCTGGGTTTCCTCGAGCGACGGTGAGGGTGAACATAATGTCGTTGGTGGCGATGGCGGCCAACGCGATCATGAGGGCGGCGGTTCGGGGATCCATCCGGATCATCGACCTTCTGATGAGCACCGCTGCCGTGAGCGAGACGATGGCGATGTCGATCACCAGGTAGGCAATCGAGAACGATGCTTGTCTGACGCCGACTCCGGCGAGCTCGTTGGCGAGTTCGGCGCCGAAGATGATGCCGAGCACCGCTGCCACCGTGGCCCCGCCGATCGCCCCGTTGAGCCACATGAGCAGCCGGGTACCGGGCCGGGATGGGGGTTTGGGCATGGCCAGCAGTGCCACCCCCATGACGACGTATGCGGTCAGGAACAGGAAATCGACGGGGGTATAGGGGTGCTCTGTCGGATCGCCGTATCCGGTCAGATAGGCCAGCATTCCCAGCGTGGGCAGCGAGAGAGCCACAGCCAACAGCCGATCGTGCTTGGTGCGATTTCTGCGGTGACGGCTGAGGGCGAAGATCGTGCACAACAGAAAGCCGATGGCCACGACGATGTCAGCCGTCTCTTGGCGTCCGGTGCCCCCGCCCTCGAGGATCACTGCCGCAAAGCCGAACATCGAGGCGAACGCCCATGCCAGCGTGGTGGCGCCGGGGTAGCGCAGTCGGGCTGAAGAGGACGGAAGCACCGTTGCCATTGCTGTAAATGTCGGCCGAAATGTGTCCCGTCTGTATGGGTTTGGCCCGGCCGGCTTCTCCGGTTGCCCGGTGCCGCCCGACCGGTTCGCGGGTGTTTCCAGCCCTGATAGCCTCCCGGGTTGATCGTCATGGCTTACGACTTTCACGAGATCGAACCGAGGTGGCAGCGGCGCTGGGCCGAACAGCGGGTCTTCGAGGCGGCCGAGGACACAGACCGGCCCAAGTTCTACAACGTGTGCATGTATCCCTACCCGTCCGGGGACATCCACATGGGCCACGTGCGCAACTACACCTACGGTGATCTCCTGACCCGGTACAAGATGATGCGCGGTTTCAATGTCCTGTCGCCGATGGGCTGGGACAGTTTCGGGCTTCCCGCCGAGAATGCCGCCATCAAGACCGGGGTGCACCCCCGCATCTTCACGGAGAACCAGATCGAGCGGATGAAGGCCCAGATCATCCGTCTTGGTGCCGTTTACGACTGGCGCCGGGAGGTGGCGGTCCACCGTCCCGAGTACTACCGCTGGGACCAGTGGCTGTTCCTCGAGTTGTACGAGCGCGGCCTCGCCTACAAGAAGAACGCTCCGGTGAACTGGTGCCCGAAAGACCAAACCGTGCTCGCCAACGAACAGGTGATAGACGGGTTGTGCGACCGATGCGACACCCCGGTGATCAAGCGCGACCTCGACCAGTGGTTCTTCCGGATCACCGAATACGCCCAGCGTCTGCTCGACGATCTGGAAGGCCTGGACTGGCCCGAGCGTGTCCTCACCATGCAGAGGAACTGGATCGGACGCTCGGAGGGCTGCCAGTTCGTGATGGCGGTCGAGGGGTCCGATCTGTCTTTCGAGGTCTACACCACCCGCCCCGACACGGTGTATGGGATGACCTTTGCCGTGCTGGCTCCCGAGCACCCACTGGTGGAGTCGCTCATCTCCGGGTCGGCGATCGAGGCCGAGGCGCGGGCGTATATCGAGCGGGCTCGCAACGCCTCCGAGATCGAGCGGATGGCGGAAGGAGAGAAAACCGGGGTCTTCACCGGCCGCCACGCGGTCAATCCGGTCAACGGTCGCCTGGTCCCGATCTACATCGCCGACTACGTCCTCATGGGGTATGGAACCGGGGCGATCATGGCCGTGCCCGGTGAGGATCAACGGGACTGGGACTTCGCCACCCGCTACGGGCTCGAGATAATTCCCACCGTCGAGCGACCCGAGGGTTGGGAGGGCGAGGCCTACACCGGGGAGGGGCGGGCCATCAACTCGGACTTCCTGGACGGCCTCGATATGACCGCCGCCAAGGCGCGGATCATCGAATGGTTCGAAGAGAAAGGTCTTGGCCGGGGCACCGTCAACTTCCGCCTGCGCGACTGGCTGATCTCACGTCAGCGGTACTGGGGCTGTCCGATCCCGATGATCACCTGCCCGACCTGCGGCATCGTCCCGGTGCCCCGCCGGGACCTCCCGGTGATCCACCCCGACGTCGAGGACTACGCCCCGGCCGGGCGCTCGCCTCTCGCCGGTGTCCCCGAATTCGTCAACGTGGAGTGCCCGTCCTGCGGCGGCCCGGCTCAGCGCGAAACGGACACGATGGACACCTTCGTCGACTCGTCCTGGTACTTCCTGCGTTATGCCGATGCCGCCAATGCGGAGGAGATCTTCGACCCGGCCAAAGCCGGATACTGGATGCCCATCGACCAGTACATCGGGGGGGTGGAGCACGCCGTGCTGCATCTGCTCTATGCCCGCTTCATCACCAAATTCCTGCATGACATGGGGATGGTGGAAGTGGTCGAGCCGTTCGCCCGCTTGTTCACCCAGGGGATGATCGTCCTGGCGGGGGGAAAGATGTCGAAGTCGAAAGGCAACGTCGTGTCGCCCGACGACTTCTACGAGAGCCACGGGGCAGATGCCCTCCGTCTCTATCACCTCTTCATCGGTCCTCCCACCGACGGCGCCGTCTGGAACGACAACGGGGTCGACGGCACCTCCCGATTCCTCGACCGGGTCTGGCGCATTGCCACCGGCGAGGTGGCCGAAACGGTCGACCGGGATGAGACCGACGCCGATCGGGTGATCCTGGCCGAGGCTCACCGCACCCTGCAGAAGGTGACCACCGACATCGATCGCTTCACCTTCAACACGGCGGTGGCGGCGCTCATGGAGTTCTCCAACCTGCTGTCGGCCTATCTGCGGGCAGGCGGCAGGACGGCGACGCTGCGCGAATGTGTCCGACTGTTGCTGCTGATGCTCTCGCCGATGGCGCCTCATCTCGCCCACGAATTGTGGGAAATGGGTGGGCATCAGGGGATGCTGGCAACCCAGCCATGGCCCCAGTTCGATCCGGACCTGGTGCGGCGGGAGACCGTGACCATGGTCGTCCAGGTGAACGGGCGGGTGCGGGACCGGGTGGATGTGCCGGCCGACATCGATGCCGCCGAGGCTGAGAGGCTGGCCCGATCACTCGACAAGGTCCGGCCGTGGCTGGAGACGGCCGAGGTGCGCAAGGTGATCAGCCGGCCGCCCAGCCTCGTCAACTTCGTCGTGGCCTGAACGCCTGTCAGGTCAGGGCCGGTTTCACCGCATCGCCGGCGCTGCACCACGATCCACTCATGTGGGTCAGATGGGCGATCCGTAGTTCGGCTTCGAGATCCTCACCCATCGCCGGCCGGAACTCCCCGGTCACGTTCCACTCGAAGGGCGATTCCCCCGGGTGTGATGCGGCGAAGGCTCTCATGCCCAGCGGGATGAGTCGCATCCGCCGGTCGATCCATTCCCGATCCCACGGACCATCCTCGATGATCTCCTCGGCGGCCCGGAACTCGTAGTAGATGGTGCGGCGTAGGCGGTTGGCGACGGTGTCGGGTGAGCCGTGGACGACCATGACATCATGGAGCAGGACATCGCCCGGTTTCATCTCCACTTCGATCGCCCCCGGCGGCCGCCATCCGAAGTCGTCACCGATGGCGCACACATCGTGTTTGGCCCGGTGCGATCCCGGTATCACCAGCAGGGCGCCCGCCCCGGATCGGGACTCGTCGAGGTAGAGATCGAAGTTGAAGATCCGGTGACTGCGGGGATGGACCGCATCCTGGTGCCACTGGACGGCTGCTCCATCACCCTCCATCTTGAAGACCATCGACTCGTAGGTCGGAACGAAGTTGGGGCCGCACATGCTCTCGGCGACCGCCAGCACCTGCGGGCTGCCGAGCAACTCGAGTGATTCGGCCCGGTTCTTGCTGTGGAGGTAGTCCACCCTCCACATCGTCCGCCCACCTCCCCGCTCGGCGAACTTGTAGTCCGGGTCGTTGTCGGCCCGGGCGTCGGAGGCCAGACCGGCTTCGATCCAGCGATCACCGGCCGAGCGGAGACGCTCGAGCATGGCGGGCGGGATCCAACCGGGGAGCAGCAGGTAGCCGTTGTCGTCGTAGAAGCGCAACTGCTCGGCCGTCAGGTGGGGCGCGGTCATGGACTATGTGACCTTTCTCTCTGGATTGAGCGTGTAGTGGACGTCAGGGACTTCACGGAGACGGGCGGCGGCATCCTCGGCAGTGATGTCGCGTTGGGCCTCGGCCAGGAGTTCGTAACC
>DAIOGO010000117.1:0-8203 GCA_036745195.1 Actinomycetota bacterium | reverse complement strand
CCAGCAAGTCCATCCGAGGGCAAGGACCGAAGCGCGCAATCCGGGTCTCGGTGGACACCCACCAATCAGCAGACTGTCACCAACGTCCTGACCGAATACAGCTAGTCGCTAGAGGTCGCGGCGGTGGAGGACGGCCGCTCCCAACCAGATCGTCGCCACCGTCCAGGCCACCATCACCCCTGCCAGGAACAACGCCGCCAGGCCTCGCCCGGCGCTGTCGACCAGGAAGGCTCCGACCGGTCCGAGAATGGTGGCGGAGGCATCGAAGGCCAGGAGGGCGAGTATTCGCCCCGCCTGAAGCGGGTTGGCCACGGTAGCCATCACCAGACCGGTCGCTCCCAGCTGCGAGAACACCCCCAGGCCGAGCACGACGAGGTCGAGTCCGATCGCCCACACGAACCAGGCCCCGAGCCCGAGCATGGCGGCCTGGAGCCTGGTGGCGACCAGCGTTCCAACCAGTGCTCCTAGCCCGGCGGCGGTGGCGGCGGCCGCCATGGAGACCGCGATCAGGGCCGCGAACGTGGTGAGGTCCGCCAGGGGGACGTTGAGGGCCAGGATGAAGGCCACCAGCCCAAACCCGCCGGCAATCGAGGTCCACGCCGACAACGTCGCCGCCCACCAGGCCGATGCGACCAGACGGCTCGACCGGACCCCTCGGGCTCGTGCCATCGCATAGAGCCCACCTTCCCGGTTGGAGGCCACCGTCATGGCTGCCATGAGCAGTGCCTGCCCGGTTGGAAGGAGCAACGCCAGATTGAGCAGCCCGACGGCGGCCGGTCCAATCGAACCCAGACCCAGCTGCCGGAACGATCCAAGCCCGGTGATGGTGATCACCGTCGCCACCACTGCCAGCGCCACCGTGGCGGCCGTCGCCCACCGGCCCCGCAGAATCGCCCTGGTCTCGAAACGCGCCAGACCTCTCATCACACCTCCGGGCCAGAACCGCGACGGCTGCCCTCGTCGGGGCCACCCAGACGAATGTCGGAGGGAGCGACGCCGGAGGCGAGCAATGTCGAGATCAGTTCGGCGGCGCGATCTTCGCGACAGGACAGAACTTGCCACTCACCCACTGCCCGGCGGTCAGCGATCAATCGTGAGACCTCGGGCAATGTCCCCCGCACCCAGATCCCGGTCTTGATCCCGGCGAAGTACCGTCCGGCCGGCCCGTCGAAAGTGATGCCGCCTTCGGCGACGACCAGAACCCGATCGACCATCGTGAGGAGGTCGACCACCGTCGGGGAGGCGACGACAACGGTGGTACCCCGGGCGCGGAGGGAGTCGAGGATGGCGACCACCTCCGATCGACCCTGGTCGTCGAGATTGGCGAGGGGCTCGTCCAGCAGCACCACCTCCGCCTCGGATCCGACGCTGACCGCCACTGCCACCCGGCGCCGTTGACCACCGGAGAGTTCGCTGATCTTGCGGCCCCGGTCTGGGATGAACCCAGCGGGCACTCCCGATCCGCCCCCGAAAAGGTCGAGCACCTCGCCAACCAGGACATTGGCCGGGAACTGCACGCGCTGGGGGAGATAGGCGATGGCGCCCGGGCCGGCAGGCACCGAGTTAACGAGCACCTCGCCGGTATGGCCGATCACCCCGGCCAGGCAGGCCAGAAGCGTGGACTTGCCTGCGCCGTTGGGCCCGGTGACCGCCACGAGGCTGCCTGGTGCGAAATCGACCGACACCGATTCGAGCACGACCAACTGGCCGTAGCGTTTTCCCAGTCGCCGGGTCGAGAGCCGCGGCTCAGTGACCACTGGCCACCCGGACCCGATGCCAGATGGGCGTCAGCACGAGGAGCCAGCCGAAGGCGTACCAGACGAAGGGAGCGTCAGCGGACCGGGGTGGGACCGCCGGCGGGGCCAGGTCGGACGTGAGGGGGTGCCGATCCTCGACGATCGGTTGGCGGGTGGACCACCAGGTCTGGGAGGCTTCCAGGAGTCGGTAGGCAGGGCTCAACCGGTAGGCCTCGAGGGCGGGAGCGGTGGACAGCAACGCCTGGAGATCGCCCCCGGCGACGTGGGGGATATCTCCGAGTCCGTCACCGGCGAGATCATATCCCGGGTAGTCACTCCACCGGTTGCCCGTTCCGTGATAGGACCAGCTGTTGTGCCGTTCGACTCCGGGCTCGAGTGCCCATACCTGAGTCAGGTTGTCCTCGAAGCTGTTCGAGCCGAAAAGCAAGTCGGCTGAGGCCATCAGGGTGACTCCGATGCGGTTGGACGCGACGCGATTGCGGACGAAGCTGGCCTCTCCACCGAGCTGAGTGGTTCCTTCCGCCTGCAACCCCACTCGATTCCTGGCGATCACGTTCTCTATGACCCTGACCTTGGAGACGTCCTTCAAGACCACTCCCACCCCGGCTCCTTCCGACCGGCTGTCGGTGAGCTGGTTGCGAGCGATCTCGACTCCCTTGGTGAACATCAAGACTGCCCCGGCCAGGTTCTCGCTCGTCTCGTTGCCGAAGATGGTCAGGGCCTCGCTGGACATGGTGTGAAGCCCGTATCGACTGTCCGTGACCCGGTTGGTGTCGACCAGCACGTCCTTGGCGAAATTGAGATAGATCCCATCACGCACCGACTCCACTTGATTGTCGCGGATCAGCGCAGACTCCACATTCCACAGCGCGATCCCGTCACCTTGTGCCGGCGAGGTGGTGTCGGAGTGGCCCTCGTGGCCTCCCATGGCGTGGGTTGCCCCCACCACCACCTGTCCGGTTCCCACTATCCGGTTGCCGACGAGTCGAACCTGACTCGCTTTCTGCACGCTGATGCCCGTGTAACTCTGCTCGATCGTGGTGTCCTCGATGGACACCCTGCTCGCGAGGATCTTGATCCCGGCCCCTTCGTCGACCTGGCCACCGGAGCCAGTGATCTCGAGGTTCCGCACCGTCACATCGGCCGAATCGATCGTCAGAACCGTGCCCTGTCTGCCCCCATCCATCGCCACGCCGGACTGACCAACGAGAGTGAGCGGGATGTCGATCACGAAATTGCCCGTGTAGCGACCGGCGGGAAGTGTCAGGGTCGATTTCGGGGCGGCCTCGGACAAGGCGGCGGCCAGATCGAACGACCCGGCCTGGCTTGTTTCGCCGGCTGCTGCGGCTTCATCGTCGGATGAGAGCGAAGGAATCACCCAGAAGATGGTGAGCAGGAGTTGGAGCGCCAGCAATCCCGCCACCAGGCCAACCCTTCGACGAGAGCCGGGCATCGGCGCCTTACGAACGAGGGAGGCGATGAGGGCGGCTGCCAGGATGGCACCCAGTCCCGGGCCGGGATAACTCCATACGCTGAAGTTCCAGATCTTGGTCGGGCCCACCGCCAGCGGTATGAACGGCTCGAGCCGCAGTGCCGCCTTCTCGTCGAGGTTGGTCCCGAAGATGATCAGCCACCGTTCGATATCGGCCAGCACGCCGACCGGGACCAGCCACAAGCCGATGAGGGCCAGTCGTCGCCACCATCCAGTGAGGAAGAGCGCCGCCAGGAACAACCCGACGGCCAACACCACGACCCAGGGCCACAGACGCAACTCCGGAACGGTGCTGACATCGAGCGTCCTCATTCCGATGTAGTGGTTGAGGCCGTTCACCTCCTTGACGTCACCGGTGGCCTTGCCGCCGTAGACCCAGATCGAGAGCCCCTTGGGATATTGGGGGGCCACCAGCCGGGTGCCCCAAACGGGCAGCACCGCCCCCACCGTCATCAATGCGGTGCCGATCACTGCCCAGATGGCGCGACCACCGAGGTTGTTGGTGGAGCCGGCCCGGGGGGCCGGCTCCACATCCACCTCTGGGCTCGAGGTGGTCACTTCACTTCCAGCGTTCCCACCATTCCGGCTTCCTTGTGGCCGGCGATGGCGCAGTACAACTCGTACGTCCCGGCCGGCACATCCTCCGCCGTGTCCTCGCCGGTCTCCCCGACCTGCACGGTGACCTTGAGGCCGAGGTCATCGATGGTGAGGTCGTGTTCCACCACTCCGGCATTGACGAGCTTGATGGTCAGATCCTCGCCGGCAGTGGCGGTGAGGGCGGAAGGATCGAATTTGAATTCGGTCGCCTTCACCTCGATCACTTCTCCGCTTCCGCCGCCGCCTCCTCCGCTGGTGGTGGCCGGGGCCTCCGATGAGCCCCCACCACCGCAGGCGGACACCGACAGGGCGATCAACACCGCCAGGGCTCGTGTTCCTCGTTGTTTCACTGTGCAGTCTCCTCGGTCGTTCGGTTCGCGCTCTGTTCGCTCAAGGTTCTACCAGCAGCCACCCCTGCATCTCGAGATGCAGGGCCGAGCAGAACTCGGTGCAATAGAAGGCGAAGGCGCCCGTCTTGGTGGCATCGAACTCGACTGTCACGACCTCACCCGGGTCGAGGCTCAACTCGACGTTGTACCCGGGGATACCAAACCCATGGGTGGCGTCGGGGGTCTCTTCGATGTTGGTGATGTGCATCAGGACGCGTTGGCCCTTCTTGACCCTGACGACGTCGGGGGTGAAGTGGCTGCGCATGGCCGTCATGTACACGTGGACGTCGTTGCCGATGGTCTCCACCCTCGCCTCGCCGGCATGGGTGGCCACCTCGGAGTGCTCGAATGTCAGCGGGTCGGTGCCTACCTCGTACACCTCGATGGCATTGACCAGGCGTTCGGTCTTGATGATCTGCGTGTAGTGGGGCTCGCCAAACCCGATCGGCATGTCCGCGATCACTCGCAGTTTGTCGGCCTCGAGGTCGATCAACTGGAAGTTCTGCGGCTTGAGCGTCCCCAGCACCGGGAAGCGGTCGATCGACCACTTGTTCAGTGCCACCAGGTAGCGGCCATCGGCGGCGACGGTGTCGCCCTCGGTGGCGGCCAGGTGACCGATGTTGTAGTTGACCGGGATTTTCTCGACGAGTTTGAACGCGTCTTCTTCGGCCACGCCGGCCTTAGGCCCAAGTGTGAACTTGGAGATCGCCGAGTCGAGGAAGAGGCTGATGAAGCCGTTCCCTTTGCCGTCGTACTGGGTGTGGAGCGGCCCCAGGCCGACCTCGACCTGGCCCGCCACCACCGACTCGAACTTCAAGATCGGCACCCCGTAGGGGTCGGTACCGTCGAAGTCCTTGTCGGCGATCGCCTGCTTGATCAACTCGATGTCGTAGATGGTGACGTTGGGGTCGAGCTTGCCGCCAACCGAGATGTAGTTGCCGGTCGGATCGACATCCACGCCGTGCGGGCTGCGCGGTTCCGGGGCAAAGTGGAGGATGCCCTCGGCAATGGCGGTATCGAGAGTGATCACCCTGACACCGTTGCGCATTTCCGTCTTGCCTGCGGCCGCCACCGACTCGGCCTTCTTCCAATCGATGATGTGAAGGAAGTCGAAGTCCTTCTGGGAGGCTCCCACCTCGATTGGATCATTGCCCTCCATAACTCCGCCAACGGCCATCTCGGAGTTGTACGAGTTGATGAACGCATACCCGTCCGAGACCAGCTTGCCGGCATCGGCCAGGTCCTGGGTATACGGGGGCAGCTCGATCTGGAAGCTCTTGCCCAGGTCGCCCCGTCCGGTGGCCGGGTCGATGGCGACAAAGGTCGACATGCCGCGGAAGCTCTCCTCATAGTCCTCCAGCTCGGCGAAACCGTCCTCGGTGGTCGGCATCGGGGTCATCGACGACACATGGACGTAGTCGGTATCGGGTGTCGCGAACACGCCACCGTGCGACGTTTGCATGTTGGGGATGTCGAGGATCTGCTTGGTCTTGAAGTCCCTCAGGTCTACCATTCCGAGACGCCCGTTGGCCCGATCGTTGATGTAGACGAAACGACCGTCGTACTCCCCGCCGGTCTCCGAAAGTGCCGGATGGTGGGTGTCGCCCCACGCCAGCTCGGTGGCCTGTTTGTCCGAGGAACCCTCATCGAGGATCGTCTCGGACCAGTCGGCACCCTGGCCGTAGCCAGACCACGATTCCGGGGTGAAGACCGGGATGGTCTTGAGCAACCGCATCGACGGAACGCCGACCAGGTGGAGGTTCCCCGAATGACCACCTGAGGCGAACATGATGTAGGGGTCATAGTCTCCGGGAGCAATGAAGGACGACAACGCCCCTTCCGCTTCCTCTACGGTGAGGCCGCGCGCCTCGGCGATCTCGCCGAGACTGGCCGCCCCACCCAGGCCGCCTGCCAACCTGCCGAGGATCGCGCCGCCAACCAGAGCGACGATCGCCACGATCGCGACCAGGACCTTCGGGTTCTTCATACCTCTCCTCCGTAGATTTCTGCAGATCCTACGTTGGCAACTTAGGAATGAACAGGGACTTTTGGCCCTGCTCGGCGGGACCACCCTCGCTTTGTCGGTGACTGCCTGCGCGGCAACGACGACCGCCGTCGGTGACCCGGCCCCACCCTTCGTGTTGGAGACCTTCGCCGGCTCCGAGATCGCCCTGGCGGATCATCCGGAGACGGTGGTGCTCAACTTCTGGGCCTCGTGGTGCGTTCCTTGTCGCACCGAGATGCCCGAGTTCGATCGATTCGCCGCCTCCCACCCCGAGGTCACCGTCATCGGGGTGGCGGTGGAAGACAACGAGCAAGCGGCCCGGGCGTTCGCGGCCGAGGTCGGCGTCGGCTACCCGCTCGGTCTGGACGATGCGATTGGCGACCTGTATCCACGTCTCGGTCTTCCCACCACCTACGTGATTCGCGACGGTCTGATCGTCGCCAAAGCGGACGGCGCCCTCACCTTCACGGACCTCGAGGAACTCGCCGGCACCTGAATCCACTGGCCGGATCGGATCCGGTGCCGGGTGGGATAATGGCTGATGCTCCTCGAGACCTCGCCGTTGTGGTTCGCTGCTACCAACACCTGGGTGGCAGCAGCGGAGGTGGGTGGTGTGGCCATCGTCATCGATGCGCCACCCGATCCGGAGGCGGTGATCGAGTTGCTGGCCCGTCATTCGCTGACGCTGGGCGGGTTGCTGGTCACCCACGGGCACGTCGATCACGTCGGCGGGGCGGGCGCCATCGAGCGGGCCACCGGCTCGATCACCTACATCCATCCCGACGACGACTACCTCTCGCTCGACCCGACCGCCCAGGTACAGGCGCTGTTCGGGACGCTGGTACCCGGTTCCTATTTGCCGGCGGTGAATCGGCGCCCGCTGCACGACGGAGATCGCCTCGAGATCGGGGGGATGAAGGTCGAGGTTCGCCATACCCCCGGCCACACGCCGGGACACTGCTGCTTCTACCTGGCATCTGAGGGCTGGCTGTTCTCGGGTGACCAGTTGTTCGCCGGTTCGATCGGTCGCACCGACCTGCCCGGGGGCGACTTCGATGCCTTGATGCGGTCGATGGACGAGCGGGTCCTCGACCTGGCCGATGACACCAGGGTGCTCCCGGGACACGGGCCGGAGACGACCGTGGGGCGAGAACGACGGACCAACCCCTTCCTGCGGGGCCGCTGAGCCCGATCTGTGGGCTGGGAACGACACCACGTGTATCTACGAACCCAGGGTTCGCAGCAACATTCGGTGTCCTGTACGGCCCACGGTTGGCGGTGCAGACAGGACGATTACCCTCGTCTCCTCCGATGATCTCACCCCGCACCATGCCCGGCGTGCTCGAACTGCTCCCTGCCGAGCAGATCGCTTTTCAGCGCATGCTCGAGGTGATCCGGCACGGCTTCGAGCGGTATGGCTTCCTCCCGATCGAGACGCCCGCCATCGAGTACAGCGAGATCCTGCTCACCAAGACCGGTGGGGAGACCGAACGCCAGGTGTATTTCGTCCAGTCGACCGGAGCGCTGGAAAGGGGTGCCTCCGTCACCCAGGACGAGGGTGATGCCACCGTCACACCCGAACCTGTCGGTGTGAAGATCGGCCTGATCCCGGAGCTGGCGTTGCGCTTCGACCTCACCGTCCCGCTGGCTCGTTACGTCGCCGAACACCAGCACCAGTTGAACTTCCCGTTCCGCCGCTACCAGATGCAGCGGGTGTACCGGGGCGAGTCACCCCAGCGGGGGAGGTTCCGTGAGTTCTACCAGTGTGATGTGGATGTCGTCGGGCGGGACACCCTCGACATCCGCCACGACGCCGAGATCCCGGCCGTCATCTCGACGGTGTTCGAGGAACTCGGGATCGGGCCATTCACCATCCGCCTCAACAATCGCAAGCTGATGCACGGGTTGCTCGACGCCTGGGGAGTGCCCGCCGAACAGCACGGTGTCTTGCTGCGCGAGATCG
>DAIOGO010000116.1:0-8225 GCA_036745195.1 Actinomycetota bacterium | reverse complement strand
CCCGCCTCGATTTGGCGGGAGGCCATCACGACCTTCCCCCGAGGCCACCGGTGAGCGGCGCCCGCCGGTGGTCACCAGTCTCGAATCACTCTGCGGCCGGCGTCTCCGCCTCGGCCAGACCGATCAGGTTCCCGGCCGGGTCGCGAAACATGCCAAAGCTGATCATGCCGGGAATCACAGTCCGCGGCACCACCACCTCACCTCCCGCCGCCGCGGCCCGGGACAGATGCTCGTCCACCGAATCGACCTGGACGTAGATGGTCAGGTACGCAGGCATGTGTTCGTCGCCCTGGCCGATGGCGCCGCCGAAGCCGGCGTCAGCCTCCGAGACCATCAGGTAGTCGTCGAATCCGGGGGCCGCCTCGGTCGTCCAGCCAAACATCGTCCGGTAGAAGCCGGCCAGCACCGCTGCGTCGGGACCCATCAACTCGAAATGGACGATGGGATGTTGTGGCATCTGTGGTCTCCTCTCCGCCAGCTCGTGAGCTTTCCGTGTCCCACTCTATGCGACGGAACGAATGCGGTTCGGGGGCTGTCTACCCCTTCGGTCCTCGACCCCGCCGGCGCCGGCCCCTCACCCTGACGACGAGCGGGACGAGCACCACCCACAACCAACGGAGATCGCCGGGACCGCCGGGCCCGGTGAGGTCGGCGACTCGCCGGATCCGGATCAACCGATAATCGGCGGTCAGGCCAGCCAGTTTCTCGTCACTGTCGGATCGCGGGTGGATCCCCGCCAACCATGCCGCGAATCCACTTCCGATCAGCACCTGGCGCATCCAACCCTGGGTCTCGGCCCGATTCGTGACGTCTTCGGCCAGGCCGCTCCATCGGGCCCCCGGTAGCCACACCTCGACCATCGGATCGGCCATCAGGTTGCGGTACCAGTCCGTGCCCGATCCAAACCCTGCGGTACAGAACACCTCCCCGTCGATGAGGGCGTAATTGAGGGGTGTGCGGCGCCTGATTCCGCTCCTCCGACCCTTGTGACCGAGGACCATGATCCGCCCGCCCACCGACGGCCAGGCGTTGAGCAACGGCCCCAGCCCCAGCCGCCAGGCCAGGAGCATGAAACGATTCAGGACTCGGAAGGCGGCCTTCAACCGATCGGTGTCCACCACCCAATCATCGTCCAGGTTTCGTCCCTTTGGGTCGTTCGACCCTGGATTGCATGACCTGGATCGTCCACGGTTGACCAAGAGAGGAGTTGTGCCGTGCGGGTTCTGATCGCGTATGCCTCCAAGATGGGTGGAACCAGAGGTCTGGCGGAGATGCTCGGTGGCGAGCTCGCCCGACTCGGTCACGAAGCGGATGTGCGGCCGGCGAGTCGGGTCGAGAGCATCACCGACTACGACGCCGTGATCGCCGGTGGCGCCCTCTATGCATGGCGCTGGCACACCGATGCCCGGCGATTCGTCCAACGGTTTCAGACCAGTCTGAGGGAGCGCCCGGTGTGGTTGTTCAGCAGCGGGCCACTCGACGAATCGGCCCGTGAGGGTGAAATACCCCCGGTGCGTTTCGTCCGCAAGGCGATGGCCCGGACCGGCGCCAGAGGTCATATGACCTTTGGCGGCCGGCTGACGGACGAGTCTCGCGGTCTCCCCGTTGGTGATTGGCGGGATCCCGACCAGGTCCGCAAATGGGCCGAACAGATCGATCAGACGCTCATAGGCTCGGCACTGCATCGGAGCGCACAATCATGAACGCCACTGTGACCACAACCCGGGTGAACAAGCCGAGACCTTCTCCATCGACCCGTCGCTCCGGATACCTGGTGGCGGTGGTGGTCAATGCCGCCATGATCTTCGTGGTGCTCAACCTGCTCGACTGGGGGGTGCTCCCCTTCCTGACCGAGGACTTCACCCTCCTCGTCCCACTGATCGTGGTGTCGCTGGTAGCGAGCATCGTGGCCAACGCCGTGTATCTCGCCTACGACCCTCCCTGGTTCAAGACACTGTGCCAGGTGGGTATATCGGTCATCAGCCTGGTGGTGGCGATCAGGATGTACCAGGTCTTCCCGTTCGACTTCACGGGGTACGGCGAGTCATGGACGAGCGTCACCCGCATCATCGTGGTCGTGGCGATGGTGGGATCGGCCCTCTCGATCCTCGCCGAGTCGGTCAAGTTGCTCAAACGCCTCACCCGTCTCTGATCGACGGCGGCGAACCACCTCAGGCGGCCCGGGAACGACTCTCAATCTGGAGGGAAACCGGTGGATCGAGTTCTGCCAGCAACGCGAGCAGGGCATATATGAACAAGATGAGCCCCGCCATCTCCAGCGACTCCTCGATCGTGTAGAGCAACCCATAGACGAGGTCGCCTTCCTCCCCTGAGTAGCGGGCTCCTCCCAACATCTCGAACCCCACCGCCCCGATCAGGTAGGTGGTGGCGGCGGCGGCAAACCAGAAACGGTGCCGCCGACCGAGGCGGCTCCATACGCCCCAGAACAGACCGCCCACCGCCAGGACGGCTACCGCGTAGACGGGAATCCAGGCGAAATAGAGCGCGCCGGACAGGTCCATTGCCTCACGGAGCGGGTCGATGAGCCGCTCATGAACCGAGAACAGTTCGTCATACGACAGGAACGTGAACAAGACGGCCAGCAGCATCCAGGCCCATCGACCGCCTCCCAGACGAGTTCGCCAGACAGCAACCAGCAACGCCGCCGCCAGCAAGAACAGCACCCCCGAGAAGAAGGAGGGGATGTTGGCCTCCCGGTTGAGTCGGAAGAGGTCCACCACCGACTCGAGGCGGTCGGAGTCAAACAGGAGCTTGGCCTCACTGAGGACGACACTGATCATCACCAGGGTGACAGCAACTCCGCCCAGCACGAGGGCGACCCTCCTGGGCCGCACCACCAACCCCACGTTCAGAGCCGGATGCACCGACATTTCCAGCCTCCCAGGTCGTCATCCAGCTACACCGGGGCGACACAGACCCCGATCTCGCTCCGGTCCGAAACAGCATACGGGCAACGCTCCGACCCGCCAGCTGAATCTCGGGCCTCTGGGGCAGCCGACCAATACCATCTGAAGATGACCCTGGACATCCGCCCGGTCACCGCCGACCGAACGACGGACCTGCTGGCGCTGTTCGGCGCCAACGGCGCATATTCGAACTGTTGGTGCACGTGGTGGATTCTCACCGGCCGGGATTTCGACGCCACCCCCAAGGAGGAACGCCGCCGGATCATCCTGGACCGGGTGGAGGCGGGAATGGAGCCCGGACTCCTCGCCTATCAGGACGGGATTCCGGTGGGCTGGTGCGCAGTCGGACCGCGGTCCAGATTCGCCCGTCTGACCTCACCCCGCTCGCGCACGTTCCGCCAGATCGACGACCGACCGTCGTGGGTGGTCAACTGCTTCTTCATTGCCAGGACCCATCGCGGCCAGGGGATCGCCACGGCCCTGCTCGGCGAAGCCGTCGCCTTCGCCACCCGTCACGGCGCCCCCTTGCTCGAGGGATACCCGTTGGAGGATGGGGCGGCTGGAGCGTCCTCTCTCTTCGTCGGGACGGTGTCGATGTTTCGCAACGCCGGCTTCGAGGAGGCCGGTCGGGTACAGCGGCGTCCCCTGATGAGACTCCACCTACCGTTCCGGAACGAAACGACGGTGACGGATGAGGCTGGTACCGCCCGCCATGACACCGCCCAGCGCCGGTAACCAGTACGACACCACCCGGAAGGCGATCACCGGCGCCGCCCCGACCGCCGCCGGGATCCCGAAGTAGGCGAGGGCGGCAAGCAACCCTGCCTCGGTGGTTCCCAACCCGCCAGGAGTCCCGGGGAGGCCCCCGACCAGTTGCGACAGGCCGAACGCTGCCACCGTCTGCGACGGCTTGATCGACACCCCGAAGGCCACCAGGGTCAACCCGAGCGTGGTCGCTTCCATCAGCACCCGCCCGGTGAGCAGCAGCCAGGAGCGACCAGTGAGCCGGTGATCGACCAACGCCCGGTCGAGACGCGGTCGGAACCGGCGGGGAGCCAAACGGATCAGAGCGCGTAGACGCACCGAGAGCCCCACCAGGCCGGCGCCGATGATGACGAGGAGCAGGGCAACCAGCATCGACGTTCGGGGGGCGGCGCCGGGGAAGCGGGTGGTGACCCAAAGGAGCCCGGCCCCGGTGGCAAACGCCAGGCCCCCATAGTTGAGGGTGGTGGCCCGGAGGGCTGCTCCCGCCGCGTTGGGAGACTCGTCGCCTACCGACCAGGCCATCGCCGTGGGGGTGATGGCGCCTCCGGCCGGAATCAGACGGGCGATACCGGTCCCCACCAGTGCAGCCCGAAACGCCGCCAGCCTGCCCAACTCCTTCCCGGAGAGCTGAACGCCCTCCCGGAACAACTCGCCGAACATCCATTTGGCGCAGAACTCGGTGAGACAGGCCGCAGCCAACAGCCACAGGGCGCCACGACCAATCGTCTTCCCCGTCCCCAGCGATCCGGCCAGCCACAAGTAGGCGGGCAGTCCGACAACCAGCAGGAGAACCGTGGTGACCGTCTGCCAGCCCAGGGCGAGCGGCCGGTGCGGGGCAGCGGTCGGCCTTTGGTCGGCGTCAAACACCACCCGGGCCATGAGTCCGGCCGGCCGGAATCCACCGTTGCCCTGAGCGCGGCGCACGACCATCGTCAGCGCCAGACCCGCGGTCAGGACCACCAGCGGAGGTTCGACCTGCCGCCCGAGAGCGAAGAGGGGAAGGAGCGCCCAGCCCACGAACCCGGCGACACCTCCCCCGATCCGCCAGCCGATAGCGGACCAGATGGCGGGCCACAGGATCAACCCGGGAGCCACGCCGACGATCACACCGCACGAGGTGGCGAGGCCGCGCCCGCCTCGCTGCGAGTGGAAGATCGGCCAGTTGTTGCCGACGACGGCTGCCAGGCCGATGACCACCAAGCCGGACAGTTCCACCCCCGCCCAGCGGGCGAGCAAGACCGGAACCAGTCCCTTGAATCCATCCAGGAGGGCCAGAGCGGCCCCGGCTTTGATCCCGGCCGATCGGGTGGCGTTCCCGGCCCCTGCGTTCCCCGACCCTGTGTGCCTCAAGTCGACCGACCAGATCCGCCCGACCACCGAGGCGGCAGGCAGCCCGCCCACCAGATAGGTGGCCAAACCGAGCAAGAAGACTGCGGCGATGTCCAACGAAGCCTCCAGAGAACCACGGATGAGCCTATTCGTCCCAGGAGCCGTCCGGCAGAGCAACACGTCCCATCGTCGCCGGTGGCGTCTCGCCCATCGGGCATGATGAGTGGCGAAAGGAGACTCATTGGACAGTCACTTCATCGAAGATCTGCTCGCCGGCCTCGACATCCCCGCCGAGGGCGTGTTGAGCAGGGTCCTCCACAAGGAGGGCGGCATCCGACTGGTGGGATTTGCCTTCGACACCGGCCAGGAGCTGACGGAGCACACGGCGGCGGCGACCGCCATCGTGCAGGTGGTGAGCGGGGCGATCGACTTCACGGTCGATGGTTCCACCCATCGGATGGGGCCGCGCTCCTGGCTGGTGGTGCCTCCCCGCCGCCCGCACTCGCTGGTGGCGCTCGAGCCGACCGTGGTCCTGCTCACCCTGCTCCAGGGGGCGCCTGCCGACGAATGAGCCGAGTCGGGCCTGGCGGAGGAAGCTTCAGCCGCCACCCCAGTCGGCGGCGACCGGATCCGGCCCTGTCACCCCAGAAGTTTTCGGCCTTCGGTCTCGCCATCGACGATGCGGCCGGTTGGCTCGAACCCGTGACGGAGGTAGAAGGGTCGGGGCGAGCCTTTGCCCTCGCCCCAACTCGTGAGGAGGGTGCCGGCTCCCATCGCCCGGCACTCGCCGGCGATGAGATCGAGCACCCTGCCCCCGATCCCCCGCCGCTGGTTCATCCGGTCGATCAGCAGCCTCCACAGATAGGGCTCGGGATGGTGCCCTGTGGGGACCGCCAGCATCACGAAACCGGCCAGCACTCCATCCGCTTCGACCGCCCGCATCCAGGGGACCAGCGGGGCGCCATCGACCACTTCCGGGAAGAGGGCGTCGGCGAACGACCCGCTCATGGGGGCGACGAACGCCTCCTGGGTCTTGTGGGTGCGCAGCTTGTAGACGGCCCGGTTGTTGTCGACCGTCACCTCGACCAATCGGATCTCGGCGGGTGGTTTGGTGGGTCTGGAACGCCAGGCCTCCCGGTCGGCTCGGGTCAGCCCGTAGATGTGATCGTCGGAACAATCGTCGCCTACCCAGAACGACGATCGAGTGTGGCCTTCGAACAGGAATCCGGTCCGTTCCATCACCATCGCCGAGGCCGGGTTGTCGGGATGGAGCATCCCGAAGATGCGGGTGACGGCGAGGGACTCGAACAACCAGTCGACGAGAGCGGCGAGCGCCTCGGTGGCATACCCCTTTCCCCAGTGTTGGGAGGCCAGGGTGTAGCCGATCTCGGCGGTCCGCCCCTCCCAGGTGAGGTGAACCACCAGGTCGCCGAGGGGGGCGTCGGTGTCGGGATCGGCGATGGTCGCCATCCACCACTCCTCTGCGACCGGGCCATCCATCTCCGCGATCTCGGCCACCATCTTCTCGGCCCTCTCGAGCGGGTAGGGAGGGATCCAGGTCTGATAGCGGGCCACCTCGGGGTCTGAGCGGCGCGCCGCCAGCGCCGGGGCGTCGTCGAGTCGCATGGGACGGATCAGAAGGCGGGAGGTTCGGATCGGGGTGAACATGAGGCGCCAGGCATTGTGGCCGAGGTTCAGGGCCGATGGGATCGAATTGCGCCGGCCGACCCCGTTCTCGGCTCGGCGGCGCGATCGAGCGCCTATGGTGGGGAGGGAGTGCCCCACGGGGAGACGCACCGGACCGAACCGGGTGTTCCGCGGGGGAATGAGACGACCGGGGAGGTATGGAGTGTTGCGCACCCGACGATTCTTCGTCAACGTCCTGACGCTGGGAATGCTGATGGCCGGGGTCCCCTTGGGCATCGCGCCGGCGGCGGCGGCCCCCTCCCCCGACATTGTCATCAGCCAGGTTTATGGGGGCGGAGGGAACACCGGCGCCGTCTATACCCACGATTTCATCGAGTTGTTCAACCGCGGAACCACCACCGTCTCCCTCGTCGGGATGTCGGTTCAGTACGCCAGTGCCACCGGCACCGGGAACTTCGGCGCCAACCCCGTCACCCTTCTCTCGGGAAGCCTGGCGCCCGGTCAGTACTACCTGGTTCAGCAAGCTGCCGGCAGCGGCGGGACGACCGCCCTGCCAACGCCTGATGCGGTCGGCACGATCGCCATGAGCGCAACCGGCGGCAAAGTTGTGCTCGTCAACTCGACCGCCGGATTGGGATGCAACGGCGGATCGACTCCATGTACCCCCACCCAACTCGACCTGATCAAGGATCTGGTCGGGTACGGGACAGCGAACTTCTTCGAGGGCGCAACGGCCCCGACCCTGAGCAACACCACCGCCGCACTCCGACTCGCCAATGGATGCACCGAAACCGACAACAACGCTTCGGCCTTCGCAGCCAGCACTCCCACCCCACGCAACACGGCCTCTCCCCTCAACTCGTGCGCTGCGCAGGACTCGGCGCCAACCGTCGCAAACACCGTTCCAACCAACGGCGCCACCAACTTCCCGATCGACGGCAACCTAACAGTCACGTTCAGCGAACCGGTGAACGTCACAACCTCGTGGTTCAGCCTCACCTGCTCGGTCAGCGGAGCCGTTTCGACCACGTATAGCGGCGGGCCGACGACCTTCACCATCGACCCCGGTGTCACCCTGGTCGACGGCGAGACTTGCACCCTGACGGTGCTGGCCAACCAGGTCTCCGACCAGGATGCCAACGACCCGCCCGACAACATGGTCCTCAACTTCACCGTCGGCTTCTCACCGTTCGACGCCTGCGCTGCACCCTTCACCCCGATCTATTCCATCCAGGGCAGCGGGCCCGCCACACCGATCCCGGGAACCGTCACCACCCAGGGCGTGGTGGTCGGCGACTTCGAAGGGAGCGCCGCCGCCTCCGGGTTCTACCTACAAGATGCGGCGGGTGACGGAGACGCTGCCACCTCCGACGGGATCTTCGTCTTCACCGGATCGTCGAACCTGGTCAGTGTTGGCCAGGTGGTGCGGGTGACCGGCTTCGCCCGGGAACGGTTCAACCAGACCACAATCAACGGTTCCAACTCGAACTCGGCGGCGGTCGCGGCCACCAACATCGTGCAGTGCGGGACCGGGAGCGTGGCGGCGACCGACGTGAC
>DAIOGO010000115.1:0-8245 GCA_036745195.1 Actinomycetota bacterium | reverse complement strand
CCCCAATGATGACTGCTTGGGGGATGAAACCCCGGTACCCCCCAATGATGACTGCGGGGGGGATGAAACCCCGGTACCACCCGACAGGCGGGCCTCCGGGGCGGGTTTTGTTTCTCCCTCCGAAGGGGGGAGTACCCCGAAGGGGGGAGGGGGGCACGGTACGACTGTGCTGTATGCAGGGGGATGACCCCCCGGCACCCCCCAATGATGACTGGAGGGTGATGACCCCCCGGCACCCCCCAACGAGGGGCCTCCCGAAGGGAGGGAAGGAACGGCACCTCATCGAGGGGCCTCGCGAGAGGAGGCAACGGGAAGCTCACGACTCGCGACTCGCGACTAGCGTCGGCGAAAGGCCTCGTGTCAGCGGGCGGCTGCGGCTCGGAATCCGAGGCGGAGGCCCAGGCGGTCGGATGAGACCAGATGGGTGAAGACCTGGGCCAGGTCGGGGTCGAATTGTGTTCCGGCGTAGCGGTTGATCTCTTCGACGGCGTATTCGACCGGGAGCGCCGGCTGGTAGGAGCGGTGACTGGTGATGGCGTCGAAGGCATCGGCGATGAGCACGATCCGGGCGAGAAGCGGGATGGCGTTGCCACGCAGGCCGAGCGGGTAGCCGGTGCCGTCGAAGCGCTCGTGGTGGTAGAGGATGGCCTCCGACACGACCCGGTCGAACCGGTCGACGGTCATGGCGAAGCCCAGTTCGGGGTGGCGGCGCATGTGGATGAGCTCGTCTGCCAGCAGCGGGCCGGGTTTGGCGAGGATGCCGGGATCGACGTGGACCTTGCCGACATCGTGGAGCACGCCCACGGTGGTGAGGTGGATCAGATCCTCTTCATCCAGACCGATCTCCTGACCGATGGCGGTGGCGACCCGGCTGACGCGGTGGACGTGGCCGTAGAGATCTTCGACCATTCCTTCCATCGCCACCAGCAGGGGGTCCATTTGCCTTCCAGCCTCTCGTCGGGGGGACTGCCGCCGTACGGCAGTTGAGTCCCAGCGACACATGATGTGTTACACGACTTGTCCACACCATGGGTCGTGAGGCCCGATTTCTAGCCCGCAGTTATCCACAACCTGTGGATTTCGCCGTCAGGAGCCCCCGAGACGGCGGGCGAAGTCGGTGACGGCGGTGGCGTGGCCCTCGGTCGAATGGGCGATCGCCTGGTAGGCGGCGGTCAGATCCAGGAAGGCGGGCAGGTCGAGGGTGCGGGCATGCCGGAGGAGCCGTTTGGTGAGACGGACCGAATGGGCCGGCTTGGAGGCGATGAGGCGGCCCAACTCGCCGGCCCGCTCCAGCAACCGTTCCGCTTCGACCACCTCGAGCAGGATCCCCAAGCGGACGGCTTCTTCGGCGTCGACCATCCGCGCCGTGAAGGACAACTCGGCGGCGCGCTGCCAGCCCACCACCCGGGGCAACAGCCAGGCTCCACCATCGCCGGGGAGGATGCCCAGATCGACGAAGGTGTGGGCGAAGCGGGCGCTGGGGGCGCCGATGCGCAGATCACAGGCCAGGGCCAGATCGAATCCCGCTCCCACCGCTGGCCCGTTCACCGCCGCCACCAACACAAGGTCGGAGGAGAGGAGGGTGGTGGTGAGCCGCTGGATTCCGCTTCGATAGGACTCGGCGATGGCCTCGGTGTCACCGGCGAACATCCCGGTTCGTTCTGCCATGTCGGTGACGTTGCCACCCGCCGAGAAGGCCGATCCTTCGCCGGTGATGATCAGCACCGTGACGGTGGGGTCGGACCCGGCCAGCTCGATCGCCGACACGATCTCGGTCAACATCTCCTGATTCGTGATGGCGTTGCGGATCTCCGGCCGGTCGAGTGTGAGCCGGGCGACCCCGGCCTCGGCCGCATACCGGGTGTGGCTCCTCATCGGGCGGCGGCGACCAGGCGGGCGGCGAGGGTCGGGTCCACCGGAGCGGACACATCGCCCGACGGTTTGAGCGACGAGCCGACGATGATCGAGGTCGCCGTCTTGAGTAGACCTGCGATATTGGCCTGGTCCGCTCCCGAGCCGATGACCAGCGGTGCGTCGGGCACGGCGGCGTGCACCCGCTCCAGGTCGTTCGTGTCGATCGGTCGGCCGGTTCCCGAACCGGAGATGACCAGGGCGTCGGCGCCCGACCGCTCCCAGGTGTCGATGGCGGCGTCTTCGATCGTCAGGCCCGGGGGTGGGGTGGCGTGTTTGACGAACACGTCGGCCAGCACGGCCACCTCGATGCCGAGTTCCTTCCTCGCCCGGGCCACTTCGGCCGCCCGTCCCACGATCGGACCCTGGTCGGTGAACATCGTCCCCGACAGCACATTGACCCTGATCATGGCGGCCCCGGTGGCTGCCGCCACCGCCAGCGCCCCTACCGCATCGTTGCGGAGCACGTTGACACCGAGCGGCAGGTTCGACGCCTCCGCCACCGCCTGCACCGCCCGGGTCATGGCAGCGATGGTGGCGGCGGGAACGGTCCCAGGGAAGAAAGGGGCATCGCCGAAGTTCTCGATCATGATGGCGTCGAACCCGGCTTCGGTGAGGGTTCGGGCATCGGCCACCGCCCGCTCCAGCACTTCTTCGAGGGATCCCCGATACGCCGGCGAGCCGGGCAGGGCACGCAGATGCACCATCCCGATGAGGCGGGGGGGCCTCACAGGTAGGCCCGAACCACCTGAACGGCGATCTCGGCGGCTTCGCCGCTGGTCTTGAGCCGGGTCTTCTCGGGGGTGATGCGGCGGACGACGAGACGGGCCCAGTCGGAGGCGGAGCCCTTGACCACGTGCTCGGCATCGGCCGGGCCGTAGACCCATTTGGCGTATCCGGGCCCGATCACTTCGACCCGCACCGGGGTGTAGTCCTGATTGGCGAGTTTGAAGCTGTAGGGGAGGCTCTTCCAGCCCAGCCAGCAGATGTGGCGGATGCGGGCGGTGTCTTCGACCTCGACCTTCATCGCCGCATAGATGTCGAGCCCGTGGGCCCAGGTTTCCATGAGGCGGGTGGTGGCCAGGGTTTGTGCGCTCATCGAGCCCGCCAACCACTCCACCCGGTCCTGCGACGTCATGTGCGAGAGCGGTTCGACCACTTTGGCCCGGCCTCCCCGCCACCATTCGATCACGTCCTGGGGGCGCATCTTGCGGCCCTTGAGCACCGCCTCCTGGCGAACCTTGTCGAGGTCGGGGGCGCTGCGGTACTTCTCGAGGATCCCGTTGTTGTTGATGACGGAGGCGGCCAGTTCCTCGTAGTCGGCGAGGTGGCTGATGGTGTCGCGAATCGTCCAACCCTTGGCCTGGGTCGGTCGGTCCCAATCCTTGATGCTCTTCAGCTCGCGCTGCAAGAACTGATCGAGGAATTGCTGCTCGGCTACCAGGTCGGACAGGATCTCACGCACGGAGACCGAGTTTAGTGCCGTCTGAATCTTTCCAGCCAGTCCGGGGGGAGCCGGCTCACCAGGCTCGATCGGCCTGCTCGGGTCCGAACGGGGCCGGCGGTAGCACATGCTGGACCGGCTCGACCAGCCCGTTGAGCCGGTCGACGAGGGTGCGCAGCCGCCCGTAGCTGCGGCGGTCGAACCGAAAGGCGATTCGACCCATTTCGAGACAGTCGCGTTCTGCCACCTCGGCGGGGGAGGGTCCCGCCACCGCGATGGCGCCCTCGGAGACGATGTCGGCGAACTCGTCGTTGAGCTCGACCAGCACCTCGGCCGAAGGGACTTGCAGCAGGCGGAGCACCAGCGCCCCGTCGACATATCGCTGGGAGTGATAGTTGGCGTAGAACCCGCAGATCTCGTCGGCTGCCTCGAGGTGGGAGTTTGTGTGGAGGAAGAGGTTGGTGTCCTCCGAGGAGATCATGCCCCGGGCGATCAGCACCGATGAGAAGAACTCGAGGAGCGGGGCCCAGTAGCCGGTGCCGGGCGCCTCGACCAGCACGATCGGGTGGAGGTCCGACTTGCCGGTCTGGACCAGGGTGAGGAGTTCGAACGTCTCGTCGAGTGTGCCGAACCCGCCCGGGAACAGGGCAAAGGCGTGGGACTCCTTGACGAATCCCAGCTTGCGGGTGAAGAAGTACTTGAAGTTGACGGTCCGCGCCGGCGACAGGTGGGCGTTGCCCGACGACTCGAACGGGAGGCGGATGCTCACCCCGTACGAGTTTTCGATCCCGGCACCCAGGTTCCCTGCCTCCATGATCCCGGGTCCCGCCCCGGTCACGACCCCCCACCCCCGCTTGGCCATCTCGGCGGCGAAGTCCCGGGCGAGCAGATAGTTGGGGTCGGTGGTGGCCACCCGGGCCGAGCCGTAGAGGGTCACCTTTGGTTCGGTGTGGCGCGAGAAGACGAGTGACGAGTAGCGCATCTCTTTGAGGGCGGTGTTGATCAGCTTGAGGTCGCCGCGCGAGGCGTTGTCGCGATGAAGCCGGATGGCGGTGGTGATGATCTCGGCGATGAGGTCGCGGTGGGGGTTGTCCGAGGACATCTCCACCAACTGGCGGACCAGTTCGTCGAGTTCTGGTTTGCCAATGTCGTACGGCATGTGCACGCGACGCTACCGCACCCGGTGCGGGTACAGGCTTCGATCCGGCCGCATCAACCGAACGGCCGCTCCTTCGGTCCCTTCCTCACCACCGCGTTCCATACGGTCTCGTAGTGGTCGCGGTCGTACAGGTCGACGTGCGGGATCACGAACTCCTCCCAGGCCCGGCGGAGGGGATCCTCGGCCGCCTGGTGGATCCGGAGCCCGGTCGGGAGACGGTCGAGCACTGCCCGCAGGCTGAGCGGGTTCTCCACCCTGGTCCCGGCGTCGATCGACTGGAACGAGGCGTTGACCTCGCTGGCCAGCCGGGCGATGGCCATCACGTACGGGTCGGCCATCGACGGGTAGCGGCGGCGGAGCATCGCCTCCACCTGCTCGATCCCGGGGAAGACCTTCTCCCAGATCGTCCAGCGGTCGGCGAACGCCTTGTTGAGGGTCTGAGTTCCGGCGTAGTCGCGGAGATCGGTGGGGTTCATGGTCCCGAAGACCCGCACATCCGGTCGGAGTCTGACGGTCTCGCCGTTCGGGAGGTCGATGGCCGCGTACCGGTCGAGCAACCCGTGGAGGGCGAACAACGTCTCGGCGCCGGCGGCGTTCAACTCGGACAGGTTGAGGAGCGACGGTCCCCGCAGTGCCCTGGTGATGTCGCCGTCCTCCCAGCGCGATTCGGTGCCACCTTTGCCGTCGCCGTGGAGCTTCGTCGATCCGATCAGGGTGACGTCGCGCACCTCGCCGGTGAGCGGGATCCGGTAGTAGGGGAGCCCGAGTCGGGCGGCGAATTGCTCGATGTCGTGGTCCTTGCCCGTCCCCATGTGGCCGCGCACCGCCACATGCAATGGAGCGAAGCCCTCGGGCTCGGCCCGGCGAACCTCCTCGACCTGGGCGAAGCGATAGAGCATCCCGAGATCGATGTAATGGGGATCGGGGGCCGGGATCTTGGCGAGGCGCTGGGACCCGTCGGCCAGTCCCTTGGGTAACGGGAATCGCTCCAGGGCGATGGGGGCCCCTTCCCCGGTGGGGTCTTCGAACACGACGATTTCAGGCACTCAACGTTTCCTTTCCTGTCGGGCGGGCCGAACGGGCCCACCACGAGTCGACTCCGGTCATTGTCAACGAGCGCCGCAACGACGCCCGCACTCCGTCCACCATCGCCCGGGCGAGGGCATCGGGCCGCTCCACGATCTGGTGGCGGTGATAGGCGGTGGTGACGGTGTCGTCGCCGATGCCGATCCCGAGGACGGTCGTCCCCGACCGCTCGATCGACTCGACCGTGCTCGCCAGGGCCCCGATCGAACCGCGGGTCATCCCGTCGGCCAGCACCACCATCACCCGGGCCGATGCTCCCAGCCGCCCCATCCGTTCGGCGGCGTAGGCGAGGTTGAACTCGTCGACGTTCGAGGCCTTGTCGAACATCGAGATGGGTGGCGACTCGCGGGGCGTGCGCCGGGCCAGCATCGCCGCCTTGGTCGGTTCGCTCGCCACCCAGAACATGCCAGCCAGCAGTTCCTCGGCCTCTCGCCAGCGGCGGTCGAACGGTTTGACCAGGTAGTGGTTGATGGTCCCGGTGAGCCGTTCCGCCGCGCCCCCCTGGGTCTGGCGAAGGGCGGCGGTGGCCTGGCCCCGCTCGCGGGTGTAGGTCCATTCCGTGTCGAAGGGCCGGGCGGCGAACGATCGATTGAAGAGCGCCACCTCGAAGTCGATCTGGAGTTCGTCACAGAGTTTGGCCAGTGTCCAGGCACCGAGCAGGGCGGCCGACATCCCCCACGAGGAGCGGACCGAGCCCAGCCCCACCCGCGGTTGGAGCATCGAAGCGGAGGCATCCACCAACAGGCTGACCGCATAGGTGCGGCGGGTGCGGGCGGCCCGCCGCTCGTACATCCGGGTGTAGAGACCGGCGCCGATGAAGAGGGCAGAGTGGGGGGAGACGTCGCCCTGGTCGTATCCGGAGCGAAGCCCGCGCCGCTGGTTGGCGACGAACAGCGGGAACAACTCGCCGGACACCTGGTGTTGGGCCAGCGACCAGGTCTTGGCCATCTGCGCCAGGGTCTCGCGACCCTGCGGGGCCAGCTTGGCGAAGATCGCCGGAGCCGGCCCGGCGATCAGCTTGCCCCCCTGGCCGGTGGGAAGGTAGACGGTGGGGGCCTCGGAGATCCGCAGGAGCTGGTCGGTGGCGGGGTCGCCTCCCAGCTCGGAGGCGCCCTGCCGATCGCTGAGCCCGGCCCGGGCCTGGGCCGCCCGCCGGGTGTCGGTGTAGGAGCGGGCATCACGGACGATCGGTGATGTCAACCGAACCCGATCGATGCCGTCGTTGACCGATTCGGCGTCGTGTTCCTGCTGAGCTCTCTGCTGGACGGGGGTCGGCGTCTCGGTCAGCTTGGTGAGCAAGCCGTTGGAGCGGGCGATCTCGGTGAGTTCGAATGCCCGGTCGGCGACGTACCAGGGATCGTCCGCCTGCGACGCCAGCTCGAGCACCTCGGCGGCTTCGGCCAGGGCAACCGCCGACCGGGGGTCCATCCTCGGTTCGAGCGCTTCGCGAGGCGAGTAGCCGCCGCAGACCAGGAAACAGGCGAGGGCGAATTGGCCGAGCGGTCCGGTGTCGCGATTGGCCCCCGGGTAGGCGGCCCGGTACAGATCGGCCAGCACCGATTGGGCTCCCGGATAGACCCCGAGACCCTGTCGCTCCTGGCGGGCGTCCTCCAGCGTGAAGAAGAGCGCCTCGACCACCGGACCGCCGCACTCGCCGATGGCGGTGAGCAGGTCGACCGGGTCGTCGGTCGGGGTGCCGGCCACCGGCCAGTGACCGGGAACCGGCTTGCGCTCGTCGAGATCGGTCGACACGAGATGCACCCCCTCGTGGAGGGCAGAGGCGAGGGCGACCTCGTCGGGGGTGACGGGGGCGCTGCGGGCATAGGCCGCCTGGAACAGCCGGGGATCACAGGTGACCTCGTCGCTGGAGGCGGCCGCCTCCGAGCCGAGCCGGACCCGGAGCTTTTCGTTGCCCGACAGGCTGCGGGCAAAGCGGGTGATCGCCGGCGCCACCCGCTGATATCGCGCCACCACGGTCTCGATCACCCGCTCCTGGGGATCGAGCATCTCTCTGAGCACGGTCTGATTGCGGGCGCGCATGAACGCTCATTGTCTCATGCCTGTCAACTGTCGCGTGACGCCTGTCCCGCGTTTGCGTCATGCGTCATGCGCCGTCGGGCATCGGCTGTCGGGCATCGGCCCGGCGGGCGGCTTTGTTTCTCCCTCCGGAGGGGGGAGTACCCCGGAGGGGGGAGGGGGGCACGGTCCGACTGTGCTCAGACGCGTTCTAAGCACAGTCGTGTAGTGCCCCCTCCGTCTCCTGCATGTGATGACTGCAGGGGGATGACCCCCCGGCACCCCCCAATGATGATTGCAGGGGGATGACCCCCCGGCACCCCCCAATGATGATTGCACGAGAGACCGGGGATCGGTTCTGTCTCTCCCCCCAGGAGCGAAGCGACGTTGGGGGGAGTCCGGCGAAGCCGGGAGGGGGGCACGGCCCGACGGTGTTCTGACGCGTCCTGGGCGCCGTCGCCGATTGCCCCCTCCGTCTCCGGCCTGTCGGCCGGAGCCACCTCCCCCAACACTCGGCCCCTGCGGGGCCTCCCGAGGGAGGAGACAAGACCCCGGCAGCCTGTGATGATTGCGTGGGATGACCCCCCGGCACCCCCCAATGATGATTGCAGGGGGATGACCCCCCGGCA
>DAIOGO010000114.1:0-8419 GCA_036745195.1 Actinomycetota bacterium | reverse complement strand
CCTTGCGATCGAGGTCCAGCAATTGGCGGCGCCCCTCGGCCACCACGTGGTCGGCCTCACCCTTGAACGGGGTGTGATCGATCACCCCCAGCGGCTTCTTGACCTCACGGTCCCGTTCCAGCTCTGTGATCCAGCCCGACTGGAACATCTCCTCGATGACCCTGTCGCGGCGATCGAGCACGTTGTCGGGGAACCGGCGCGGGTTGTAGAGCGAAGGATTCCTCACCAACACGGAGAGGGTCGCAGCCTCGGACACGGTCAACTGGGGGAGGGTCTTCCCGTAGAACTCCCGTGCGGCCGCTTTGATGCCATATGCCCCTGATCCGAAGTAGACCGAGTTGAGGTAGAACTCGAGGATCTCGTCCTTGCTGAAGCGCCGATCCACCTCTGCGGCTACGAACGCCTCGGTGATCTTGCGTCGGATGGTCAACTCGTCGCCGACGAAGTTGTTCTTGACCACCTGCTGGGTGATCGTCGAACCCCCCCGGGTCTGGTCGAACAGCAGATTGTCGAGGGCGGCAGAGGCGATCGCCTGGAAGTTGACCCCTTCGTGCTCGTAGAAGTCCTTGTCCTCGGCCGCCAGGATGGCGTCGACCACCCGTGCGGGGATCTCCTCGAAGGGAATCGGTTCGCTCACCCGACCGTCGTGCAACTCGGCCAGCAATTCACCGCCGGAGGCGTACACCCGCGACACCTGCGACAGATCGGGAAAGGTGAGGGCCATCGAGTCGACATCGGGGATGTACTCGTCCTCCAGGTCGGTGAACGTCCCATAGGCGGCGTTGGTGCCGAGGAAGGCGAACAGCCCGATCCAGGTGGAAGCGAGCAGGGCGATCGTCATCAGCCCGGCCAGCGCCGGAAACCAGCGACCCCGCCGTTCGCGGGCTTCGATCTGGTGGATGAGGGCCTTGTCGGTCATGAAAGAAGTTCCTGGTGGGGGGGCTCGGGAATCGGGACGGCCTATTCCGGCCAGGCTAGGTTATCCGACGAATGGCGCTAGACGAACGCACGTCCTCCGGAATCGAGATCGCCCCCTTGTACGACACGGCCGCCGATCCCGACCGGGTCGGCCGCCCGGGCGAGTATCCGTTCACTCGCGGGCCGTATCCGACCATGTATCGGGGCCGCCCTTGGACCATGCGCCAGTATGCCGGGTTTGGCACTGCCGACGAGACGAACACCCGTTTCCAGTCGTTGCTCTCCGCCGGGCAGACCGGGCTCTCGGTGGCGTTCGACCTGCCCACCCAGATGGGCCTCGATTCCGATCATCCGCTGGCGGCGGGCGAGGTCGGCAAGGTGGGCGTGGCGATCGATTCGATCGACGACATGCGGCGCCTGCTGACCGGTCTTCCCCTCGGCGATGTGTCTACCTCGATGACGATCAATTCCACCGCCCCGATTCTCCTGCTGTTGTATCAGCTCGTCGCCGAGGAGATGGGGGTGGCGGCCGGATCGATCCGGGGGACCGTCCAGAACGACATCCTCAAGGAGTACGTCGCTCGCGGGACCTACATCTATCCGCCGGAGCCCTCGATGCGGCTCGTCACCGACCTGTTCGCCTACGCCACCGAGGAATTGCCCGCCTGGAACACGCTCTCCATCTCCGGGTACCACATTCGAGAGGCCGGCTCTACCGCCGTTCAGGAACTGGCCTTCACCATCGCCAATGGCCTCGCCTACGTCAGGGCGGCGATCTCCCGGGGGCTGGATGTCGACGTGTTCGCCCCCCGTTTGTCGTTCTTCTGGAACGCCCACAACCATCTCTTCGAAGAGATCGCCAAGTTCCGGGCCGCCCGTCGCATCTGGGCCAGGTTGATGCGAGAGGTGATCGGGGCCACCGACCCCCGGAGCTGGGCGATGCGGTTCCACACCCAAACGGCCGGTTCGACGCTCACCGCCCAGCAGCCCCTCACGAACGTGGTGCGCACGACCGTGCAGGCGATGTCGGCGGTCATGGGAGGCTCCCAATCCCTCCACACCAACTCCTACGACGAGGCGCTGGGGCTGCCCACCGAACAGTCGGCCACGCTCGCCCTGCGTACCCAGCAGATCCTGGCGTTCGAGTCGGGTCTGACCTCGACGGTCGACCCATGGGGTGGGAGCTACTTCATGGAGGCACTGACCGACGAGGTCGAAAAGGAGGCCGTCGCTTTGATCGATCGAGTCGAGGAGATGGGCGGAGCGGTCCGGGCCATCGAGCTCGGGTTCATGCAGTCCCAGATCGAAGACGCCGCCTACCGGGAGGCGAGAAGGCAGGCGAGTGGCGAATCGGTGGTGGTGGGTGTGAACCGGTTCGTCGAGGATGTCGAAGCCAGGGTGCCGGTGCTCAAGGTCGACCCAGCCCTGGAGCGCGACCAGGTTCTCCGGCTCCGGGAATGGCGGGCGCAACGCGACGCCACCAGGGTCACTGCCGCATTGGAGGAGGTGGGGGCGACCGCCGGCACGGATGAGAACCTGCTCCCGGTCATGAAGCGGGCTCTGGCCGCCGGGGCGACGGTGGGTGAGGTGTCCGACGCCCTCAAACTGGTGTTCGGGGTCTATCGAGGATGAGCGGCTCGGCTTCCACCTACCATCTGCTCCCATGAGTGAACAGCGCCGCCTGCTGGTGCTCGGCGGGGGTCCCGCCGGCATCGCCGCCGCCACCAACGCCGCCAGCCTGGGCGCCAAGGTTACGGTCGTCGAGAAGTCGGTTGTCGGGGGCGCCGCCCACCTCTGGGACTGCATACCTTCGAAGACGATGGCCGCTACCGCCGTCCGGATCGACTCGATCCGGAACGCGGCCAAGCTCGGGTTGGCCGCCACACCCGGGAGGGTGGATCTGGATGAACTGGAGAAGCGGATCCAGACGATCTCGGGGGACATCACCCGGTCGTGGACCGCGATGCTGGAGTCACAATCTGTCGAGATCCTCCGGGGCACCGGGCGGCTGGTCGACTCCCACCGCGCCCGGTTGGAAACCGTGGATGGGGTGGTGGAGCGGTCATTCGACAATGCCCTGATCTCGACGGGGTCGGATCCCCGGGTACCGGATTGGGTCACCGTCGACGGAGAGCGGATCCTCACCACTCGTGACGCCTACGGGCTCGCCGTCCTTCCCGAGCGCCTGGTCGTCATCGGATCGGGTGTCACCGGGGTGGAGTTCGTCCACATCTTCGAAGCGTTGGGATCCGAGGTGACCCTCGTCGTGTCTCGCCAGCAGATCCTGCCCCATCGTGATCCCGAGGTTGCATCGGTGCTGCAGGAGGACTTCCTCGAACGGGGGGTGAAACTGGTGATCGGCGCCAGGGCGGAACGCATCGAACGCGAGGGTGGCGGCGTGAAGGTCTACTGCGACGACGGCCGTGTCATTCCGGGCTCACACGCCCTCCTGGCGATCGGATCCGTACCGCTGACGGCCGGGATCGGGCTCGAAGAAGCCGGGGTGGCGACCGACAAGGGATTCGTCCTCGTCGACGAATACCAGCGCACCTCCCAGCCCCATATCTACGCCGCCGGCGACTGCACCGGCCAGCTTCCCCTCTCCTCGGTCGCATCGATGCAGGGCCGCAAGATCGCCCGTCATCTGATGGGGCTCACCGTCACGCCGATCGACTACTCGAAAGTGACCCAGGCGGTGTTCACCCAGCCTGAAATCGCCTCGGTGGGACTCGAGGAAGTACAGGCCGCCGCCGAAGGCCGGAAGGTCCGGACCACGAAGGTGCCTTTCGCCTCGAATGCCCGCTCGGTGTTGCAGGGCTACACCCGCGGCTTTGTGAAGGTGGTGTCGGACCCCGCCACCGGGGTGGTGCTGGGGGGAAGCATCGTCGGGCATCGCGCCTCCGAACTGATCGGGATCATCGCCCTCGGGGTCCAGGCCAGGGTCACCGTCTCGCTGCTGGTCGAGACCCTGATGGTTCACCCGAGCCTCTCCGAGAGCATCACCGACGCCGCCGAGTGAGCGGCCTTCGGCCGCTCACGGTCGCGAGTCTCCAGTCGCGAGTCCCGAGCCATGCGCCATGCGCCATGCGTCTTGCGCCTTGCGCCGCCAACGGGCGACAGTCAGGCAAGTGATGACAGGTGCTCAAAGTCGACGGTTGAAGTTGATTGGGGTCGTAGGCGTCCGCTTGGTGTCTGGCTTCGAACCTTGACCTTGGAACTCGGACCTTGGAACGTCGTTCTTCGTTCTTCGTTCTTCGTTCTTCCTACTTGACGACTGCGATCAGGTCGCCGGCGGCGACGGTGTCTCCGGCTCTGACCCGCAATTCCACCACCGCTCCTGCGGCGGGAGCCCTCACCTCGTTCTCCATCTTCATGGCTTCGAGCACACAGATCGGTTGTCCGGCCTCCACCATGTCCCCTGCCTTGACCGAGACTTTGACGATCGTTCCTTGCATCGGAGCGGTGATCATGCCGTCGGAGGGGGCGGCTGGTCCCGAGCGTTCGAGCTTGGGGGCACGCCGCCGGACGGCTCCGATCGGAGCGGCGGCCGCCTCGGGTGCCCAGAACGCCACCTCGAACCGTCTCCCCCCGATCTCGACGGTCATGGAGCGACGCGCCAGCGCTTCGTCCTGGGGGAGGGTGGCACCGGGATTCGGCTCCGTGCGATGGAGGGTCATGTCGGTCTCCATCCACTTGGTGTGGTGACGGTTGTCCACGAAGTCGGCATGGGCCAGTACCTGATCGTGGGCCGGGATCGTGGTCGCCACCCCGCGGATGACGTACTCGTTCAGTGCCCGCCGCGCCCGCTCGATCGCCTCGGTTCGGTCGCGACCCCAGACCACCAGCTTGGCCATCAGATTGTCGTAGTACTGACTGACGGTGGTGCCGGCGTCGACCCAGCCATCTACTCGCACCCCATACCCGCCCGGTTCCCGATACTCGGTGATGCGTCCCGGGCTGGGGGCGAAGTTGGCGAACGGGTCCTCGGCGTTGATTCGCAACTCGATGGCGTGGCCACGCGCTTCGACCGAGTCGAAGGAGAGCCGCTCTCCGGCCGCCACCCTCAGTTGCTCCCGGACGAGGTCGATCCCGGTGACCATCTCGGTCACGGTGTGCTCCACCTGGAGGCGGGTGTTCATCTCCAGGAAGTAGATCTCGCCCTCCTGGTCGAGGAGGAACTCGACGGTGCCGGCGTTCTCGTATCCGCAGGCCTTGGCGACTGCCAGCGAGGCGGTGGCGAGACGCTGGCGGATCTCGGGTGTAACAGACGGCGACGGGGTCTCCTCGACCAACTTCTGGTGCCGGCGTTGCACCGAGCAGTCCCGTTCGCCCATGAAGACGCCGTTCCCGTGCTTGTCGAAGATGATCTGCGCCTCGACGTGGCGGGGCCGCTCGATGTACTTCTCGACGTAGACCTCGGCGTTCCCGAAGTAGGCCTGCGCTTCTCGGCGGGCCCCCTCGTAGGCGTCGGCCACCTCGTCCGGCGACCAGACCACACGGAGCCCCTTGCCCCCTCCGCCATGGGCCGCCTTGATCGCCACCGGATAGCGGTAGGTTTCGGCGATCTGGATGACCTCGTCGGGCGAGGTGGCGGGTTCGATGGTTCCGGGGACGGTGGGGGCTCCGGCCAATTGCGCCGCCCGGCGGGAGGCGATCTTGTCGCCCATCGTGGCAATGGCGTCGGGGGGAGGCCCTACCCAGGCGATCCCGGCATCGATCACCTTTTGGGCGAATGATGCATTCTCGGCCAGGAAGCCATACCCGGGATGGATGGCGCTCACCTTTGCCTCCCGAGCAACCGCCAGGATCCGGCTCATGTTGAGGTAGGACTCGGCGGCGGGGGCGGGACCGATGTTCCAGGCTTCGTCGGCCAGGCGGGAATGCAGGGCATCGCGGTCCAGCTCGGAGTACACGGCGACGGTCCGCATCCCCATCTCGCGCGCCGACCTGATCACGCGAACGGCGATCTCGCCTCGGTTGGCGACCAGGACGGACTCGAGCATCGGCCGCATGCTAGGTAGGGCTCACAACGGGATGTTGCCGTGCTTGCGGGGAGCCAGAACCTCGCGTTTGGTCCGAAGCATGTCGAGCGCCCTGATCAGCTTGGCCCTGGTCTCGCGGGGCTCGATCACCTCGTCCACCAGTCCCAGTTCTGCCGCCCGGTAGGGGTTGTTGAACTGCTCCTCGTACTCGCCGATCAACTCCCCGCGCCGTTCCTCGGGATCTTCCGCCTCGGCCAGTTCTTTGCGGAAGATCACGTTGACGGCGCCCTGGGCGCCCATCACCGCGATTTCGGCGGAGGGCCAGGCGAACACGGCATCCGCCCGGATCCCGCGCGAATTCATGACCAGATAGGCGCCGCCATAGGCCTTGCGGGTGATCACCGTGATCCGTGGCACCGTCGCCTCGCAGAAGGCATAGAGCAGCTTGGCGCCGTGGCGGATGATCCCATGGTGTTCCTGGGCGACTCCGGGGAGGAACCCGGGAACGTCCACCAGTGTCACGAGCGGGATGTTGAAGGCGTCACAGAAGCGGACGAAACGGGCGGCCTTCTCCGATGCCTCGATGTCGAGGGTTCCGGCCAGTGCGGCCGGCTGGTTGGCGACGATCCCCACCGCATGACCGTCGAGGCGGCCCAGCCCCACCACGATGTTGCGAGCGAAATGCTGGTGGACCTGGAAGAACTCGTTGTCGTCGAGAATCGTCTCGATCACATCGATCATGTCGTAGGGCTGGTTGGCCGAGTCGGGGATGATCCGGTCGAGGGAGTCGTCCACCCGGTCGCGGCTGTCGGCGGGCGGGAAGTAGGGGGGAGTCTCCATGTTGTTCTGGGGGAGGAACGAGAGCAGATACCGCACGGCTTCCATCGCCGCCTCTCCGTTGGGCATCACGAAATGGGTCACCCCCGATTTGCTGGCATGGGTCATGGCACCGCCCAGCTCCTCGAAGGTGACCTCTTCTCCGGTCACGGTCCGGATCACGTCCGGGCCGGTGATGAACATGTGCGAGGTGCCTTCCACCTGGAAGACGAAGTCGGTCATGGCCGGGGAGTAGACGGCGCCGCCCGCACAGGGACCCATGATCACCGAGATCTGGGGAATCACCCCGGAGGCGCGCACGTTGCGCTCGAAGATCTGCCCATACCCGTCGAGGGCTGCCACGCCTTCCTGGATCCGGGCTCCGCCTGAGTCCTTCAGTCCCACGACCGGGGCGCCCACTTCCATCGCCATGTCGAGGATCTTGCAGATCTTGTCGGCCACCGCCTTGCCCAGCGAGCCGCCGAACACGGTGAAGTCCTCGGCGAACACGAAGACCGTGCGTCCGTCGACGGTACCCCAGCCGGTGACGACCGCATCACCCGGCGGTCGCTGGCTCTCGATGCCGAATCCTCGCGCTTGATGGCGAACGAGCATGCCGGTTTCCTGGAATGAGCCTTTGTCGAGGAGCAGGTCGATCCGTTCCCGGGCAGTCAGCTTGCCTTGTTCATGCTGGCGGGCGACGGCGCGAGCGCTTCCGGCGTGGAGCGCGTCATCGCGAAGCTTGCGGAGTTGCTCGATTCGTGCTTCGGTCCCCAACCTATCCTCACTTTCTACGCTCGATTCGACTCGGAGCGAGGTTCGATGGATACACCCTATTCGCTGGTCCGGTTCGAGGAGGTCGGCTCCACCCAGGACGTGGCGCGGGCTGCGCTGCAAGGCGCACCGGTGCTGGTCGTCGCCGATCGTCAGACGGCCGGGAGGGGGCGCTCGGGATCCGAGTGGGAGACGGCGCCCCGGGCGGTGGCGGGCTCACTCGCCCTTCCCTGGCACGACTACCCGCCGGCTCTGATCCCGCTGGTGGCGGGGCTGGCGATGGCGAGGGTGACGGGCCTTTCCCTGAAGTGGCCCAACGACCTGGTTTCCGTCGAGGGCAAGGTGGGTGGAATCCTGTGTGAGGGCTTCGACCGATCGGTGGTCGTCGGTGTGGGGGTCAACCTGTGGTGGCCCGGTCCTCCCGCCGAGAGGGCCGGGCTGCACAAGTCCGATCCGGGTCCGGCCCTGGGCGAGGAGTTGATGACAGGGTGGGCTCGGGAGTTCACCGGTCTGCTCGAGCTTCCTCCCTGGCCGAGGGACGAGTACCGCCGGCGCTGTGTCACCCTCGGTCAGGAGCTTCGTTGGGATCCGGATGGTCGGGGGAGAGCCGTCGAAATCGCAGACGATGGAGGACTCGTCGTTTCGGTGGCGGGGCAAGAGCTCGTCCTCAGATCCGGCACCGTGCGGCACGTCAGAGTCGACGACAACTCCGTCTGAGCGGGGTGATCAGCCGAGGTCGGGTACGTCTGGTGCGGGGAGCGTCGTCTTGAAGAACTGCACCAGCCTGGCGTTGGCGTCGGCGGCGGCGGCGGCGTCGTAATCAGCTGAGGTTTCGTCGGCGAACCCGTGCCCGGCATTCTCGTACAGGAGCCAGCTGCCGGCATGGTTGCGGCGTTGCGCTTCGTCGACCGTGTCGGGGACGATCAGCG
>DAIOGO010000113.1:3891-8496 GCA_036745195.1 Actinomycetota bacterium | reverse complement strand
TGCAGGGGGATGACCCCCCTGCACCCCCCAACCTGGGGCCTCCCGAGGGATGGGAACAAAACGGCGTCCCCGGCGACCGGTGTGACCGGGTCGGGTGACGCACGCCGCATGACGCATGACGCATGACGCATGACGCAAGACGCCTACGCCCGATACCACTCCGCCTGGTCCGGTGGCAACGGGGTGTTGCCGAGGATGAGATCGGCGGCCTTCTCGGCCACCATCATCACCGGGGCGTAGATGTTGCCGTTGGTGACATACGGCATGACCGAGGCGTCTACCACCCTGATTCCCTCCAGTCCGTGGACCCGCATCGTCTCCGGGTCGATGACCGACATCTCGTCGGTTCCCATCCGGCAGGTGGAGGAAGGGTGGAGGGCAGTCTCTCCGTCTCTGGCCACCCAGTCGAGGATCTCCTGGTCGGTGGAGACCCCCGGCCCGGGCGAGATCTCCCCGGCGTTGAAGGGTTCGAAAGCGGGTTGGTTGAGGATGGTGCGGGAGATCCGGATCGACTCGACCCATTCCTGGCGGTCCTGGGCGGTCGAGAGGTAGTTGAACCGGAGCGCCGGGTGCTTGCGGGGGTCGGTCGAGGTGATCTTGACCGAACCGCGGGCGTCCGAGTACATCGGGCCGATGTGGACCTGGTAGCCGTGTCCCCCCGCCGTCATGGTCCCGTCATACCGGATGGCGATCGGAAGGAAGTGGAACATCAGGTTGGGGTAGGAGACCTCGTCGTTCGAGCGGACGAACCCTCCCGCCTCGAAGTGGTTGGTGGCCCCGGGGCCTTTGCGGAACAGCCACATCAAGCCGATGAACGGCCGGCGCCACATCGCCATCCACGGCTGGATGGAGACCGGCAACTTCGACTTGTACTGGATGTAGACCTCGAGGTGATCCTGGAGATGCTCGCCCACCCCGGGCAGATGATGAACCACCTCGATGCCGAGGGGCCGCAGTTCCTCGGCATTTCCCACCCCCGATAGTTGCAGCAGTTGGGGGGAGTTGAAGGCTCCGCCGCACAGGATGATCTCTTTGGCGTCGACCGTCTGGGTGCGACCTCTCACGGAGTACTCCACCCCGGTAGCCCGCTTCCCGTCGAAGATGACCCGGTGGACCAGAGCCCTGGTCACCACTTCCAGGTTGGGCCGTCCCATCACCGGGTGGAGGTAGGCGCGGGCGGCGCTCAGCCGCCGGCCCCGATGGATGTTGCGGTCGAAGCGGGCAAACCCTTCTTGCTGGTATCCGTTGACGTCCTTGGTGAGCGGATAACCCGCCTGCTGGGCCGCCTCCAGGAATGCACCGAACAGAGGGTTACTCGCCTTTCCACGCTCCAGCACCAGCGGGCCCTCGCCGCCCCGCCATTCGTCTGCGCCCGCCAGGCAGGTCTCCATCCGCTTGAAATACGGCAGGCAGTGGGCGTAGTCCCAGCTCTCCATCCCCGGCTCGGCCGCCCATCGCTGGTAATCCATCGGGTTTCCCCGCTGGAAGATCATCCCGTTGATCGACGACGATCCACCCAGGACCTTTCCCCGGGCGTGGTAGATCTTCCGTCCGTTCATGAACGGCTCCGGTTCCGATTCGTACTTCCAGTCGTAGAAGCGGCTTCCGATCGGGAAGGCGAGGGCGGCGGGCATGTGGATGAAGACATCCCAGCGGTAGTCGGGTCGCCCCGCCTCCAGGACCAGGACCCGATGTGATGGGTCGGCCGACAGCCGGTTGGCGAGGGCGCTGCCCGCCGAGCCACCCCCAACGATCACGAAGTCGTATGTCACCTGGCCGCCTTTCGAGGTCATCGGATACGGATCGACGTCCCGATTATGGCTTGCATGAAGAGAACCTTGGCCGCCCGGTATGGCCGTCAGCGAGCAGCCGGCGGCTGCAGCCGCTCCGCCCACGCCTGGGTGAGCCGGTCGAGGATCATGGCGATCAACGCAATCGTGAGACCGACCTCGAAGCCGTTGCCGACTTCCCCGCGTGTCACGGCGTTGATGACCTCGAATCCGAGAGCCCCGCCCCCGATCAGACCGGCGATGATCACCATCGCCAGCACCATCATGATCACCTGGTTGACCGCGGCCATGATCGTGGGCGCCGCCAGCGGGATGCGGACGCCGAACATCGTCTGGCGGGGAGTCGCCCCGAATGTGCGTGACGCCTCCAGCGATTCGTTCGGCACCTGTCGGATCCCGAGGGCGGTGATCCGCACGCCGGGGACGAAGGCATAGAGGACCGAAGCGATCACACCGGGCACCACCCCGATCGTGAACCAGTTGACGACCGGGATCATGTAGACGAAGGACGGCAGCGTCTGCAAGGCGTCGAGGATCGGGCCCATTGCCGCCTCGATCCGGGGACTACGTCCGGCCCACACGCCGAGGGGAAGCGCCAGGACGAGGGAGAGCAAGACCGCCGCCAGCACCTGTGTCAGCGTGTCGATGGATTCGGTCCACCAGCCGAGCAGACCCATCACCATCACCGAGGCGACAGTGAAGGTGGCCAGCCGCCATCCCTTCACCATCCAGGCGAGCCAGCCGGCGAAGAACACCAGCACTTGCCAGGCGACGGCATCGGTCAAGAAATCTCGCACCGGAATGTAGATCCTGGCGACCACGAAGTCGTTGAAGGCTCGTGTCAGCCACGACAGGTTGTCGCGAACCCAGATGACGGCGTCGTCAACCGGGTCGAAGAACTGGGGGGAGGTGATGCTCGGAAAGCTGTTGGCTCCGATGAACCCAGCGACCAAGGCCGCCGCCGCCAGACCTCCGGTGGCGAGGAGGGTGGTGCGCCGTTCCAGCCAGCGGGTCGGGTCGGTCTGGGCGATCGCCCGGGCTGCCCGATCGAGCACGAGGGCCACGGCCACGATGGCGATCCCGGCCGCCAGTCCTCGCCCGGTCGCCCGCTGTCGAAGCGCCTCGAGGATGACCTGGCCGAGTCCTCCCGCCGCCAGCAGCGCAGCCAGTACCACGATCCCGAGGGCCATCATGATCGTCTGGCCGAGGCCGGTCATGATGGTCGACAGAGCCATGGGCAGTTGCACCTTGAAAAGCGTCTGACGCCGCGTGGACCCGAACATCGCAGATGCTTCGACCGCCGCCCCCGGCACCTGCCTGATCCCGAGGGTGGTGAGCCGCACCAGTGGCGGCAGGGCGTAGATGACGGTGGCGAACGCCCCCGCCACCGGTCCGATCCCGAAGAACAGCAGCATCGGAAGGAAGTAGATGGGGGCGGGAATCGTCTGCATGGCGTCGAGAACCGGGCGGAGGAATCGTTCTACCCCCGGCCGGAAGGCCGCCCACACACCCACCGGCACCCCGATCAGCACGCAGATCACGACCGCCACCGTCATGAGAGCCAGGGTGGCCATGGTCTGTGGCCACAACCCCACGAGACCGGGATAGAGCATCATGCCGGCGGCGATGAGCGCTCGCTTCCAGTCCTTGGTGCGGGCCATGATCAGAATCCCCAGCCCGACCGGGAGCACGAACCACGGAAGCCAGCCGAGCAACGTCTCGACACTGTCGAGGGCCCAGTTGAGCCCGTCCGTCATCGGACCGAAGAACCTGGTGAAGAGGGGATGACTCCGACGATTGGCCTGCGCCCAGATCGCCAACCGGTCGAGCGGATCGGAGAACGTGGTGTCCCACGCCGCCGGGAATGCCCGGGCCGGCAGGGCCTGGAGACCGGCCACACCCAGCACCAGAATCACCCAGGGACCCCATTTGCGCCGGCTGGCCGGGGAGATACCCACGGCCATCAGGTCTCCAGCACGGCGATGACTGCCTCACGATCGACGATGCCGAGGTGGTTGCCGTTGGCGTCCACCACAGACAGTGGCCTCGGATCGGCCAGCAGCCGTGGCAGCAAGGATTCGACCGTGTCGGCGGCGAGCACCTGGGCCACGGTGGCGGTTCCGTCCCCCGGTCGGAGCACATCGGCCGCCGTCAGGACTTTTGCCTTGGGGATGTCCTCGATGAACTCACGCACGTAATCGGTGGCGGGTCGCGTGATCAATTCGGCTGCGGTCCCGATCTGGTCGAAGGCCCCATCTTTCATGATGGCGATCCGGTCGCCCAGCTTGATCGCCTCGGCGAAGTCGTGGGTGATGAACACGATCGTGCGCTGCAACTCGCCTTGCAGGCGGATCAACTCGTCTTGCATGTCGCGCCGGATCAGGGGGTCGAGGGCGGAGAAGGGCTCGTCGAAGAACATGACCTCTGGGTTGACGACCAGTGCCCGAGCCAGCCCGACCCGCTGTTGCATTCCGCCGGACAGTTGCTGTGGGTAGTGGTACTCCCATCCGTGCAGCCCCACGATTTCGAGCACGTCGAGTGCCCGGCGGTGGCGGTCGGCCTTGGCGATTCCCTGGACCTCGAGCCCGTAGGCGACGTTGTCGATCACCCTCCTGTGGGGGAAGAGGCCGAAGTGTTGGAAGACCATCGACAGTTTTCGCCTCCGTACCTCACGGAGATCGTCCTCGCCCATGGCGGTGAGGTCCTGACCATCGAGCAACACCTGGCCGCTGGTCACGTCGTTGAGGCGGGCGACGCAACGGACCAATGTCGACTTCCCGGAACCGGAGAGGCCCATCACCACGAACGTCTCACC
>DAIOGO010000113.1:0-3791 GCA_036745195.1 Actinomycetota bacterium | reverse complement strand
CTGGGTCGATTCCTGGGAACCGACCCTTCGTACTCGCAGTTCGACGAGCAGATCATCGCCAACCTGGGCATGCCGTTCCAGGTCGAGTACTCGGGTTCCGAGCCTGCCACGGTGGCCGAACTCGACGCCAGGGTGGCGGCCAAGGAGCCGGTGCTGATGTACTGGTGGACCCCGACCGCCGCAGTCGCCAAGTACGACCTGGTGAAGGTGGAACTGCCTGCCTTCAACGAGGCGTGTGGGGCGAGCATGGCCGCCGGTGACGGCGGGGTCGACTGTGACTACCCCGAGGATGTCCTCCAGAAGCTGGCGTCGGCCAAGCTCGAGGAGAAGGCCCCCGACGTGTGGGCCTTCCTCCAGAAGTTCACGATCACATCTGAGGATCAGCTGTCGATGTTGCCGGCTGCCGAGATCGATCAGCGCCCCGCATCCGAGGTGGCGGCCGAGTGGATCGCCGCCAACGAGTCGGTGTGGTCGGCCTGGCTGGGCTGAGTCACCGAGAACCGGAATGACGGAGGGGCGGGCCAATCGGCCCGCCCCTCTCTCGCGTATGCAGATCGATCAGGGCAACATCTCCGCCAAGAAACGGGCACACCGTTCCCGGGACGGGAACGACGACTGGGTACCGGGACGAGTGACACTGTCGGAGGCACACCGGTTGGCGAGTCTCACCGCCGAGGAGGGGTCGAGGCCATGCGAGAGGGCGTAGGCGAACGCTCCGACGAACGCATCTCCCGCACCGGTCGAATCGACCGCCTCCACCGGGTCGACCGGGATCCGGGCCACGGACCCGTCGCCGCCCACCAGCGCAGCACCCGCCGCCCCCAGGGTGACCACCAGCCGCACCCCGGCCCGGGTGGCGAATGCCGCCAACTCCGGATCGGCGGGAGGCGCCGCCGCCAGTGCGGCGAATTCCACCTCGTTGGGGATCAGCCAGTCGGTGACCGCCGCCAATCGTGGATCGAGCGGCTGGGCAGGTGCCGGGTTGAGGATGGTCGTGGCTCCTCGTTCCCTGGCCGCCTCGAAGGCGGCGGTGGTGACGGCCTGCGGGATCTCGAACTGGCCGATCACAACCGCCACGTCACGGAGCGAGCGGACGGCAGCCGTGGCCTGGTCGACGGTCAGAGCGTGGTTGGCGCCGGGGACGATGATGATCCGGTTGGTCCCGTCCGGCTCGACCCAGATCGGCGCCACCCCGCTCGCTCCGGCGGCGGTGTGGACGTAGGTGATGTCGACTCCGAACGACTCGAAGTTGTGGCGGGTCATCTCCCCGTAGGGGTCGTCGCCCAGACAGTTGACCATCGACACCTCGGCGCCGAGCAGGCGGGCCATGATCGCCTGGTTGGCGCCCTTGCCGCCGAACCCCATCGAGAACCGTTCGCCGACGACCGTCTCGCCTGCCACCGGCACCCGGTTGGTGTAGGCGATCAGGTCGATCATGGTCGAGCCGACGACGGCGATGCGGTTCACGTTCGGTCTCCTTGAGGGCCTGCTGACCATACTCGACGGCTCTCAGCCCATCTTGACGATGATGTCGCTGAGGGTATGGGCGACCGCGCTGAGTCGATCCCCGGCGTTGGACATGTGCCGGTAGACCTCACGTCGTTTGAACATGCCGAGGTAGTCATCGCCCTGGAACAGCTCCGCCAGCGCCGCTCGGTAAGCCTTCTCGATCCGGCGCTCGGCCTTGATGGCCGTCTGGGCATGGCCGAGCGCAGTCGTCGCGTCACCGAGCGTCTCGAACCCGAAGGCGAGCCCATCCACCCCCTCCTGGAGGATGAGTGCCATCTCGTGCAGATGAGGATCGGGTTCGACTGCCAGTACCTCCATCTCACGCACGGCGGTCTTGCAGTAGTTGACCACCTCGTCCAGGTCGACGATGGCCCGGTAGATGTCTTCACGATCGATCGGAGTCGCAAAACTCCCGTTGAGGGTGGCGATGTTTGCCGCCTTTGCCCGATCGGCCTCGTGCTCCTCCCGTCGAACCGCCATCCCCAGATCTTCCCGGCCGGTCGCCATGAACTCGGCGAAGAGGGCGACGACTTCGGCGGCGTGCCGGCTCTGGTCGGCCAGGAGTCCGAAGAAGTCGGGCATTTCGGGAAAGACCCGATTCCAGATCCTCTTGAATCGGTCCGCACGAGGGGCCGGCGGGTTCGCTCCCGATCCAACTGCTGTATTCATCGAGGCCTCCTTCAGATTCCGATCGCTGCTGTCACCGGCCAGGTGACCAACGCCGCCAAGAGTGCAGAACCGGGCACGGTGATGAGCCACGTGAGTGCGATCTCTCGGGCCTTGCCCCATCGAACCGCTCGCGGGCGGTCGGCCATCCCGATCCCCATGATCGACGTTGACACCACGTGGGTGGTGGATACCGGCGCACCGAGCACCGAGGCGCCGAAGATGACGAGCGCCGAAGTGAGCTGTGAGTCGAAGGCGTGGAGTGGTCTCAACTTGAAGATCGAGAAGCCCAACGTCTTGACGATCTTCCAGCCACCCGACATCGTCCCGAGGGTGATGGCCGAAGCCGCCGCCAGGATGACCCAGCCGGGCACGTCGAACGTGGGGATGAAGCCCCCCAGGACAAGCACCAACGTGAGGATGCCCATGCTCTTCTGGGCGTCGTTCGCCCCGTGGGCGAACGCCAAGCCCGCCGACGTGAAGAACTGACCTCGCCGGAGTCGACGGTTGGCGGCGGGAGTCGTCCTGTTCATCTGTCGACGGACGACCCGGTGGAGTACGAACCCGAGGCCGAACCCAAGGAGCGGGGAGATCAGCAGTGCAGCAACCACCTTCAGCACACCGGTGAGGTGACGGTCGGCGGTCAACTCGGAGACTCCCCAAACGACGTGATCGGCCCCCACCGCCACAGTGACGGCGCCCGCCAGACCGCCCACCAAAGCGTGAGAGGACGACGAAGGGAGCCCCTTCCACCAGGTCACCACATTCCAGCCGATGGCACCTACCAACCCACACAACAGGGTGGCAATCGCCGGGACATTGCCGATGTCGTCGAGCCGCACCACCCCGCCGATCGTATTGGCGACAGCCGTACCCCCCAGGAACGGTCCGATGAAGTGGAACACCCCGACGATCAACACCGCTTGCCTCGGCGTCATCGCGTTGGATGCCACGACCGAGGCGACGATGTTGGAGGCGTCATGGAACCCATTCGTGAAGTCGAACACCAGGACGACGACCACCGTCACCACCACGAGGATGAGTACTGCCGTCATATCACGCGCCTCACGTTCGGTCTCCTTGCGGTGGCCGACCATACTCGGACCTATGAGCCGATACTGGGACATGCCGGTGCTCACCTCGGTGGCACCGGTGATCGAACGATCGCAGCATGTCAAGACCTCCGGTGAGGCGATCGAGCGGGTAGCGGGATGGATGGCGTACGAGGATTTCACGTTTCCCTCCGAACCACCGGCCGACCCGTTCGGGGTCAACCTCGACACCGACCAAACGATCGATCTGACGTTGTTGGTGGCCGCCCTCAACTTCGCCTTCACCGACTTCGAAACCGGGATCAAGTTCGCGGTGGAAGAGGGAGGACGGTTGTGGTCGGACACCGAGGCGATGACCCTGCGCATCCACCAGGCGCTGGAGCGGGGAGTTCCGCTGCTCGACGGCGAATACCTGGCGAGGGTCACCCGCCTCGACCTGGGGACGATCTTCGCCGGAAACATCGAGATGCCGATGCTGGACGAGCGGGCCGAGATCCTCAATCGGATCGGTACGGTGCTGGTCGATCGATATCAGGGTCGGTTCCATCGGTTCGTGTGGTCGTG
>DAIOGO010000112.1:0-8600 GCA_036745195.1 Actinomycetota bacterium | reverse complement strand
CCACCGAGATGGAACTGGCGGTGGTGCTGGCCCGGAGCCCGGCGGGTGAGATGGTGGTCTACGACCCGGTGCAGACGATCCAGGGCGAGGGCATGTGCCGGGCGGTGGTGGCCCCGGCCCCGATCCCCGCATCCGTTGCCGCCCGCTCCCGCACACTGGGGAAACAGGTGGCGGAACGGTTGGACGTGGCCGGGACAGTGGCGGTGGAGATGTTCCTGGTGGACGGCGAGGTCCTCGTCAACGAGATCGCTCCCCGCCCTCACAACTCCGGTCATCACACGATCGACGCCTGCTCCACCTCCCAGTTCGAGAACCACCTGCGGGCCGTGCTCGACCTGCCGTTGGGCGACCCGGGACTGCGCGGCCCGGCGGCCATGGTCAACCTGGTGGGATCACGGTCGGGAGTCGACCCCCGCCACCGACTGGCCGAGGGACTGGCGGCCGACCCTACCGCCCGCATCCATCTCTATGACAAGGCGCCGCGCCCCGAGCGCAAGGTCGGTCACGTCACCGTGTGCGATGATGATCCCCGGCGGGCCTTGGATCGGGCCTGGAAGGTGGCGGAGATCATGGGCGGCGAGGTGAAACGATGACCGTGGCGATTGTGATGGGGAGCAGCTCCGACCTCCCCACGATGCAGCCGGCGATCGACACCCTTCTCCGGTTCGAGGTCGAGCACGAGGTCCGGGTCGTGTCCGCCCACAGGACGCCGTTCGACATGGTCGAGTTCGGGCGGACCGCCGCCGAACGAGGGGTCGCCGTCATCATCGCCGGAGCCGGGGGCGCCGCCCACCTGCCGGGAATGCTGGCCTCCACCACCCGGCTGCCGGTGATCGGAGTCCCGGTTCCGAGCGGTGCGCTGCAGGGGATGGACGCCCTCCTCTCGGTGGTCCAGATGCCGCGGGGGATCCCGGTGGCGACGGTGGCGATCGGCGGGGCCGAGAACGCCGCCCTGCTGGCGATCCGGATACTCGGACTGTCCGACCCCCGGCTGGCCGCCGCCCTCGACCAGCACCGGACCGACCTCGAGCAAACCGCCCGGGCGATGGACAGCGAGGTTCGCGACCGGGACCGCTGAGCGTCCTGCGCCTTGCGCCGTGCGCCTTGCGTCACGCGCCGTGCGAGCCGCAGCTATCGGGCATCAGCTATCGGGCATCGGCCAGCAGGCACCAGCCGCCGACTCGCGACCCTTACGAGGGCTCACCGAAGGAGAAGCCGTACGAGCCGACCAGCGACGCTTGCTGGGCATTGGGCCCTTCGCCGGGTTCACACCGTTCACCGAGGGCCGTCTGGAATCGGTCGAAGGCGCTGATCCCGAAGAGCGGGTTGGGATCGGCGCTCACCTCGGCGATGTGAACGAAGGTTCCGTCTGCCAGTCTGAAGGTGGCATATCGGAGGCCCTCGGGTTGGCTGGCGGTCAGCTCTTCGTAGACCTCCTCTACCAACCGCTGGTTCTCGTCAGCTCGATCGGGGGTGATCCGATACCGCACGATGCTCGTTTTCATATCGTCCTCTGTTCGTGAAAGGCCGGCGCCACGGGCCCGCTCAGGATCTCGCTGCTTCGGCGGCGGATTTGAGCCCGTCGGCGAACTGGTTGAAGGACTCGGTCAGGTCCGGAATCGACTTGAAGATCAGCCCTGACATCAGCCCGGTGTACTCCTCCGTCATCGTGAACTGGGTGCCGCTGCCACTCGGTTCGAGGAGGAAGGTCCTCTCACCCTTGAAGAGCCCGAGTGGCATCCCGTCGGACCACACCAACCGGCGTGACGGTTCCATGACATCGACGTTGACCTTGAACGTCCGCTTCGGGTTGACGGTCGACACGAGACTCACCGTTCCGTTGAGGCTGATCGGGCCCTGGATAGAGACGATGGTCGGATTCCAGTCGGCGTAGGTGCTTGCATTCGCGAGGAGACCCCACACCACTTCGGGGGCGGCCTGGATCGACCGGGTGACGCTGTAGCGCTTCGTCATCAGATCGCCCGCATCCGGTTGTTGCGAGGGCCGTGCTCGACTTCGGCCAGACCGAGCGCCTCCAGGACCGGGGGCAGATACGTGCCGAACCGTCCCCGCAAGCCCTTCTTGAAGCCGTACCAGCCTCCCACCGGGTTGTCGGACGACCGGCCCCACGCCTCCACCGTCCCCGGGGCGGCCTCCTTCTGCTCGTCGGCATTGCCGAGTGGCATCCAGTCGCCGTGGGCGGTCAACATGGCATGGAGGTCTTCGATGCACGACAGGTGGTATCGCAGCTGGGTCTTGCCCACCTGGACCACGAGGGCGGGAGGATCCGCCTCCGGATCCCGGTATGCCTCGAACCGGCTGGTGCCGGGCGGAGTGGTCAACTGCCAGGGATCTTGCGGGGTCCCCGTTCCCTCGACGTCGTCGTGGTTGCTCATGCCGCCACCCTGCCAGGGCCAATACGACATCAGGTGTCAGGTTCCCTAGATTCTTTTCATGCGCGCCGCCCGTCTGCTCCATCTCCTCCTCGTGCTGCAACGAAGGGGGCGCTCCACCGCCGGACAGTTGGCGACGATCTTCGAAGTCTCGGAACGAACCATCTTGCGCGACGTCGAGGCGCTCGGCCAGGCGGGCGTCCCGATCTACACGATGCGCGGGGCAGGGGGTGGAATCGAGTTGCTGGACGGTTTCCAGACCCATCTCACCGGCTTGACTCCCGATGAAGCGGTTTGCCTGTTCCTCGCCGGTCAACCGCAGGTGGCCCACCGGATGGGGCTGGGGTCGCCGGCCATGACCGTTCGCAGCAAACTCCTCAATGCCCTCCCCTCGGTCCTGGCCGAGCAGGCCGATCACCTCTCGACCTGGTTTCTGCATGATCCCGACACCTGGGCGGGTAACGACATCCCCCACGGGGAACTCCGCCGCCTGGTTCGCTGCATCCATCTGCGGCGGGTGGTCGAGGTCACGATCGCACACGCCGACCCGGTCACGGTTCGACCACTGGGTCTGGTCCTCAAGGCCGGTTCGTGGCATCTGATCGGCGTCGCCGGCGACACCACCGAGGTGTTGTGCCTCGACCATCTCCGCGCCACCCGCTTGACCAACCGAACCTTTCCCGCCCTTCCCGACTTCGATCTGGCGACCTTCTGGGGGCGGCACGTCGCCGACCCGGCAAGCCGCCCGCCGGGTCCACCGGTCTAGACGTCCGAGTCCTCGAGCTGGTGCTCCCGGTCCCGGAGCGTCACACCGGGGTGTCGCTGAACACCAGTTGGTATCGGGTTCCCGAGTCGAGAACCTCCCCGAGTTTCTGGGCGATCACCGCCTTGAGGGCGTAGAGGTTCTTGCCGGGGCAGGTGGTTGCGGCGTAGTCCCGGTGACCGCCCAGCGTCGCCGGATCGATCGCATACCGTTGACAACCCCAGGCCAGCATCTTCACCAACGCCTCGACCGACTCGGCCGAGGCTGTCTCCGAGTCGAAGTTCCCATCGAAACAGACCAGGAAATGACCCGTTGGGTCGTATTCGGTGAAGGTGTCGCCGGGCGCATCGGGGTTTCGTCCCTGGTAGATGCGCCCGGCCTGATCGATCAGGAAGTGGTAGGCGATGTCGGGCCAGCCCTGATCGAGGTGATAGGCCTGGTACCCACGAATTCGGGCAGGCGCGCCGCTCACCTTCGCCCCCGCCACCGCGCTGTGGTGGTAGGTGATCCGCACCGGGGTATGGGACCCCAACGGTCCGGCCGGTTTTGCTCCCCAGCCGGTCTTGGAGATGACCGCGATAGCGGAGGTGCCCCCGGCCGACACTACCGGTGGTTGGGTGGTCGGGGTCGTCGTGGTCGATGCCGGCGGCTGGGTGGTCGAGGTGGTGGATGGCGGTGGCTGGGTAGTCGTGGCGGATGGCGGTGGCTGGGTGGTCGTGGTGGGCACCGGTCCGATGGCGGTGGTTGGACCGATCGGCCGCGCCGTGGTCGACGGGGTGGAGGTTGTGGCGGACGCCGCCTCCACCCTGGTCGTCGGCGTAGTGCCTGATCGGGACGGGTTGAACAGGCGGGCCACCGCTCCGACTCCGATCGCGCCCACCACCCCTCCCATCCAGCGCAGCACCTGGCGGCGGCCGGGCTGCGGGGTCCCCGGGTTGGGGCGATGTGTCATGAGCACAACGGTAGATCTCCAGCACACGGACGCCGGTTGATCCGATCAGGCGGTGCGGAGGTCATCCGCGTGGGTCGGCCGACTCCAGCCAGTCGAGAACCCGATCGACGTCCTGTCGGGTGGTCGAGTGGTTGACCACACAGATGCGGAGCGCGTACCGGCCACCGACCCGGGTGGATGACACGAACCCCTCCCCCGAAGCGAGCAGGCCCTCGACGAGGGCGGTGTTGAGAGCTTCCGCTTCCACTTCGGTTGGAGCGGAACGGCGGAAACAGATGATCGACAGCTGGGCAGGGGTGAGCAACTCGAATCGATCGGAGGCGGCCACCCGCTGCTCGACATGAAGAGCCAGATCGAGACAGGTGTCGATCGCCGCCCGAAAGGCGTCGAGGCCGTATCCCATGACCGACATCCACACTTTCAGCGCCCGGAAAGCCCGAGTCTGCTGCAGACCCCGATCGGCCAGGTTGACTTCTTCATGGCGGTCGGTGGTGTCCTGGAGATAGGCGGGACGCATCCGGAAGGCCTCCTCCAGGAGTTCAGGGCGACGGACCAGCAGTGCCCCCACCTCGTACGGTTGGAACAGCCACTTGTGCGGATCGAGGGTGATCGAATCGGCCAGCCCGAGCGGACCGAGGCGGTCCTTTCCCCGGTCCGTGAGGACGGCGAACCCGCCGTAGGCGGCATCGATGTGGAGCCACATCCCATGGCGGCGGGCTATCCCGGCGATGTCCGCGATCGGGTCGACCGCCCCGGTGGAGGTGGTCCCGGCCGAGGCCACCACGATGGCAGGCCGGCGGCCGGCGGCGAGATCGGTGCCGACTTCATCCGCCAGCTTGCTCGCCACCATCGCTCCCCACCGGTCGACGGGTACCGCCCGGATCTGGTCGTCTCCGAATCCGAGGACCCTGGCCGCCCGGGTGATGGAGGAATGAACCTCCGACGAGCAATAGACGGTGGCTTCGGGGTGGCCGGTCCCCACCACGACCTGACGGGCGGCGGCGAGGGCGGTGAGGTTGGCGGCCGACCCACCCCCCAGCAGCAGGCCCGACGAGCCTTCCGGAAACCCGACCCACCGGCGGAACCACTCGAGCACCGTCAGCTCGAGATGGACCGGCGCCGGGCTCTCCCGCCACACCGACGCCTCCAGATTGAGGGTGGAGGCGATCAGGTCGGCGAGCGCCCCGATCCAGGTGGCACTCCCCGGAACATAGGCGAAGTTGCGGGGGTGCCCCCACAGGGTTGAGTGGGGAACCACCTCCCCGGAGACCGCCGCCATCAGATCGTCGAACTCGACCGGGAAGGCGGAGGGGTCCGGGTCGATCCTGACGCCCATCTCGGCCGCCGTCGCCGGGACCACCACCGGCCCGTCATCGAGATGCTCGACCATTTCGACCAGTTGGTCGATCACCCGGTACCCCATCGAACGCATCGCATCAGGAGACAGGCGAAACGGCTGCTCGGTCATGGGGCCGGCACCGGGATGGCTCGGGGAGGCCTGGTATCGAGGAGGACCTTCATGATCACCGCGGTCATGATGATCGAGGCCCCGAGCAGGGTGGCCGGTCCCGGTCGTTCCCCGAACGCCAGGAACACCCACACCGGCACGAACACCGTCTCGCTCTGGGCGAGCAGTGTCATCGCCGCCGCCGGCACCGTCCTCGATGCCGCGTTGAACATCACCGTGCCGAGCGAGACGAACACCGCCCCATGGATGGCGGCGTACCCGATTTCGATCGGCGGCGGGATCAGAGGACGGCCCGACGCCAGCGTCACCACCGTCCCGATGCCGATCATGAGCACGGCGTAGCCGGGAAGGACCGGCGACCAGTCGCGGGCGGGGTCACTGCGGATGAACACCGTGTAGGCGGCGTACCCGACCGAGGAGAGGACTGCGGCGATGTTCCCCGACATCCGGCCCTCTCCCAGGTCGGAGATCACCATGATGAGCAGGCCGACCATGGCCACGGCTCCGGCCCAGATGGTCACTCTCGAGAGCCGTTCGCCGAGGAAGAACCTCGCCAGCACGGCGGCGACGAGCGGAGTGATCGAGGCGAGGAACGAGGCGTTGGCGGCAGTGGTGGTCTTGAGGGCGTATATGCCGGCCACCGAGGCCGCCAGGAACGAGAGGCAGGCACCGAGCATGACGGGGCCGGTCGTGAAAGCCGCCCACAGCGGGCTCGGTCGCCTCCTGATGAGATAGAGGACCTCCACCACCACCAGGATGGCCACCGACCTCCACGCCAGGTATTGCCAGGCGTCGGACTGTTCTGCCAGTCGGGTGGTGAGGGCGCCCAGGCTCCATACCATCCCCGCTCCCAGGGCGATCAGAGAGGCGCCCAGGGGTGCCCGGTGATCGACCGGGGACTGCACGAGGGTGTCAGCCATGAGCGAAGGGGTCTGTCAAGGGAATCCCAGCGGGCACCGCGCACATGAACGGGGACGGTACTCGCCGGAGCTCCCGAGCCGGGACCAACCGGAGATCACTCGATCTCGCTGGACTCCTGCCAGTTCTCACGGGCCTCGTTGGCGGCGAACGCCGCCACCATCAGGGCGGCGGCCGGGTCAGCCCACCACCAACCGAGGGCGGCGTTGAGGGCAAGGCCCGTCAGCGTGGCCGCCGACAGGATCCCGTCGAGGAAGGTCATCTGAGCCTCCGCTTGCAGGGGCGAGGAATCGAGCCGTACCGCCAGTCGACGCTTGACGATGGCCAACCCGAACATGACCACGACCGTGACACCCAGGTAGGCCACGCCCCACCAGGATTCCCCCGCCCGCCGACCGGTGGAGAGATCCCGGATCCCCGCCACGGCCAAGGTGACGGCGAGGGCGGCGAAGGCAACCGCCACCAGCCGAAGGGCACGTTTGGTGCGGTGGGGTCGATCACCCGCCTGGCCGGGGCGAAGATGCCAGACCACCACCGACGAGGCGAAGACCTCGATGATCGAGTCGGTGCCGAAGGCGATCAGGGCCAGCGACCCGGCTGCGATCCCGAGCCCGATCGTGAACACCGCCTCGCCAATGTTCCAGGCGATGGTGGCGTATTCGAGGCGCAGGGCGCGCCGGTACAGATGACTGTTGCTCATGTCCGGACCGCTCACCGGGCCACGGTAGAACGAAGAACGAAGAACGAAGAACGAAGAACGATCAACGGTTGCCGAGGTGCGCCTTCGCCGCCGTTTGGGCCGCCTCTCGCAGCGCCCGTTCCCGGGGGTCGTCGAAGAGGTGGAAGCCCATCCGATTCATGGCATAACAGAAGCCCATCTCGAGTTCGGGGTCGGCCAGTCCCATCGAGCCACCGGCGCCGGGAGTGCCGAAGGCGGCGGGTGAACCGAAGTCGAACCCGGGCCACGGCTTGCAGCACCCGAGCGAAAAGGTCGTCTCCATCCGCAACACCTCGTCGAAACGGCCGCCCGAGGGAGGGGTGGCGGGGTCGCTGAGCGAGGCGAGCGTCGCCGGGTCGATGCCAAGTCGCTTGCCTCCGGTGGCGAACTCGCCGTAGGCGACGGCCACGCTGCGAGCAGTCCCGGTGCCGTTGGATGCCGGCAACTCGATGCGGCGCATGTCGCGGTCGTTGTACCGAAGCGGCATGCCCAACACCTTGGGGTTGGAGAACGAACGCGCCGTGATGGTGCGGGGATTCAGGAAGTTCTTCACGAACTCCGTGGGCATGGTCCGGATGTTGAGGACCATCTTCGAGCGGTACCAATCACCCATGATCCGGGCCAGGCGTTCCTCGGGGACGTCGTCGGGCAACCCGATGTGAAAGTCCAACCCGAGCGGACCGGCGATTTCGTCGGCGAAGTAGCGACCCATCGTGCGATGGAGAGGGTCGGTGCGGCGGATCAACTCCGACTCGTACCAGCCGAGTGTGATCCCGTGGTAGCCGTGGCGCTCCCCTGGCGCCCAGGCGGGCTGCTGGCGCCCGATCGCCTCCCCCACCGCGTCGGCCGAACCCAGGGTCATCATGTCCATCGGCTGGTCGATGGCACACAGACCCGCCTGATGGGAGAGCAGCGTGCGAACGGTGATGTCCTCTTTGCCCCCGACCGCGAACTCGGGCCAGTAGACGGACACCTTCTCGTCGTAGTCGAACAACCGGCGGGAGTGGGCATGGGCCACCGCCAGAGCCGACATTCCCTTGGTAGTCGAGAACATGTTGACAAGCGTGTCCTCTCGCCACAGGCGGCCTTCCTCCGGGTTGGCCATCCCACCCCACAGATCGACCACCAGCTCGTTGCCGACCACCACCGCCACCGCCGCTCCGACTTCGTTGCGCGAGCGGAAGTTCTCCTCGAACACCTGGCGCACCGACTCGAACCCGGGCGCCACCCGACCATCGATCCGGGAACCCTCCACCACAACCTCCAGTGCCGCGCGACCCCGGCGACGCTACAGCCCCAGGCTCGGCGACGGCGCTCAGGACGCGTCAGACCTCAGTCGGACCGTGCCCCCCTCCCCCCTCCGGGGTACTCCCCCCTGCGGGGGGAGA
>DAIOGO010000111.1:0-8615 GCA_036745195.1 Actinomycetota bacterium | reverse complement strand
CGGTCGTCATGGGTTCCGTCGGCGGTCGGTCCCACTTCGACGACGCCGCAGCCTTGCTCGATCACGGGTTCGACGAGTACGGCCTCGTCTCCCTGGTCTCGGCCGGCGATACCTACGGCACCTACCTGGAAGGAGACCGGTCGACCCAGCTGCTGGCCACCGCCGACGCAGAAGCCCTGGCCCCCGTCGCCGCCGCCGGTGTGCTGGTGCCGGCCATCGAAGTCGAAGCAGGAGATCCGGTGATCGTCATCGGCGACGAAGAGATCCCGGTCGAGCCGATCGAGGACGGGGAGTTGCCCGGATGGATGGCCGCCCTGGAGTGGATCGACGAGTACCTCGCCTGGTTCAGGGACGCGGCATGAGCCCGGCCGTCGAGATCCTCGACCGCGAGACCATCGCCCGGCGGGTCACCGAACTCGGCTCCCTCATCTCGGCCGATTTCGCTCACACCGTCCCGGTCCTGGTCGTCGTCATGACCGGGGCCATGTGGTTCGTCTCCGACCTCCTCAAGTCGATCACCAGCGACGTCGAGGTGGATTTCCTAGCCCTCAATCGGTTCGGCGAGGGAGGCAGGATCCGGATTGCCACCGACTGCGAGATATCGTTGTTCGATCGTGACGTGATCCTGGTCGAGGACATCGTCGATACGGGGCTGTCACTGACGGTGTTGCAGCGCCTCCTGACCGACCGCCAACCCCGCTCCCTCCATACCGCTGCGCTCCTCGACAAGGCCCACCGGCGCCTGGTGGAGGTGGAATTGACGTATCGAGGGTTCGAAGTCGGGGATGAGTTCCTGATCGGATACGGTCTCGACCACCGCGGCCGCTTCCGGAATCTTCCGTCGTTGTGGGCGGTGCTCGACGTCGAGACGCTCGAGGCAGACCCCGATGCGATCAGCCGTGTGGTGTTTCCCACCTCCTGATATTCTGAGCAGATGGACGCCGTGCCGATGACAGTGACGGGTGTGCGGGTGGAGTTGCCGAACAACGCCCCGGTGGTGCTGCTCCGTGAGACCGAAGGTCTCCTCACCGTCCCGATCTGGGTGGGGGCGACCGAAGCCGTTGCCATCAGTTCGGCGATGGAAGGGGTCAGTCCGCCCCGGCCCCTCACCCACGATCTCCTCGTATCGGTGATCGAAGCCCTCGGCGCCCGACTGGTTCGGATCGTGGTCACCCATATCACCGACAACGTCTTCTTCGCCGATCTGGTGCTGGGCACGCCGCAGGGGGAGATCGTGGTCTCCTCGCGGCCATCCGACGCCATCGCGCTGGCGGTGCGAACGGGAGCGCCGGTGTTCGCTTCGCGTGATGTGGTGGATGAGGTCGGCGTCATTCTCGCCGAGGACGTCGAAGACGAGGCCATCGCCCAGTTCCGCGAGATGCTCGAAGACGTGACTGTCGAGGACTTCCTGAACGAGGACCCCGGAACGTCTTGAGCACGCAGCGCCGGCTGAGAGCGGGTGCGCTCGGAATCCTGGTCATTTGCACCCTGGGGACGATCGGCTACATCGTCCTCGAGGATGCCCACCCCTTCGACGCCTTCTACATGGTGATGATCACCGTGTCGACCGTCGGCTTCGGAGAGGTCTTCCCGCTCAGCCGGGCCGGAGAGGTGTTGACGCTGCTGGTGTTGCTGTCAGGAGTCGGGTTCGGGTTGTTCACGGCTGCTGCTCTGGTCGAACGGGTCTTCCTGTACGGTGCTTCCCGACTCCGTGTCCGAATGCTCAAGAAAGTGGGTGCGATGTCCGGTCATGTGATCTTGTGTGGTTTCGGTCGGGTAGGGGAGGGAACCTGGGAGGCACTTCGGCGACGCGACGTCGATGTCGCCGTCATCGAGATCGATCCCGATCGCTGCGAGCGGGCGCGGGTTCTCGGCGCACGGGTGCTCGAGGGTGATGCCACGGACAACGACACGTTGCGGACTGCCGGGGTGGAGCGAGCGAGTGCGGTGGTGGCCTGCGTCACCCACGACTCCGACAACCTCGTCGTGGTGCTGTCAGCCAGGTCGTTGGCGCCCTCCCTGCACATCGTGTCGCGCGCCTCCCAGGCCGAATGGGAGTCAAAACTCCACATGGCGGGCGCCGATCGGGTGGTCGCCCCTCAGCAGGTCGGTAGCGAGCGACTCGCCGCCATGGCGACCCAGCAGACCATCGCCGACATGTTCGATGTGGTCCTCGGTGGCACGGCCATCCAGTTCACGGTCCAGGAGATGATCGTGTCCGAGAAAAGTCGGATCTCGGGTTCCACCATCCGTGCCTCCGGGCTACGCGAGACGACCGGCGCCCTGATCCTGGCGATGGAGGACACCTCCCGGACACGTCTCACCGCCCCATCTCCGGATCAAGTCCTCGAGGCGGGGACGGCGCTCATCGTGGTGGGCACCCCGGATCAGGTCAACCAGGCGGTGCAACTAATCTCCGGCCCCCGGACCTGATCCACCTGGCCCTATCCACCTGGGGGTTATCCACAGGGGTTGTTGACAACGTGGCGGGGGAAAGGCTAGGTTGCTCACGCGCTGGGAATTACGATGGTGTAATCGTCGGAGGTTCCTTCAAGATGAGCCAGCAGGCCACCCAACTGAACGAGATCGGTACCGGCGACGCCGGGTATCGCGCCCCCCAGGTTTGTCGCCTGGTGGGCATCACCTACCGACAACTCGACTATTGGGCCCGGACCGATCTGCTCCGTCCCTCGCTGGCCGAGGCACAGGGCTCCGGCAGCCAGCGACAGTATTCGTTCAGCGACATCGTCCAGCTCAAGGTGATCAAGCGACTCCTCGACGCCGGGATGAGCCTGAAACGGATCAGGAGCGCCGTCCAGATCCTCCAAGACCAACTCGACAGCTATCGCCCGCTCGCCGACGTGACGTTGCTCAGCGACGGACAGACCATCTTTGCTGCCACCAGCCCCGACGAGGTCGTCGACGTCTTCCGGCGGGGTCAGGGTGTCTTCGGGATTGCGGTTGGCCCGGTTCAGGCCGAGTTGGAGGGCGACCTCCACGTGTTGTTCCCGCCGCATGCTCCGATCGAAGCGGCGGCGGAGGCCCTCTGACCGGGTTCGCCAAACCTCGGGCCGGGGCCTGGGAAACCGAGTTTGCCCACCCCAGCGAGCGGCAGTTCGCCCTTCTGCTCGACTTCTATCAGCTCGAATGGGATTACGAGCCTCGCACCTTCCCGATCGTGTTCGACGAGGACGGCAATCCGACCCAGTTCTTCACACCGGACTTCTATCTCCCCGGCGAAGACACCTATATCGAAATCACCACGATGAGCCAGAAGCTGGTTACCAAGAAGAACGCCAAGGTGAGGCGGCTCCGTGAGCTGTATCCGCAAATCTCCTGCAAGGTGTTGTACCAGCGCGACTATCTCCATCTCGTCGTCAAGTACGGACTGGAGGAGCCCGACCACGTCGCCTCCCCGATCCCGACCAGGATCCCCAACCCGCCTCAGGTGATCACCCTGGACGGTCGCGGCTCGCAGAGGGCGTGATGGCCGAGCGCTCACCGCTCCATGAACTGCACGCGGCCCGCGGGGCGCGGTTTGTCGACTTCGGCGGATGGGAGATGCCCGTGCAGTACGAATCCGTGCTGGCCGAGCATGCTGCCACCCGGAACTCGTGTGGCTGGTTCGACGTCTCACACCTGGGCCGTTGCCGGGTCGGCGGACCTCGTGCCCTCGAAACACTTCTCACCTCGTTCTGCAACAACGCCGAATCGCTCGAAGAGGGACGAACCCAATACACGATGGCACTCAACGACCAGGGCGGGGTCATCGACGACATCATCATCTGGCGTAGCGCCGGCTACCTGGTTCTCCCCAATGCCGGAAACCATGCGCGGGTCATGAACCTGCTTCGTGGCGGCGGCGGGGAGGTGGCCGACCTGCGGCCGGAGACGTTCTCGATCGCCGTGCAAGGGCCTGATGCGCCCCACATCCTGGAATCCGTTGTCGGCTCGCGCCCTCGCCGATCACGGGTGGCGACCGTCGAATTCGAGGGAACGGAGATGACGCTGGGGGGGAGCGGCTACACCGGTGAGCCCGGCGGCGAACTGATCGGTCCCAACCAGGCTGCGGCAGGTCTGGTGGCTGCCCTCGAGGCGGCGGGAGCACGGCCGTGTGGCCTTGGATCGCGGGACACCCTCCGGCTCGAGGCGGGGCTGCCGTTGTGGGGTCAGGACATCGACGAGTCGACCACCCCGTTCGAGGCGGGCCTCGACTTCGCTGTCGCCCTGGATCACCCGTTCACGGGCCGCTCGGCGCTGGAATCTCAGCTCGTACAAGGACTCACCAGGCGGCTGGTGGCGTTTCGATTGGCGGGCCGGCAGATCCCGCGACACGGCTACCGGTTGCGTTCGGCACGGGGGGAGGGCTGGGTCACGAGCGGCAACTTCTCTCCGACCCTCGAATACGGGATCGGTCTCGGCTACCTGACCGACCTGACGCCGGAGGCGGTCGAGGTGGAGATCCGCGGCGCCTGGCACCCGGCCGAGTTGGTCGACCTGCCCTTCTACCGCCGGGTGTGAGTGAGACGTTTGCCGGCAGGCGCTGTCTGACGGCGCCAGGGACCTCGCCCCGGTTGGTCCAGTGGCTCCTCGACCGCGGTTGTTCGATCGACTGGGCCCCGGCGCCGGGAGGAGTCGCCTGGTGGGGAAACCGATCGGATGATCATCTCCTGGTGGCGTCGCAGCCCAGCCGGCTCGGTCTCCGCGAGACCCTCCCTGCCGGGGTGGACACCCTGGTCGAGGTCGATCCCAGGTTGCTCTCGCTCCTGAGTGGTGGGGAGCACACCACCATCTGGTCGAACGAGACCACTCTGCGCGATCGTTTCGAGCACCGACCCGATCGGGAGGCGATCGACCTGGCCCGGGCCACCGACTTTCTTCGCCGGCGGATCGAGGCCCATCGAGGCGTGACGGTGGTCGGGACGGCCCCCTGGCTGGGAGCGGTGCCCTTCCTGGCAGGAGCCCCCCATACGAGGCTCCAGCCAACGGTGCCGGGCCTACCCGGGCTGGGGGTGGCCTCCATCACCTCCACGACCCGGAGAGCTCTCGAGGCGCTGGCTGCGGCGGTCGTCGCCGACGAGCCCGAGCCGGCTTCTCTCGGTGGGGGAGTCGACCTGCCCCGGCGAAGGCTCCCTGACCTCAGACTCTCAATACCCTGATAATCAGCCGGACCGAAGGACACGTCAGTTATCCACAGCACAGCGGAACCGGTGACTGGTCCACGGCGTCCAACAGCCATGGGGCGCCGGAGGTCGTTGTTCACGCGAGTGGTGATGACCGGCCTGTTCACGGTGCTGGCCGGATGTGGCTCCGGCACCGATTGGCCCTCGACGACCGGTGCCGGCGACCCAATCACGGTGAGCCAGCTGCTCGCACGGTCGGCCGACACTCCGGTGGCGGTGCAGGGGCTGCTACACATCGATCGGGGAGTCGCCAGTCTGTGCGGGGCGATCCTCGAGAGCCATCCGCCGCAATGCGGCCAGCCGTCGGTCGAGCTGGTGGGATTCGACTCGTCCGCGGCGCAGGGGACAACCACGGCACAGGGGGTCACCTGGAAGGAAGGCGCCATCCTGAACCTCGAGAGAGTGGCGGACGGTCGATTTCGGGTCGTCGGCATCGAGGCCTGGTCCGACGTTCACGTGGTGCTCGGGCTCTACTCGGGTGTGCCCGATCCCGCCTGGACACTCACCGCCGATCAGTCGAAGGAGCTGTCTGCCGCCCTGGCCGGATTGACCAGGGTCGAGGAAGACGCTCCCTCTGGCGGGCTCGGTTATCACGGATTCACGTTCGTCACCCCGGACGGCACGATGGTCGCCTACGCAGGCAAGGTCGTCAACGCCGACTCCGTTCCGCCCTACGTCCTCGACGACCCGGACCGCACCATCGAACGCTTCCTCTTCGACACCGCCGGGCCGCACGTGCCGGCCCAGGGCCTGAACATCGTTGCCGACGCCCTCACCCGGGCATGATCAACGCAGGTGGTTCGCCAGGAGGTGTAGGGCACCCAGGCAGCAGGCCGGGGCCGACACCTCATGACCTCGTCGCTGTCGAGCGTGGTGGCTGGGGTATCGCTCACGATCGCGCCGGTCGGCTCCTTCTGGCCCGCCCGATGAGCGCAAGGCCCATGACGAACATCCACGCCAGCCACAGGAGCGAACCGAACAGTCCGGCGGCCTCCCAGTTGGGGAAATCCGGGATGACGGTGGCGATGAGTTCGAGCTGGGAGAGGCTGTAGACGACGGCGGCCGCCAGACCGATCCAACCGAGCCAGGGTCGGAAGACGGACGAGCGGAACATCATCGTGGCGACCATGCCCATCCAGGCGATGGTGAACGCCTGGCCGAGATGTTCGCCGAGGACGACCCCGCCGTACTGGTGGATGCTGTCAAACGTGATGGCGGCGGCCGATCGTGCGGCTTCCGTTGCTCCGGTTGCAGTGTGGGCGGCGGCGAGGCCCGGGACGACGAACGTCCAGCGAAGGAGCCCGATCATCTGAACCACCCCGCCCACGACGCCGAAGGTAGTGGCCGTCCCGGCGAGAGGATGGCCATCCTCCTCGAGGATGCGGCGCAGCAGCAGGACACCGATCAGGATCGGGAGTCCCGACCAGGCGAAGGCAAGCCAGGTGAGAATCAGTCCTGTGCCCCCGTCGGCGAACCTGGTGAGGATCTCGGCGATCGGCCGCCGGAGGATGTCGGGATAGTCGAAGTCGGCGATGAGCAGGCTGTAGGGGATGTTCACCAACGTCGCCCCGACCATGAACAACAGTCCGGTGGTCCGGAGCCATCGACTGGGGGCGGAACCCCCCGTGTCGGGGTTGGCGGCCGGTGTCCCCTGCTGGCTCGGATTGGTATCGGTCACGGCGCTCTCCCTCTGTGTACTTAGTAAACAGCTTAGGGTATACTAAGTACACAAGTCAAGTGAAGGTGGGAAATGAGGGACGACGAGTCGGCGAGAACCGCCAACCTGGATCGGGATCGGGTGGTGACCGAGGCCCTTCGCCTGGTGGACGACGAGGGCTTCGCCCGATTGACGATGCGAAAGCTGGCCGCCCGTTTGGGTGTCGTCCCGATGGCCCTCTACCGCCACATCGCCAACAAGGAGGAGTTGGTGGGCGCGGTGTTCGAACTCGCCACCAGCGCCGTGCGGCTCCCAGACGCCGGTCTCGACTGGCGGCCCGGCCTCCGGGCGCTGGCTCAATCGCTCCGCCGTCAGCTCCTCGAACACCCGGCGATCGCCGTCGCGATCATCGGCCGCCCTACCCTCGGTCCTGCCTCCCTCGACATCGCCGAGTACGGGTACCGGGTGATGCGCACCGCCGGCTTCTCCGCTGCCGACACCGTCGCCGGAGTGAATACGCTCGTCACCTACACGCTCGGCTTCACTGCCCTCGAAGTCCCCCGTCGAAGCCGGGACGGGTCACGGCCAACCCCCCAGCTCGCACAGCTTCAAACGCTTTACGACGATCTCCCGGCAGACCACTACCCCCACACCGTCGACCTGCGGCCGAGAGTCGACTCCATCGTTACACCGGAGCAGTTCGACGCAGGTCTCGACACTCTGCTCGCCGGACTCGAGTACCGTCTGGCGACGACGAGATCCTCGCTCGCCCGAGACCGTTGAACCGAGAACCGGTTGCCGGTGTTCGCGGCGGATCCTGGGGCGCTCTCGAAGCGCTGGCTGCGGCGGTCGTCGCCGACGAGCCAGAGCCGGCTTCTCCCGGTGGGGGAGTCGACCTGCCCCGGCGCAGACTCGGAGATGTCAGACTCCCGATACCATGAGCGCCAGCCCATTCGAAGAGAGACAGCAGTGACTCAGAGCACCTCCACCCCGGCATCGACCGCTGACGGCATCCCCGAACTGAACCGGGAGTGGACACCCACCCAGGATCCCTGGGCGACCGTGATCATCGTCCATGGTCTCGGCGAACACTCGGGCCGGTACGAGCGGACCGGCGCCATCCTCGCCGACGCCGGGATGTTGGTGAGGTCGTTCGACCTGATCGGGTGCGGGGCGAGCGGAGGTCGTCGCGGTCACATCGACGACTGGGCGCGCCTCCTCGACCAGGTGCAGAGCCACGTCGAACGCGCCACCCGACCGCTGGTGCTGCTCGGCCACTCGATGGGTGGAGCCATCGCCCTCGAATATGCCCTCAGCGAACGGCCCCAGCCCGACCTGCTGGTTCTCAGCGCACCCGCTCTCGGCGGAGGCGCCGCCTGGCAGAAGAAGCTCGCCCCCATCCTCGCCGGGGTGGCGGGGACGCTGATGGTTCCGAATGCCCTGAAGGGCGAGCAACTCTCGCGTGATCCGGCGGTGGGCGAGGCCTACTTCGCAGATCCACTCGTCCTCACCAAGAGCACAGCCAAACTCGGAGCCGAGCTCTTCGCCTCGATGGATCGATCCAACGCCGCCATCGATCGACTGAAGCTGCCCACGCTCGTCCTGCACGGAGCCGATGACACGATCGTGCCACCACCGGTCTCCCTCCCGCTGGAGCGTGTTGCCGAACGGCGCTTGTTGCTCGGGCTTCGCCACGAGATCTTCAACGAGCCGGAAGGGCCGGAAGTCGTCGCCCAGGTGATCGAGTGGATTCGAACCCGGCTCGCCGCCTGATC
>DAIOGO010000110.1:2892-8618 GCA_036745195.1 Actinomycetota bacterium | reverse complement strand
CGCGATCCTCACCCCAGGCGGGGGATGATTTCGCTGCCGTAGGCGTCGAGGGTGCCTTCTTGGTTGTCGTGCATCAGGTAGATGCCGAACTGGTCGACACCCATCTCCTTGAGCAAGGTCAGCTTCTCGACATGCTGCTCCACCGTCCCGAGCACACAGAAGCGGTCGATCACCTCGTCGGGGACGAATTGGGTGTCGGGGTTGCCGGCCCGGCCGTGATGCTCGTAGTCGTAACCCTCCCGCTGCCGGATGTAGTCGGTCAACACCTTGGGGATGGTGTCCGACTCCTGACCGTAGCGGGTGACGAGGTCGTGGACATGGTTGCCGACCATCCCCCCGAACCAGCGCAACTGGTCGCGCTGTGATTCGATGTTGTCACCGACATAGGCGGGGGCGACCACACAGATCGAGATGTCGTCGGGGTCACGACCCGCTTCGGTGGCGGCGGTGCGAACGGCTGTCATCGTCCACTCGAGGATCTGCGGATCGGCCAGTTGCAGGATGAAGCCGTCGGCGTGTCGACCGACGGTCTGCAGCGCCTTGGGGCCGTACCCGGCGGCCCACATCGGCAGATCCCAGCCCTGGGTGATCCACGGGATCCGCAACGGCTTTCCCTCGTACTGGACCTCTTCGCCCGCCACCAGGCGTTTGATCACATCCATCGCCTCGGTCATCGTCTCCAAGCTGGTGGGTTGTTTGCCGATGTAACGGAGGGCGGAGTCGCCCCGGCCCATCCCACAGATGGTCCGCCCGTCGAACATGTCGTTGAGGGTGGCGAACAGCGACGCCAGCACCGTCCAGTCCCGGGTTCCCGGGTTGGTGACCATCGGTCCCACGATCATCTTCTCGGTGGCGGACAGCATCTGAGAGAAGATGACGAACGGCTCCTGCCACAACACGTGCGAATCGAAGGCCCAGCCGTATCCGAACCCGTTGGCCTCTGCTCGTCTGCTCAGATCGATCACCCGCGAGGCGGGGGGGTCGGTCTGGAGGACGACTCCGAAGTCCATGGGTCGTTCAACCATGTTGGGGGAACCCGAGGTCGACGCCACGGTGGATCGGGTCTGGCCAGCGGGTGATCAACAGCTTCTGGCGGGTGTAGAAGTGGATCCCGTCGGGGCCGTAGATCCCGTGCGAGCCGAAGATCGAGTCCTTCCACCCGCCGAAGCTGTAGAAGCTGAGCGGGACCGGGATGGGAACGTTGATCCCCACCATCCCCACCTGGATCTCGTTCTGGAACTTGCGGGCCGCTCCCCCGTCGTTGGTGAACACGGCCGTCCCGTTGCCATAGGGGCTGTCGTTGATCATCCGGATGGCGTCCTCGTAGCGTTCGGCTCGCACCACCGACAGCACCGGGCCGAAGATCTCGTGCTGGTAGATCGCCATGTCGGTCGTGACGTGATCGAAGAGGGTGGGGCCGACGAAGAAGCCGTCCTCGTTGCCCTCGATCTTCAGCGTCCGCCCATCGCGGAGCAGGGTGGCGCCCTCCGCCTCGCCCTTGGCGATGAACCCGACCACCCGATCCCGGTGTTCTCCGGTCACGAGTGGACCCATCTCGGCGCCGGGCTGGAGCCCGGGACCGACGCTGAGCTTGCCGATTCGCTCCTCGATCCGGGGAATCAGCCGGTCGGCGGCATCACCCACGGTGACGACCACCGAAATCGCCATGCAGCGCTCGCCGGCCGAGCCGTAGCCGGCGGAGACGGCGGCGTCGGCCGCCAGGTCCATGTCGGCGTCGGGGAGCACGATCATGTGGTTCTTGGCGCCACCCAGGGCCTGCACCCGCTTGCCGTGCCGGGTGCCGGTCTCGTAGACGTAGTGGGCGATCGGGGTCGACCCGACGAAGGAGACGGCGGCGATGTCGGGGTGCTCGAGGATCCGGTCGACCGCCACCTTGTCGCCATGGATCACGTTGAACACCCCCGCCGGGAGGCCGGCTTCGGCCAGCAATTCGGCCGCCAGCAACGAGGCCGACGGGTCCTTCTCGGACGGCTTCAAAACGAAGGTGTTGCCACAGGCGATCGCCATCGGGTACATCCACATCGGGACCATCGCCGGGAAGTTGAAGGGGGTGATCCCCGCCACGACCCCGAGCGGCTGACGGATGGTGAACGTGTCCACCCCGGTCGACACCTGTTCGGAGAACTCGCCCTTGAGCAGATGGGGAATGGCGCAGGCGAACTCGACCACCTCGAGCCCGCGCTGAACCTCACCCCGGGCGTCGTCCAGCGTCTTGCCGTGTTCCATGGTCAGGATCTTGGCGAAGTCGTCCAGGTGGTTCTGGACCAGTTCCCGGTAGGCGAACATCACCCGCTGGCGTCGGACCAGCGGGGCATCCCGCCAGCCGGGGAAGGCGGCCTTGGCCGCCGCCACCGCCTCGTCGACCTCCTCGACGGAGGCGAGGGCCACCTCGTCCTGGACCCGGCCGGTGGCCGGGTCGTACACGGGTCCGCTCTTGCCCGAGCGCCCCGGGCGGAGCGCCCCGTCGATCCAGTGGTTGATCATGTCGCCTTCCTCAAATCAGGTATTGGTTGGTGCCGCGGGACAGATAGACGCCGTCCCCGGGCTTGCCATGGTATTGCCCGTTCTCGATCAACACCCGACCACGGCTCAACACCATCTCGATCTTGCCGGCCACCTGCTTGCCCTCGTAGGCCGAATAGTCGACCCGCATGTGGTTGGTCTCCACCGAAACGGTGGTGGTCTGGTTCGGGTCGAAGACGACGATGTCAGCGTCGGAGCCCACCGCGATCGTGCCCTTTTTCGGGTAGAGGCCGAACATCCTGGCGGGGGTGGCCGAGCACACCTCCACGAACCGCTCCAGGCTCAGGTTGCCCTCGCCCACCGCTCCGTGATAGATCATCCGCATCCGCTCCTCGACCCCGGGGAGCCCGTTGGGGATCTTGGTGAAGTCCCCCTCCCCCAGCCGCTTCTGGGTGCCGAGGGTGGGATGGTCGTTCATACAGAACGGGCAGTGGTCGGTGGAGACCACTTGCAGGTCGTTGGTGGCCAGGTACTTCCACAGCGACTTCTGATGACCTTCGTCCCAGTTGCGCACCGGGGTGGAACAGACGTATTTGGCACCCTCGAAGTCGGGCTCGGACAGGTTGTTCCACCCCAGGAACAGATACTGGGGACAGGTCTCTCCGAAGACGTTGAGACCCCGATCCCGAGCCGCCGCCACCTCGGCCACCGCCTGCTTGGCGGACATGTGCACCACGTAGAGCGGGCAACCGGCCAGTTCGGCGTAGGAGATGGCGCGGTGGGTGGCCTCCGCCTCGGTGATCGGCGGACGGGTGATGGAGTGATAGATCGGATCTGTCTCCCCCCGCTTGATCGCCTGCTCCCTGAGGACGTCGATGACGATCCCGTTCTCGGCATGCATCATGATCGTGCTGCCGTTCTCGGCCGCCTTCTGCATCGCCATGAAGATCTGGCCGTCGGTCGAGTACAACACTCCGGGATAGGCCATGAACAGCTTGAAGCTGGTCACCCCCTCCCCCATGAGCATGTCCATCTCCTTGAGGCTCTGCTCGTTGACGTCGGAGACGATCATGTGCATGCCGTAGTCGATGGCACAGCGGCCCTCGGCCTTCTGCATCCAGGTCTCGAACCCGTCCATCATCGGCTCACCGATGCTCTGGACGGCAAAGTCGATGATGGTGGTGGTCCCACCCCAGGCGGCCGCCCGGGTCCCGGTCTCGAAGTCGTCGGAGGCATAGGTCCCCCCAAACGGGAGTTCCATGTGGGTGTGGACGTCCACCCCGCCGGGGAAGAGGTAACGACCGGCGGCGTCGATCACCCGGTCTGCCCCCTCCTCCCAGTGGTGGGTCCCAGGAGCGGCCAGGGCCACCACCACCTCGCCGTCGATGAGCACGTCGGCCGCACTCCGACCGGCGTGAGTGACCACCGTTCCGTTCTTGATGAGTGTTCTCACCACATCCTCCTGTGTTCGATGTCCTAACCCGCTTCAGCCCTCAGGGGGCGACCAGATCGCCGTAGGCGTCGGGCCGGCGGTCCCGGTAGAAGGCCCACGTCTTGCGCACCGTGTCGATCATGTCCATGTCGAGGTCGCGCACCACCAACTCCTCGTCGGTGTCGGAGGCCGGCTCACCCACGAACTGGCCGCGGGGATCGACGAAGTAGCTCGAGCCGTAGAAGTCGTTGTCCCCGTATGGCTCACTCCCCACCCGGTTGATGGCGCCGATGAAATACTCGTTGGCCACCGCCGCCGCCGGCTGCTCCAGCTTCCACAGGTACATCGAAAGGCCCCGACTGGTGGCCGACGGGTTGAATACGAGTTTGGCCCCGCGCAGGCCGAGCGCCCGCCACCCCTCGGGGAAGTGGCGGTCGTAACAGATGTAGACACCGATCCGCCCCACCTTGGTGTCGAAGATCGGATAGCCCATGTTGCCGGGACGGAAGTAGTACTTCTCCCAGAAACCCTTGGTGTGGGGGATGTGGGTCTTGCGGTATTTGCCCAGATAGGTGCCGTCCGCATCAATCACGCCCGCCGTGTTGTAGAAGAACCCGTCGTCCTCGCGTTCGAACATGGGGACAACGAGAACCATGCCGGTGTCCTTGGCGAGCTTGATCATCCGCTGCATGGTGGGACCGTCGGGCATCTTCTCCGCAGTGTCGAAATGCTCGTCGTCCTGCACCTGGCAGAAGTAGGGGGTGTTGAAGATCTCCTGGAAGCACATCACCCGGGTGCCCTGGTTGGCGGCCTCCTCGGCGTACTTCACGTTCTTTTCGACCATCGACTGGATGTCACCGGTCCAGGCGGTCTGAACCACCGCGGATCGCACGATGTTCGACATCGCTCTCCTTTCGCTCGGCAGCTCCGCTGCGAAGCCGAGAGTGGGGGGCGCCGGGCCCCCCACTCGTCCACCTGTACTTGTCTATTCGCCGCCTTCGGTCAGTTCGACGACTGCCCTGGTCCAACTCGATCCGACGGTGTCGAGACCTTCGTCCTCGAGGGCGGCCACCGCCGCCTCGGCGTATTCGCTCGTGTACGACCCCTCGGGGATGGTGACGCCCTTCAATTCGGGAATCTGGGAGGTGGCCACCTCGACGGTCTGGTCCCAGAGTGCCTTGTCCATCACCCCGATCCCGGCCGGCGAAGGCCAGATGAGGCCGTTGATCTCGTTCATCTGCCAGGTCTGGTGGCTCCGACCCAGGGTCGAACCGGCGGCCAGGACGATGTCGACGCAGGCGTCGGCGTTGTCCCGGCAGTAGATCCAGCCCTTGAACGACGCCCGCAGGAAGGCCTCGACCACGTCGGGGTTGGCCTCGGCATAGGCGGTGGTGGTCCAGATCGAGTCCTGGAGCATGGCGGTGCCGACATCGTTGAAGTCGATGACGGCGAGATCCTCCGGTTGGTAGAGCTCACCGGTGTCGGGATTCACAGCCTCCAGCACCTGGGCGTACTCGTTGTAGATCATCGCCTCGGCGGCGTCGATCTCCCGGTTGAGCAGCGCCTCCATGGTGAAGTCCTGGGCCACCAGTTCGACGTCGGGCACGCCCAGTTTCTCGATGGCGGCCGTGAGCTCGAACTCGTTGCCAAAGCCCCAGTTCCCGACTTTCTTTCCGGCCCAGTCCTCCGGCTTGGTGATCCCGGTATCCGCCCAGCTCACCATGAGGGTGCCGGACCGCTGGAACACCTGGCCCACGTTGACGAGACCGGCGTCCTCGGTGTTGGAGACGAGGGCCTTGGGAACCCAGGC
>DAIOGO010000110.1:0-2792 GCA_036745195.1 Actinomycetota bacterium | reverse complement strand
GTCATCCCCACCAGCCAGCGCCGTGATGCTCTTGATCGTGTCATGCCGCCATCCTTTCGTCTCTCTCCTAAAGGCAGTCGCAGACATTGTCGACACTACCGAAACCGCCGATGACGCGTCGCTCACCCGCCGCTCACGCCGAGCGCATCGAAGCGTGCCAGGGGATGACCTTGCGTTCGATCCACGAGATCGACAGGTAGAGGGCGATCCCGAAGGCGGAGGCGAGCACGATCGCCGCCCACGCCTCCTCGAACTGGAACAGGCCGGCCTTCAAGGTGATGTACTGGCCAAGCCGTTCCTGCGAGCCGCCGAAATACTCCTTGACGATCGCCCCGATCAGGCTGAGCGGGGCCGCCACCTTGAAGGCGCTGAAGAGGTGCGGGAGCGCCCCCGGCATCCGCACCGACCACAAGGTCTTGGAGCCGGAGGAGGCATAGGAGTCCATCAACTCCAACTGGTTGGGATGGGTAGAGAGCAGCCCGCGCACCAGGTTGATCATGATTGGGAAGAACACCAGCACCGCCACCACCACGATCGACGACCAGGGCGAGAGCAGCCCGAACCAGGAGTTGGCGACCGGGGCGAGTACGACGATCGGAGTCGAGTTGGCGGCGATCGCCAGCGGCATCACCCCTTCTCGCACCGATTCCCAGCGGGAGGCGGACATGGCGACCAGGATCGCCATGAAGGCACCCAACCCCAGCCCGGCCAGCGCGGACAGGAAAGTGCCGCGGCCGGCGGTCAGCAGCTCCGGCCACTGCTCGGAGAAGGCATTTGCCACCGCGCTCGGAGAAGGAAGGATGAACCCCTTGATGTCGAAGGTCCGCACCGCCAATTCCCAACCGACCAGCGCCGAGACGAACAGGATGATGGCGGGCAGATAGGTCTGGACACGGCGCCGGATGAGCTTCACCCCCATGGCTCCGACACCGCCGGATCCACCCTGCGCAGCGCCTCGCGCACCGAGGTGATCAGCTCGAAGAACTGCTGGTTCTCCCGGGTCTCGAACCGGCGGGGCAGACCCAGACCGATGTCGATCAGGTCGGTGATCCTGCCCGGGCGGGGCGACATCACCACCACCCTGGTCGACAGGAAGACGGCCTCCGGGATCGAGTGGGTGACGAAGATGACGGTGGTCCCGGTCGTCTGCCAGATGTTGAGCAACTCCATCTGCATGTGCTCTCTGGTCATCTCGTCGAGCGCCCCGAACGGCTCGTCCATCAGCAGGATCGAAGGTTTGAACGACAACGCCCGGGCGATCGCCACCCGTTGCTGCATCCCGCCGGAGAGCTGCCACGGATAATGGTCCTCGAACTCGGACAGCCGCACCAGTTCGAGCATCTCCCGGGCCCTGGCTCTGCGCTCGTCCGGATCGAATCCCATGATCTCGAGCGGCAATTCGACGTTGGCGAGGATCTTGCGCCAGTCGAGCAGGGTCGCCGACTGGAACACCATTCCGTAGTCCCGATTGGCCCGGGCCTCCGAAGCCGATCGATCTCCCAACCGAACCTCGCCGGAGCTGGGGCTGAGCAGATCGGCCACCACCCGCAACAGCGTCGACTTGCCACATCCTGAGGGTCCGATCAGCGACACGAACTCGCCGGGTTGAATCGTCAGGTCGATGCCTTCGAGAGCAGTCACCGCATTCGGTCGTCCTGCCCCAAAGGTGACACCCACCCCCGACATCGCCACTGCCGCCGCGGTCCCGCTCATGCCGGCACCACCTCCGGCTCGGCCCTGCCGGGCGAGAGGGAGGGCAGGGTGAGCCGCTCGGCCAGCGCCACCAGGCCGACGAACCCGATTCCAAGCATGGCGGCGATCAGCACCGAGGCGAACAGTTTCTCGGGAGCGGCAGAGAACGAACTGGCGAAGCCGAGGATCGCCCGCCCCAGCCCGTCGGCCATCCCCGCCGGGAGCTCACCGACCAGGGCCCCGATCACCGAGGCGGTGGCGGCGATCTTGAGGGCGGGGAACAGGTACGGCAGCGAGGCCGGGACCTGCAGTTTCCACAGCTCCTGTTTGGGGGAGGCGGCATAGGATCGCATGAGCTCGGTTGCCGTCACCTCCGGCGAGCGCAACCCGCGCAGGGTGTTGATGGCCACCGGGAAGAAGGCCAGATAGGCGGAGATGACGGTCACCGCCACCCAGGTGGGTAGTCCCAGCTTGCCACCCCAGACCACCAGCACCGGAGCGATGGCGAGCACCGGAATCGTCTGCGAAGCCGCCACGTAAGGCATCAGGCCCCGCTCCGCCAGGCGGGAGCGGGCAAACAGCACACCGAGGCCAAACCCGATCACGGCCCCCGACACGAATCCGATGACTGCCGAACGCCAGGTGAACAAGGCTGCCTTGACAAGAACCAGCAGCAGAAGTTCGCCCCCGCGACGAGCGGGGCGGAAAAGCGCCATCACGATGTCCCAGGTGTGCGGCATCGAGCGTTCGTTCGTCCGCACCGGCAGTGCCACCTCGGTGAACGGCCACACCCCGCCGGTGGCCTGCCCCATCGCCTTGTACCCCTCCCACAACAGCGCAGCGGTCAGCAACACTCCCAGCGCCCTGACCACGGTTCGCGCCCTGGTCTTCATGAGGTCGATCTCGGCCCGAGCACGTCTCCAGACATGGCGCCCGAGTATGGCAGGACGAAACTCGGTCGCGAGCCGGTCTTGCGTCCTGCGTCATGCGTCATGCGTCCTGCGTCTTGCGCCATGCGTCATGCGTCCACGCGGCAGACCACCGTCGGACCGTGCCCCCCTCCCCCCTTCGGGGTACTCCCCCCTTCGGAGGGAGAGACA
>DAIOGO010000109.1:0-8680 GCA_036745195.1 Actinomycetota bacterium | reverse complement strand
CGGGAAGCACATAGTGGCGCCGTGTGGCCTCCGTCAGGTATTCGAGCCCCCGCGGCAGATTGGTGAGCTGGACCGAGGCGATGTGACCCTCGTCTCCCAGCGACACGGTGAGCCGACCGATGGCAGCCCCGACCCGGCGCACCATCTCGGCTCGCTGGATGAGTGTCACCACACTCCGGTAGGTGACGAGATCGGCCACCTCGACCTGGGTCAGCAGCGACTCGGCCTCGTCGAGCTGGCGGCGAAGCCGGTCGAGGGAGAGCAGTTCCTGATTGACCCGCGCCGCGACGGCGGCCGGGCTGGGCAACTCGATCTTGTGCTCATCGATGTAGAGAGTGGCGACGTGACGGCCCTCGCTGACGGCGACCACCGGGCGACCGGTCTGGATGGCGATCCGCTGGGCCGTCCGGTGCCGGGAGCCGGTCTCGTCGGTCGGTGTCTCCGGATCGGGGACGAAATGTACGTTGGCCGCCACGATGGCCGAGGCATCCGAGTCGAGGACGATCCCACCATCCATTTTGGCGAGCTCGGCGAGGCGGGCCGAAGAGAACGGGCTGCGCTGAAGCCGGAACCCTCCGCTCGAGATCTGGTCGATGTCTTTTCCTGAGCCAAGGACGATCAGCGCCCCTTTGCCCATTTGAAGGATTCGTTCCAGACCCTGTCTGAGAGCAGTTCCCGGCGAGAGCCGCTCCAGGGTGTCAATCTCGAGATTGAACGCCACCGGGCGAGGCTATCAGCTTGGTGACCCCGATGCGGAAAGACCAAGCTCGGACAGGGCCTCGATCAACCGGAGTCGCTCGAGCGGCCGGACCACTCGAGCCACTCCCAGCCGGTTGGCCTCCTCCGCCCGACGTTGGGCAAAGGGAACCGGACGCACCTCACCCGACAGACCCACCTCCCCCCAAGCTGCCACCGAGCCGAGCGGCCGGTCGAGAGCGGAGGAGGCAAGGGCCAGTGCCACCGGAAGGTCCGATCCGGGGTCTTCGATACTCCACCCGCCGACGACGTTGACATACACTTCGAACTGCCCGAGTCTGATCCGGCAATGCCGGTCGAGCACCGCCAGCACCTGGTGGACTCGGGTCGGCTCCAAACCTCGCACCGCCCGCCGGGGTTGGGGAGCGGAGCTGGGCACCACCAGCGCCTGGACCTCCACCAGGATAGACCGTCTCCCCTCCACGGTCGGGAACACCACCGTTCCGGGCACATCGGTCTGCCAGTCGGCGAGAAAAGCCTGTGATGGATCGCTGATCGGCACCATCCCTTCCGACTCCATGTCGAAGAGCGCAACGACATGGGTGGGACCAAACCGGTTCTTGAAGCTCCGCAAGGCCCGGAACCCTCGATCGGGGTCTCCCTCGAGCGAGAGCACCACGTCCACCATGTGCTCGAGCAGTTTCGGACCGGCCAGGCCTCCGTCCTTGGTGACATGGCCGACCAGCACGGTTGCCACCCCCTGGCTCTTGGCGTGCCTGGCCAGACGGGCGGCCGACTCGCGCACCTGGCCGACCGAACCGGGGGCGGAGTCGAGCTCTTCGACCCGCACCATCTGGATGGAGTCGATGACGATCAGGTCGGGCCGGCACTCGTCGGAGGCAGCCAGGATCTTGTCGACGTCGTCCTCGGCCACCAACAGCACCTGGTCGCCTCCCACCCCCAACCGGTCGGCCCGCAGCGCCACCTGCTGGGCCGACTCCTCGGCGGTGGCGATCAGAACCCGACCACCCCCGGCGGTGATGGCCCCCGCCAGCTGCAACAGGAGCGTCGACTTCCCGATGCCCGGCTCACCACCGAGCAGGATCACCGAGCCCTCCACCACCCCGCCCCCGAGGACCCGGTCGAACTCGGGCATCCCGGCGGGACGGCGGCTCATGTCCCCCACCGTCAGCTTCGAGACCGGCTGGGCCTGCGGCCCGGGCCCCGACCTGGTGTGCTTGGGGCGGGCCGTCTCCACCAGCGGGGTCGACTGACGGCACTGCGGGCAGAACCCCATCCATTTGGGAGATCGGTAGCCACAACTCTCACACAGGAACATGAAGCGATCGTATCGACCGTCACCGACAGAAACGACCGGTGGGAGGGAAGGCGAGAAGAATCCCGGCGAACGCGCTCAGGACCGGGCGGAGCGGCGGATCGACCAGACGACGAGGGCAACCAGCAGCCCGGCCAGGACCAGACCGCCTGCAATGCTGGCGGCGGTCCAGGGTTCGGCGATCCTCACCAGGTCGGTTGGCATTGTGTGGCACAATACCCTCGCCCCCTGGGAGAACGATGGCCCGCAACGTTTGTGACAACTGTGGATCGGTGGTGACCGGCGAGGAGTTCTGCCCGAGCTGCGGCAGCTGGATCGACCCACTGTCCGGGGAGGCCGGCCAGGCGGGCGACGAGGAGTTCCATCTCGGGTCGGGCCCGCCGGCCGACTTCGATGACCAGCCGGCCCGCCTTCCCCGTCAGGAGATCCAGTGCCCCTCCTGCGGATCGACCAACCCGGCCACCAACCGCCACTGTGAGGAGTGCGGCGCCCGTCTCGGCCAGAGCTCTCTCCCTGTGGCTCCCCGGCCGGCGGTACAGGCGACTGCCGGGGTCCGAGCGGCGATGGCGCTCGCCGCTCTCTTGTTCGGCATCGTCCTCATCGCCATCCTCTTCAACTCGTTCGGAGGCGACGAGACGACCACCACCATTGCGGCCGGCGAATCCACCACGACCACCACGCCCCCGCCGGCCCTCATCAACGTGATCAACGTCACCTGCTCGGTGGAGGGGTATAGCGGGCTCGACTGCGACAACCTGATCGATTCCGGTGACGGCGAATACCAATTCAACTGGGACGCCCTGGCCGGTACCGCCCAACAGGTGGTCATCACCCTCACCTTCGACCAGCCCTACCGGGTGCAGAGCATCGTGTGGGAGAACCTGCCCGACGGCGACCGTTACTACCAGAACTACCGGGCCAAGGCGCTCACGATCAGCGACAAACAACCGACCGGGTTGCCCTTCCCGATCGAGTTGGCCGACACCCCCGGCCCCTCGACCTACACATACATCGCGGTCAGCACCTCGGTGCTGGAGATCACCGTCACCAACGTGTATGCGGCAGAAGAGCGCCAGGGCAACGTGTTCTCCGACTTCGCCATCCAGCAGATCCAGGTGATCGGAACCCCGGTCATCGGAACGCCGACCACGATCGGCGCCACCACCACTACCGGCGCCTGATCAGCCGGCCGGTGTGAGGTCGGCCGGAAGGCGATCGACCCCCCGGAAGATGAGGCTGGGGGTGCGGGGCAGGCGATCCGCCGCCACCTCGATGGAACCAACCCGCTTCGCCAGTCGCTCGAGGGCTACCTCCAGCTCCACTAGTGCCAGCGGCGCCCCGACACAGAAGTGGACCCCGGCTCCGAACGAAACATGGGGGTTGTGGCCCCTGTCGAGCACGAGGCGGTCGGCGTGCTCGAACACCGACTCGTCCCGATTGGCCGATCCCAACAGCAGACCCACCTTGGATCCCCGGGCGAGCTCCACCCCTTCCCACTCGAGGTCCTCCAGCACCCACCGCTCGAACATCTGCAGCGGCGTGTCGTAGCGAAGCATCTCGGCGGCGGCGGTCCGGACCACCCCGGGACTTCGCCGGAGAAAGTCGAAGGCCTCCGGATCGGCGGCGAGGGCGAGCACCGCGTTGCCGATCGCCTGAACGGTGGCCTCGTGCCCGGCATTCAGGGTGAGAATACAAGTGGCGACCAGTTCCTCCTCGCTCAGGCGGTCGCCGTCCGCCTCCGCCTCGAGGAGGGCAGAGGTGAGGTCATCGCGGGGATCGGCCCGGTGGTCGGCCAGCAACCCCCTGACGTACTCGGCGAAGTCGACGATGGCGCGTTCGGCGGCATCACCCTCGGCCTCGGTGCAGGCCTCGTCGAACACCCTGACGATGGCATGTGACCACGACACCAGCCGCGGCTGGTCGGCGGCGGGAACCCCGAGCAGATCGGCGATCATCGTCAGCGGGATCGGGGTTGCATAGTCGGAGATCACCTCCATCGAGCCCCGTTCCAGGGCGACGTCGAGCACCTGATCGGCGGTGGCGACGAGTCTGGCCCGATACGACTCGGAGGCTCGTTTGCCGAAGGCGTTCTGGACCAGACGCCGGATCCGGGTGTGGGCGGGTGGTTCCAGGTCGATGAAGGAGCCCCGCACCAGCCTGGTCCAGGTCGGGTATCGGGACGGGTAGATCCGCTGGTAGGTGGCCGGATCGATCGCCTCGGGCGAGACCGCCGACCGCACGTCGCGCCCGAACCGTCGATCGCGGAGGATGGCGGAAACATCGGCATGGCGGGTGAAGAAGGTCAACCCCCAGGTGTCGTCCCGGAAGACGGGCGACTCCCGTCGCAGGACGGAATAGGTCGGATAGGGGTCTTCGACGAATCCTGGATCGTAGGCGTCGAAGGTGACCGCCGCCGACGGGGCGAACGTCACCGACTCACCCCCTCGACCGCGAACGGACGCCTCAGTGGTCGCCCTTGCTCCACGGGATGCCCTCGGCGGCGGGCGGCCGCAGACGTTGGGTCCCGAACAACAACACCGCCAGCACCGTCAGGTAGGGGGTGATCTTGGGCAACTGATCGGGAACGCCGGACGTGGTGAAGTAGGCAAACCCGATGACCAGGGCCACCGCCAGCGACACCCCCAGAGTAAGCCACTTCTTGCGGGTGAAGGCCCGGATGGCGAGGAAGACCAGCGCCACCGTCACCAGCAGCAACAGGGCGTGGGGGGCATCCTGGTCACGGAGCCGCAGCGTCTCGGTGAAGCCGAACAACAGGGCGCCGAGCGCCGACCCGATCGGGCGCCAATTCCCGAAGATCAAGGTGGCGAGACCGATGAAGCCCTTGCCCTGGTTCTGTCCCTCCTTGTAGAGACCGGACAGTTCGATGGCCAGGAATCCACCACCCAGGCCGGCACACGCCCCCGAGATCAGAATCCCCCAGTACTTGTAGAGATAGACGTTGACCCCCAGCGAGTCGGCGGCCGTGGGGTGCTCACCACAACTGCGGAGCCGGAGACCGAACGCCGTGCGCCACAGCAGCCACACCGTGAACGGCACGGTGAGGATCATCAGCAGGGTCATCCAGGACATGTTGGAGAAGAACCCGCCGAGGATCCCTGCCAGATCGGACACGACCAGCCAGTTCTTGTCCTCGACGGCGCCAAGGGCGTCCGAGATGAGCGGGACAGAGAACTTCGAGAGACCGACCACGGTGGGCGACTGTGTGATCGATCCGCCTCGATCGGGGAAGTGGATGTCGGACAGGAACCGGGTGATTCCCGGGGCCATCAGGTTGACGGCCACCCCGGCGATGACATGGTCGACCTTGAAGGTCACCGTAGCCAGACCCATGATCAGGCCCCCAAACACACCTGCCACCGCCGCCGCCGCCATCCCCACCCACGGGCCGCCGATGATGGTGAACATCGCTCCCGCCCAGGTGCCGAGGATCATCATCCCCTCCAGACCGATGTTGACGATGCCGGACCGCTCGGCAAACATCCCGCCCAGGGCGGCGAGGAGGATCGGGATCGACCAGGCCACCGCGATCGACCATGTCCCGCTCGAGGTGAGGTCGGTGGTGGGGAACCGGGCCACATCCTGCACCAGCGAGATGGCCACCAGACCCGAAAGGCCCGAGATCAGCCAGCGATTGCGGCGCGACCAGTTCCTGGGGGCGGTGGTCACAGTGCCACCTCCGGAACCGCCGCCGCCGCCTTCCTTACCGCATCCGCCAACCGGCGGCGCTCCACTACGGCAAAGGCGATCACTGCGCTGAGGATGATGACACCGGTCATGATCGTGACGATCTCACGGGGTGCATCCCCCTTGATGGCCAGCACCCCCGAAGCTCTCTCCAGCCATCCGATCAGGAAGGCGGCCAGGGCCACCCCCACCGCATGGTTGCGGCCGAGCAAGGCGACGGCGATCCCGGAGAAGCCGAGGCCGAGGGCGAACCGGAGGTTGTAGTTGTGGTCCGCCCCCAATAGTTGACCCAGACCCACCAACCCGGCCACGGCGCCGGACATGAGCATGGCGATCACCGTCGTCCGGGCGGGAGGAACCCCGCTCGCCTCGGCCGCCATCGGGTTGGCCCCGGTGGCGCGCAGGTCGAACCCCAGCCGGGTCTTGTTGATGATCAGGTGGTAGAGGATCCCGACCGCGATCGCCACCAGGATGAACCCGTGCAATTCGACCCGTTTGATCTCACGGGTGAACAACTCGAGAAACCCATTCAGCCCGGGGACCCAGCCACTCTCGGGGATGTCGGCGAGTTGGGTGTCGAGTGAGACGTCCTCGATCTTCCACGCCGAGAGCAGGTAGGCGACGATCCCCGACACGGCGATCACGTTGAGCATGATCGTCGAGATAACCTCGTGGACGTTGCGGGTGGTCTTCATCAGACCGGCGATACCGGCCCAGGCGGCCCCGACCACCATCGCCGTCAGGACGATCACGAGGACGTGGAGCACCGGCGGCAGGCTGATCACCGAGCCCACCGCCGCTCCCATGAAGGCACCAAGCACGTACTGGCCCTCCACCCCGATGTTGAAGAGCTTCATCCGGAAGCCGATCGAGACGGCGATCGCCGACAGATAGAGGGCCGTGGCCCGGTTGAGCGCCTCGATGTTGGTCTCCAGCCGGGTCCCGTATTCGATCACCGCCTTGAAGGCCGTGATCGGGTCGGCATCGCTGATGATCAGAACGATCGACGACAAAGCGAGGGCGACGACGGCGGCGATCACGGGGGCGGCCAGGGCGTACCCGATTCGTTTGATCATGCCTCGCCCTCCATCGCCACCGCGCCGGTCATGTGACCACCGAGAAGCCGGGGGGTGACCGTATTCGGATCCAGTTCCGCAGTGATGACGCCACGCAGCATCACCACCAGACGATCGGACAGGCCGATCAATTCATCGAGGTCGGCCGAGACCAGCAGCACTGCCAAACCCGCCGCCCGTGCCTTCTTGAGCTGCTCCCACACCGCCGCCTGGGCACCGACATCGATGCCGCGGGTGGGGTGAGCGGCGATCAGGAGCTTGAGCGAAGCCGACATCTCGCGACCCACGATCATCTTCTGCTGGTTCCCCCCCGACAGCGCCCGGGCGGGGACGTCGATCGATGGAGTCCGGACGTCGAAGTCCTTGATGACCTGATCGGCCCGTTCCCGGGCGGCCGCCTTGTTGATCCAGATGCCCCTGACGAAAGGAGCCACGCTCTGCTGGCCGAGCATGGTGTTCTCCCACAGGGGAGAGTCGAGCAGGATCCCTCTCCGGTGCCGGTCTTCGGGGATATAGCCCATCCCCGCCTCCCGCCTGCGGCGAACCGACCAATCGGAGATATCGGCACCCTCCAGATGGATCCGACCTTCAGCAACCGGGGTGATCCCGAGCAGCGCCTCCACCAGCTCGGCCTGGCCATTGCCTTCGACACCGGCGACACCGACGATCTCCCCGCGATGGATCTTGAAGGACACATCCCGCAGCCGGGGGCTGCCGTCGGGAGCGTTCACAGACAACCCGTCGACGGCGAGGACCTCGACATCGGTCACGGTTGCCTCACGGGTGGCGGGGCTGGGCAACTCGGCCCCCACCATCAACTCCGCCAGGTCGTGGGTGGTCACCTCTGACGGCTTGACCGTTGCCACCGTCTTGCCCCGCCGCAGCACCGTGATGGTGTCGGCGATTTCGAGAACCTCGTCAAGCTTGTGGTCGATGAAGAGGATGGTGTGGCCTTCGGCCTTCAACTCGCGCATGTTGCGGAAGAGTTCTTCGACCTCCTGGGGGACCAGCACCGCGGTCGGCTCGTCGAGGATGAGGATCTTGGCTCCCCGAAACAGAACCTTGATGATCTCGACTCGCTGTCGTTCACCGACCTCGAGCGACTCCACCAGATCCCCCGCCTCGATAGTCAGACCGTACGACTCGCCGACCTCTTCGAGATGGCGGCGGGCGGCGGCGAAGTCGATACCGCCGGGTCGTTTCGGCTCCGACCCGAGGATCACGTTCTCGAGCACGGTGAGGTTGTCGGCCAGCATGAAGTGCTGGTGGACCATCCCGACTCCGGCGGCGATGGCGTCCTTCGGTGAGCGGAACTTCACCTCTTCGCCGTTGACGAGCATGCGACCTTCGTCGGCCGGTTGCATCCCGTAGAGGATCTTCATCAGGGTCGACTTCCCGGCCCCGTTCTCCCCGCAGATGGCGTGGATCTCCCCTTGCACGACTGCCAGGTTCACATCCTGATTGGCGATGACGCCAGGGAACCGTTTGGTGATTCCGATCAGTTCGACTGCCAGGTTTTGGGCCACCCGCGCTCTCCTGCTGTGTGATCTGCCGATCCGCCCTGATATGACCGAAGGCCCCGGATACCCGGGGCCCTCGGCACTCTAGCTTTGGTTGGACGGCGGTGCCGTTCAGCCCTCGACGGTTGTCGGAACGACGATCTCGCCGCTGACGATCTTCGCCTTGAGCTCCTCGAGCTGGTCGACGATGTCATCGACGAACCCGCCCGTGGTGGAGTAACCCACGCCGTCGACCGAGAGGTCGAAGACGTTGGGGCCGCCCGTGAAGGTGCCCTCGAGGTGGGCCTGGATCGTGTTGTAGACGGCGACGTCCACCCGCTTGAGCATGGAGGTCAGGATGTACTCCT
>DAIOGO010000108.1:2332-8705 GCA_036745195.1 Actinomycetota bacterium | reverse complement strand
GGGGGCACGGTCCGACTGTGCTCTGACGCGTTCGTGGGCCGGCTCTATGCCTTCGGGTCGAACGTTGCAGGTTGCGGGTTCGAAGTTCTGGAACCTGTCGCCTGCACCCTGGGCCTGATCGTTCTTCGTTCTTCGTTTCTCGTTTTTCGTTCTTCGTCCCTCGCACACCGAAGAGCCCCCGGATGACCGGGGGCTCGATCGGCGGAGGGACCTCTCTGATCAGGCGCCGAACCCGGCACCCTCTCCACGGGGTCCCCGACCACCGCGCTCACCACGGTGCGGTCTGGCCTCATCCAGCTCTTCCTGGGTCAGCTGGCTATCCGACAGGGCGTCGGCGAACGGTCCGTCCTCGGTGAACGGATGGGGCTCGGGAAGCTGGGCGATCTCGTCCGAGGTGAGTATCCCATCGTCGAGGAACCCTTCGACCAGGTCACGGACCTCCTCGAAGTGGGCGCGCCGTTCGTCCCTGATCGCCTCCACTTCGTCCCGGGTGAGTTCACCGTCGGCCAGTGCCTCGGCGAACGGACTGTCCGTGGCGGTGAACCGGTTGGGTTCGTTGAGCTGGGCGATCTCCTCGGCGGTGAGGACGTCGTCCTCCCAGAACCCTTCCAGCAGTGTCCGGTTCTCTTGCATCTCGGCCCGCTGCGCCTCGAAGGCGGCCACGATGGCATCGGCTTGAACCTGGGTGATGGTGCCGTCGGCCACCAACTCGGCGAGCACCGTCTCGGCGACTTCACCCCGATGGTGACCCCACCCAACGGTGGCGGTGGTCGTGGTCGTTGTCTGTTCCTGGGCGTTGGCCACGGCGGCTCCGCCGAGCAACAGCCCTCCCACCACCAGTGCAGCGATCTTGGTTCGCATGCTTGCCTCCTTTCGTCGTGTTGAGCAAGCACGATCAATGTCGCTCATCAACCTGCGGGTGGCATGAGGCGAACCTGAGAGGCGCCTGAGAGAGATTCAATCGGCTTGGAAGTCTCCAACGAAGATGCAGCCGTCGCCACAGTCGCCCTTGTGGATCACCGCTACGGCACGGGGCGGCTCCGGTGCCGGGGTGGTGGTGAGCGTCGAGAAACGGGCGGTGCTCTCGTTCCCGGTCGGGATCCTGGGGATCATCTCCGCCGGGCCAGTGGTGGGAGGCATGTTGGAGCCGGCGGTGGTGGTAGGGGCGGTGGTGCTCGGGGCGGTAGTGGTAGGGGCGATAGTGGTAGGGGCGATGGTGGTCGCGGGCGCAGGGAGTGCGGAGCCGTGCATCCAGGCCTCCACGACTGCCCGGGCCTCGGCGGTCACCGCCACCCCGTGGGCGGTGGAGTTGGTGACGACCATGGTGACCGCCTCGGCGAAGATCTCGGCGGGAGTGGCGGACCAACCGGCGGAGTAGTCGAACCAGGCCCGGCCGGCGGGGAGACCCTGCGCCAGGTAGAAGGCCCGGGTGAACTCCTGGTTGGCGTAGGCGCCACAGCGGAGGTGGGCATGGTGCGCCAGTTCGTGGATGGCCACGCTGACGACCTCCTCCGGGCTCACATCCGGGTCGATCGTCACGACCCCGGTCCGGGTGTTGTACTCACCCTTCCTGCCTGAAAGATGCCCGAAGGTGATGGAAGCGGCCCCGAGACAACCACCCCTCGAAGAGAGGGCAGACTGCCATAGGCTTGCACCGTATTCGGCACTCGCTGCGGCGCCGGGGGTCGCGTTCGTTGCATCGACCGTGACCGTTGCGCCTGCCGGGATGGCTGCTGCGAACAGCAACGCCGCCACCACCGACTTCCATGTCCAACGCATCGAAGACCTTCCTTGGTCAATCGACCCATTCCTTCGGGTCGCAATCCCCGTCGGTCGGTCCCGCCCTCAGATAAGGGCTGGTGATGCGTTGATGCCGCCGATGTGGCCTCGAACTCAGATGAGTTCGAGCGACACCTCCACGTTGCCCTGGAGGGCCTTGGAGATGGGGCAGTTCGCTTTGGCGTCGAGCGCCAGTTCTTCGAACTTCTCGCGGTCGATCCCGGCGGCGTCACCCCGCACAACGAGCCTCATGGTGGTGACGCCCTGACCCGCGACGAACGTTGCGGTCGCCTCGACGTCCAGCGAGATGGACGAGGCTCCCGCCTTGGCCAGACGACTCGAGAAAGCCATGGAGAAGCAGGCGGAGTGGGCAGCGGCCAGCAGTTCCTCCGGGCTGGTCTTGCCGCCGTGGTCTTCGGTTCGCGCTTTCCAGTCGACGGACACGGTGGGGAGCGCTCCCGAGTCACCGGTGACGGTGCCTCCGCCGGTCATCAGGTCGCCTTCCCAGTGGGTGCGGGCAGTGGAATCGAGGGCCATGGTTCGCGGTCCTTTCGTGGGGGTTCGGGGCACTACGTTATAACGATTCCCGGGGTGCGGTACCCGAAGAACGAAGAACGAAGAACGTTCAAAGTCGCAGGTGACAGGTTTCAGGATCCTGAACTTGCAACTTGCACCGTTCGACCCGAAGGTACCGAGTCGGCCCACGAACGCGTCAGAGCACAGTCGGACCGTGCCTCCCTCCCGGCTTCGCCGGACGCCCCCCCTGCGGAGGGAGAGACAGAACCGGACACCGGTAGCCGGTCGCAGACGCCGGTCGCTCACCGGTTCAAGGTTGCCGGTGACAGGTTTCAAGACTTTCAACCTGCTACTTGCACCCTTGCACCCGGGGGCGCTGGGGGCTCTCCCCTCCACAACGCCGGCCAGGAGCGCCCGATCACGCACCAGTTCGAAGGTGCAGGTGACGGGTTCAAGGACATTCGACCTGCACCCTGAAACGTTCCACCACCGCATGGACCCGTGCCCGTCGAATCGGTGTCCGTTCGTCGAGGTCGTTTTGGTCGGCATCCGTCGGGTCGCCATGCATAGTCTCCAGGCGTTTGAGGTGGGAGCAATCCCGCTCCCACCCGGGAGAGGAGAAGCTCATGAACAGCGCTCTTTATGGTCAGGCGCGCTCGCTGTTCCGGGTATCCCTCGTGATCTTCCTGGTGACGATCGTCATCGGGATCCTCAACGGGCTGGATGTCTGGGAACCGGAGCGGAAGCTGCTGCTGACCCATGTCCATGCCGGCACGCTCGGCTGGATCACTCTGGCGGTGACGGGGGTGGCTTTGCTCATGTTCGGGAAGGAGGGCGACGCCGACTCTGCCCGCAAGGTAGCGAACGCCATGATCGGGGCCACCAGTCTCTATGTGCTGGCCTGGGCCACCACCACCGGGATCCTCCGTCCGATCGCCGGCACGTTGATGCTGCTGGCGATCGTCTACGCCTTCGCCTGGGTTATGAAGCGCCGCGCTTCGGCCCCCAGGACCGTCCCGGCGCTGGCGCTCTATCTGGCCTTCATCTCCCTGGTGATCGGAGCGATCCTCGGGGTTCTCCTCGGGTTGTTCATCGCCAACGGTTCGCTTCCTGGCTTGAGCACCGAGATGGCCGGAAATCTGGCAGGTGCCCATCCGCCGGCGATGCTGGCCGGGTATCTGGCGCTTGCCGGGTTTGCCATCGCCGAGTGGCGCCTCTCGCCACAACCGGCCCTCGCCTCCGAGAGCAAGGTCGGAACGGCCACCGCCTACGGCCTCTTCCTGGCCGGTCTGCTGTTCAATATCGCCATCATCTTCAACATCGAGCCACTGCTCCAGGTTGCCTCGATGCTTCAGGTGATTGCGGTCGTGGTGTTCGTGGTCCGGATGTGGTCGAACCTGAAGCCCTCCGCCTGGTCGGCCGCGGGTTCCGAGATGATGGCTCGCTGGGCGGTCGTCTACCTGGCGGTGGGAATCGCCATCCTGGTCTATGTGGTGCAGTTGTTCGTCAGCGGGGAACTCGATCCGGAGACCGGCGAAGGCCCGGTCGGGGTTCTCATCGCCTTCGACCACGCCCTGTTCATCGGTCTGATGACGAATGCCCTTTTCTCGTCCATATGGGCCCGGCGCCCGTGGGATGGGAGCGCCCGTCTCATCATGTGGGGTGTCAACATCCCGCTGGCCGGCTTCCTGCTCGGCCTGATGATCGACTCGACGCTCATCAAGCGGATCTCGACGCCGCTCATGGGAGCCGCCCTGCTCTACGCGGTCTACGTCGGCCTGATGGGACGGGAGGAGTCGGCATCATCCGGGGCCTGACAACCTCGGTTCTGGTTCTCTGCCTCGGCGCGGCGCTCGCCGGCTGCGCCGAGGCCGGTCCGTCCGATCCCGACTACCTGGAAGGACGCACGGTGTACGCCACCTGCGGCGCCTGCCACGGGAAACAGGGTGAGGGTGGCGCCGGTCCGGCGCTGGCAAGTGTCCTCGAGACCTTTCCCGACTGTCAGGACCAGCAACGGTGGATCTCGCTCGGCTCGGCCCGCTGGAAGGAGGAGGTGGGCGACACCTACGGCGCCACCGACAAGCCGGTCGCGGGGGCGATGCCGAGTTTCGAGGAGTCGCTCACGGCCGAGCAGGTCCGCCAGATCGCCCTCTACGAGCGAGTCAGGTTCGGGGGAGTGGATCTGGAGACCGAGAAGGAGGCGTGCGGACTGAGCTGAGACCTTGGTCCCGGCCCCCGCTCCTCTGCTCTCCTCTGTCTGCAGGGGCCGCGGCGAACTGGTCTTTTGGCCCTGACCGGGGGGGCCCGGGTTCGGATACACAGTGCGGAGAGCCGAGAGAGGGCGTGTGTATGTCGGAGATGACCCCCAGGCAGCGGGTGCTGGCTGCGATCGAGCATCGGGAGCCGGATCGGGTTCCCATCGTGCTCGGTGCCAGCAACGCCACCGGGATCAAGGCCAAGCCCTATCGGGAACTCAAGGAGATGCTCGGTGTCTCGGCTCCGGACGAGTACCTGTATGACTGGCCCGAATTGGGGACTGCTGCCCTCGACGAGACGACGCTCACCAGACTCGGGGCCGATGTGCGGGGGGTGCTCGACCTGGAACCGGCCTGGGTGCTCGAGCGAAACGCCCACCGCCCACCCCACAGCGACTATCTCAACTCCTGGGGATCGGGCGCCCGCGAGATCCGGCCCGGGGAGTGGTTCCCGATGGTCTGCCCGCTGGCGGGCGCCACCACCATCGAGGAGATCGACGACTACCCCTGGCCCGACATGGAAGACCCGAGCCGGGTGGGTCACGTGGCGGCGCAGGCCGCCGACCTGGCCAACGATGGCCGTTACGCCATCATGGCCACCCCCTGGTTGCTGTTCCCGCTCGAGCGGGCCTTCGCCATGCAGGGCATGGACACGTTCCTCATGAATCTGGCCCTCTACCCCGACTTCGCCGAGGCCCTGTTGTGGCGCATCCAGGGGCTGTGCAAGACATTGATGGGTCACTTCCTCGATGCCCTTGGTGAGAACGTCGACATCATCAAGATCGGAGATGACCTGGGGACCCAGGAGAGCCTGCTGATGTCTCCGGCCATGTACCGGCGGATCCTCAAGCCGATCCATGCCGATTACATCGACTTCATCAAGCATCGGACCAAGGCCAAGGTGTTCTTCCACACCGACGGCGATGTGTTCCCGCTGATCGACGACTTCGTCGAGATGGGAGTGGACATCCTCAATCCGATCCAGACCTCGGCGGGGAAGATGGCCAACCTGGTGGAGATCAAGGCCCGCTGGGGGGACCGGCTCACTTTCTGTGGCGCCATCGACACCCATCGGATCCTGCCGGCGGGAACCCCGGACGAAGTACGTGACGAGGTGCGGCGGGTGATCGGGATCATGGCCCCGGGTGGTGGCTATATGGTCAGTTCGGTGCATACGGTCATGGACGATGTGCCCGCCCGCAACATCCTGGCGATGGTCGACGCCGTCGAGGAGTTCGGTCGCTACCCGGCGACGGGAACCGGATGAGTGCTCCCGACGACATCCTCGATCGCCTCTATCGCCATGTGCTCGACGGCCACGCCGAGAAGGCGGTGACGGTGGCCCGGGAAGGGCTGGCGACTGGTGTCGAACCGACCGCCCTCCTCTTCGATGCCATGATCCCGGCGTTGGAGGAGGTGGGCCGCCTGTTCGAGACCGGCGAGGTGTTCCTCCCCGAGATGCTGGTGTCGGCCCATGCCATGCAGACGGTGATGGATCTGATCCGCCCGCTGATCGTGGCTGCAGGAGTCGACACCATCGGCCGTTTCGTGATGGGGACCGTCGCCGGCGACATCCACGATGTCGGAAAGAAACTGGTGATGGTCATGCTCGAGGGAGCGGGTTTCGAGGTGATCGACCTGGGCATCAATGTTCCCGGCGACCGCTTCGTGGAGGCGATTCACGACCTGCAACCCGACGTGGTGGGAATGAGCGCGTTTCTCACGACGACCGTCCCCGAGTTCGGCCGCACCATCGAACTCATCGATCGGGCGGGGCTGCGCGACCAGGTAAAGATCCTGATCGGGGGCGCTCCCGTCAATCA
>DAIOGO010000108.1:0-2232 GCA_036745195.1 Actinomycetota bacterium | reverse complement strand
AGCGGCTCGAACCGGGCGGTGAAATGCCGCAGCCACGGCGCCTGGTAGGTCATCCGGAGCCCTTTCAGGGAACCGGCCCGCGCGGCGACCGAGATCAGCACCTCACCGACATAATCGATGTGGCTCTGGGTGTACGTGCGGCGGGGAACGGCCAATCGCACAAGTTCCTGGTGAGCCGGGAGGTCGGTTCCATCTGGCTGGACCTTTCCGAACATGACCGAACCGATCTCGACTCCGCGTACGCCGCCGTCGAGGTAGAGGGCGCAGGCAAGCGCCTGCGCCGGGTATTGCGAGGATGGGATGTGCGGGAGCAGGGCGGCGGCGTCGAGGTAGACGGCGTGGCCTCCGGGTGGCCTCACGATCGGGACACCGGCGCTTCCCGCCTTGTCGGCCAGGTAGGCCGTGGACGTCGTTCGGTAGCGAAGGTACTCGGGGTCGAGGGCCTCGATGAGGCCGCGGGCGATGGCTTCGAGGTCGTATCCGGCGAGACCTCCGTAAGTGGGGAAGCCCTCCGTGAGTATGAGGAGATTCCGGCAGGCCTCGGCGAGAGTGTTGTCGTTCATGGCGAGGAACCCGCCGATGTTCGACATCCCGTCCTTCTTGGCGGACATGGTGCACCCGTCCACGAGCGAGAAAACCTCGCGGGCGATCTCCGCCGGGCTGCGATCGGCCTGGCCCGGTTCCCTGGTCTTGATGAACCAGGAGTTCTCCGCGAACCGGCAGGCATCGAGGAAGAAGGGGATCTCGTGTTCGTCACACACCCGGCGGACCTCGCGGAGGTTGGCCAGTGAGACGGGCTGGCCACCCCCCGAGTTGTTGGTCACGGTGACCATCACCAGCGGGATCCGCTCGCGTCCGACGGTGGCGATGGTCTCCTCGAGGGCGGCGATGTCCATGTTCCCCTTGAAGGGGTATTCGGAGGCATGGTCGTGTGCCTCGGCGATGACCAGGTCACGCGCCTCCGCCCCCTGGTATTCGACGTTGGCCCTGGTCGTGTCGAAATGGGTGTTGTTGGGAACCACGTCGCCGGCCTTGACCATCGTGGAGAAGAGGATTCGCTCGGCGGCCCGTCCCTGGTGGGTGGGTATGACCTCGGTGAGGCCGGTCACGCTCTGGACGGCGTCGCGGAACCGGTAGAAGGAGCGGCTGCCGGCATACGACTCGTCGCCCTGCATCATCCCTGCCCACTGGGCGGTCGACATCGCCCCCGTTCCCGAATCCGTCAGCAGATCGATGATCACCTCGTCGCTGTGGAGGCCGAAGAGGTTGAACCCGGCCCGGTCGAGGGCGGCGGATCGTTGCTCGGGGGTTGGGAAGTCGATCGGCTCGACGGTGTGGATGCGAAACGGCTCGATGATCGTTCGGTATGGCAACGTGACTCCAGGTTTTCTGGGCCGGAACGCTCGACCGACCTACCCACCACCCTACGAGGAGAAGGGGCCCCAGGCGTGCTTCTTATGGCGCAATTTCGATCTTGGGCGGCGGGACAGACCTGCTCGGTGTAGGTTCGTGGCCATGATCGGGGTCGCCTGGCTTTTGATCGGCGGGTTCGTTGCATTTGTGATCGGCGCGGTGCGCTGGCGAGTCGAGTACGAGGGCTCCCCGCTGGAGGCTCTTCCGATCGCCTCGGCGGATCGCGGACGATTGCGCTGGATCCACAGGTGGATGCTGGTTGCGATGGTTGCCACGTCGAGCGGCATCGCCGGCCTCGCCTGGCGAACGGTCGATGCCGGGGCGGCCGCGGCGACGGCGGCCTACGGACTTGGAGCCGGGCTGTTCGTGCTTGCCTTGCTGTTCCGGCTCACAGTGGGCGAGTGGGCAGCCGACCGGACCGTAGCGACGGGCGTGGTTCCCGACGTGTACCAGCCGTTTGCCCGCATGTTCGGCCTGGCCCACGGAGTCCACATGCTCACTGCCTACGCATCGGCGGTGCCGCTTGCCTGGTCGGCCTACGGGACCGGGTTGATCTCGGCTCCGCTGGCCTGGGTCGGTTCGGTCTGGGCAGCACTGATGACCACTCTTTTTCTGATCCCTCGGACCCGGTTCATGGCCTCGCCGCCTTTCTGGGCCCACACCTGGACGCTGGCGGTTGGTATCGCCCTTCTGGCCGGAGGTTGACCGCCTGTTTGGCAGGTCTTGTCGGCGATTTCGATCTGATGGGTTGGACTCCGTTCTTGCGCGGTGAGACAGCAGAAAACTGCTCGTTCACCACATAAAATCGCCTCCGGGGTC
>DAIOGO010000107.1:0-8742 GCA_036745195.1 Actinomycetota bacterium | reverse complement strand
CATCTCGTCGATCTGCTCTGGCCGGGATCGGATGCGGAACGGGGGCGGGGAAGCCTGCGGCGGACACTTTCCGCACTGCGTGCCGCCTTGGGCGAGCGTTGGGTGGAAGCCGATCGGACGAGGGTGCGATTCGTGCCCGATGAAGACGTCATGGTCGACGTGGACCTGTTCCTTGCCGCAGGGAGCGAGGTTCACGACCACGCCACCGACCAGGTGTGCCCGAAGTGCATCGACAGCCTGAGTCGGGCGGGGAGCCTCTATCGGGGTGATTTCATCGAAGGATTCACCCTCCGCGATTGCCCTGCCTTCGACGACTGGCTGATGGCGGAGGGAGAGCATCTCCGTCGCAAGGCCGCGTCGGTGTTCGAGCGGTGGTCGAAGGTGCTGGCTGCGGAAGGCCGGTATCCGGAGTCGATCGCTGCCGCCCAGCGATGGTTGGCGGTCGATCCGCTCCACGAACGCGCCCACCGCACGCTCATGTTGCTCCAGGCCTGGTCGGGCGATCGCGCTGCCTCGGTCGAGGTCTACCGCACCTGCGTGGCGATCCTCGACCGGGAGTTGGGGGTCTCCCCCCTGGAAGAGACGACCGAACTCTACGAGGCGATTCTGGAGGAGGACCTCCCCCGGGCTCCGGCCATCCCCCGTCGAGTCGAGCCTGCCCCGCCGCCGGCCATCGGGTATCCATTCGTCGGTGGGACCGGTTCGATCGACAGGATTCAGTCCATCATCGCCACCGGTTCGGGTCTGATCGTCGTCGAAGGAGAGCTCGGGACCGGCAAGTCGCGGCTTCTCGAGGAGCTTGCATTGCGCGTACCGGCACCGGGGCGGACCATGGTGGTGGGCCGGGCCCACCGGACCGAGATGGGTGTCGCCTACGGCCCGATCCAATCGATCCTGGCCGAAGCGCTCGAACGTCCCGAGTACCTGGCCCGCTTCGAAGCCGGCCCACCTTCGGTCAAGGGCGAAGCGGCCCGGCTGCTCCCCATCTTGGGGGAGGCCCCGTCTGGTGATCTCGACGAACCCGCTGCCCGGAGTCGGTTCCTCGATGCGCTGTCGCAGATGATCGGACTGCTGGACGATCGTGTGGTACTCGCCGTCGACAACCTGCAATGGGCGGACGGCGCCACCATCGAGTTGATCGGCTACCTGTCCCGCCGGCTGAGTCGGCTGGGGATCGTCCTGCTCCTCACGGTCCGCCCGGAGGACACCCTCGCCGATCACCCAGCCTCGGTGCTCCTGGGTGAGCTGGGCGGGGTGGCCGAGGTGATCCGGCTGGGACCGCTCGACGCGGCCGCGGTGGGAGAGCTGGTGAGGGTCGCCGGGGTAGTCGGCCTCGACCCGCAGCGGGTGCTGGAGACGACCAGGGGGTTGCCGTTCTTCGTGATCGAGTACCTCGAGTCGGCGAGGTCGGGTCTGGCCGAGTTGCCGGCCGCCATCCGCCGTTTGCTGCTGGGCCGCCTGTCCGAGCTTCAGGCGGTTGAGCGGCAGTTGCTCGCCACCGTCGCCGTGATTGGGCGGGCCGTCGAAGCCGAGCTGATCCGGGCGGTCTCCGGCCGGAGTGAGGAGGAGGTGGTGGCGGGGCTCGATCTTCTCATTCGCCGTTCGATGCTCAAGGAGAGCCCCGACGGAACGCTCGACTTCACCCACGATCAGCTACGGGAGGTGGTCTACGAGGAGTCCACTTTGGTCCGGAGGAGATTGCTCCACGCTCGCGCCGCCGAACACATGCTCGCCCGGCCTCGCATCCCGGCCGACCCCCGAGTTGTGGCCGAGGCGGCGGCCCATCACCGGCTGGCCGGGAACGACATCGAATCGGCCCGGCTGGAGATGCTGGCGGGGGAGTTGGCGGTGGGTGTGTTCGCCTTCGGGGAAGCCGTCAGCCATTACGAGGCGGCATTGGCCCTTGGTCACCCAGATGGCCCCGAATTGCACCGCCGGATCGGGGACCTGCACACCCTGGCTGGTCGCTACGGGCAGGCCCTGGCCGCCTTCGAGGTGGCCCGGGCCAGTCTTCCATCCGGTACACCCGAATCGGCGCTGGTCGCCAGGGCGATCGGGGAGGTGTACGCCAGATTGCGCCGCTGGGAGATGGCTTCCGCCTCCTTGGCCGAAGCCTGGGACTCGGCCACCGATCCGGGCTTTCGGGCACGGCTCGCCTCCGACTGGGCGTTCGTCGAGCACTGGAGAGGAAATGGAGAACGCGCCAGGGAACTCGCAACCCAGGCGTTGAGGACCGCCTCGGACTCGGGTGACCCCGAGGCGCTGGCCCGTGCCCACAACCTGGCCGGCCTGGTGGCGAAGGACGGGGCCGATCGGATCGGGCACCTGGAGGCAGCGATGGTGCAGGCGGCCGAGCCTTCGGTGCAGGCGGCTGTCCTGAACAATCTGGCGCTGGCCGTTGCGGCGACCGGCGACCTCGAGGGCGCGGTGGCCCGAGGGAGGCGAGCGCTCGAACTGGCCGGGGCTGCCGGCGATCGTCACCGGATGGCGGCCATCCACGACAACCTGGCCGACTTCCTCCACCAGGCCGGTGACGAGGCGGCCGCCATGGAGGAACTGAAGGAAGCGGCGGCCTTGTTCGCCGACGTCGGCATCAATCCGGGGGAACTGGAACCCGAGGTCTGGCTCCTCAAACAATGGTGAAACGGAAACAGGGCTTCACCAACCGCGTCGGCGCCATGTCTCCAGTTCCGGTCGTTCCGCTCCGATGCTCGAACCAGGGCCGTGCCCGGGGAAGAGCAGGGTCGGATCCGGATAGGCGAAGAGCGATCGCTCGATCGAATCCATGATCTCGCCGAAACTCGAGTAATCCCAGCGGGTGGCACCGGGCCCGCCCGGGAACAGGGTGTCGCCGGAGAGGATCACCGGTTCGATTACAAAGCTGACCGAACCGGGGGTGTGTCCGGGGGTGTGGAGCACATGCAGCATCAGGTTGCCGAACCGGATCTCCTGGCGGTCCGTGAGCGATTCGTCGGGGATCCTCCCGGCGATCTCCACATCGTCGGGGTGCATCGCCCAGGGGACACCGAGCGCCCGCTGGATCTGGTCGAGGGCGGCGATGTGGTCGCCATGGCCGTGGGTGACGAGGATCCGCTCGATGGCCGTGTCCGAGCACATCTCCAGCACCGGACCGTGATCTGCGGCGGCGTCGATCAGAAGCCCCCGTCCGGTGGCGAGACACGTCACGGTGTAGACGTTGTTGTCGTACGGGCCGACCGCCACTGCCCGGATCCGCACCTGGTGGTCGATGAAGACGTTCACCGATCGATCTCGGCTTCGAAAGCCATCAACGTGTCGACATGGCCGAGCAGGTCGAAGTCGTCGTCGATCAGCGACTGCAGGGCGTAGCCGTTGAGGGCTGCCAGCAGGGCCTCCATCCGTCGGGTGGCGATCTCCTCGGCCAACCCCGGCCGGTGGCGGAGATGGGCGGTGGTGAATCGATGCAGGCGCTCCTCGTGGTGGCGAACGACCCTCGCCCGGATCTTGGGGTCGGTCAAACCGCCCGATAGCGCCACTACGAAGTAGACCCTGGCCAGCTCTGGTTCTTCGATGATGAACCGCACATAGGCGGCCACCAGATCGAAATCACTCTCCGAACCGGCGCCTTCGGGATCGGGATCGACACCCTTGATCGCTTCGCGGACGATGGTGAGCACCGCCTGCTCCTTCGATTCGAAGAGGTTGTAGAACGAACCGGCCCTGACGCCGGCCCGCTCGCAGATCCCTTTGATGGTGACTCCGTCGAGCCCCACCTCGGAGAGGAGGCTGCGGGTGGCTTCGAGGATCCTGGCCTGGGTTTCCAACCCGGCACGGTTACGCATGGTGCGCAGCAAGCTAGTCGTGCCGGGCAACGAACCCGCTTGATTTGAGCAGAAGACCAAATTAGATTGTTCACTCAAAACCAACGAGCTGGTTCAAGGAGATGTCATGGGTCACTACCGATCGAACCTGAGAGACCTCGAGTTCAACCTCTTCGAGCTCAACAAGCTCGGCGAGCGCCTCCCCGCCGGAATGGACGCCGACACCGCCCGTCATCTGCTGCGGGAAGTCGATCGGTTCGCCCGCCACGAGTGGGCGGAGTCATTCACCGAAACCGACCGGGCGCCGGTCGAGTTGGTCGATGGCGAGGTGGTCCTTCCCGAGGCGCTCAAACGTTCGTTGGCCGCCTTCCGCGACCAGGGCTGGGACCGGCTCGGGCTCCCGGAGGAGATGGGTGGGATGTCGATCCCTCCCTCGCTCTACTGGGCGGCCCAGGAACTGATGCTCGGGGCCAACCCCACCGCCTCCCTCTACGCCGGAGGTTCGGCCTTCGCCCGCGTCCTCTTCGAGGAAGGCACCGAGGAGCAGCAGGCTTTCGCCCTGATGTGGGTGGAGCGGGGTTGGGGGGGAACGATGGTCCTCACCGAGCCCGATGCCGGATCGGACGTGGGGGCCGGCATCACCAAGGCCATTCACCTCGAGGGCGACACCTATCACATCGAAGGCGTGAAGCGCTTCATCACCTCCGGTGAGCAGGACGCCGTCGAGAACATCATCCATCTCGTCCTGGCCCGACCCGAAGGGGCCGGTCCGGGGACGAAGGGGCTGTCGATGTTCCTGGTGCCCAAGTATCTGGTCAACCCCGACGGGTCGCTCGGTGAGCGCAACGGTGTCTTCACCACCCACATCGAGAAGAAGATGGGTCTGAAGGGGTCGACCACCTGCGAGCTGACGTTTGGGCTCGACCGCCCCGCCATCGGATACCTGGTCGGCGGGGTGCACGACGGGATCCGCCAGATGTTCCGGGTCATCGAGGCGGCCCGCATGACGATCGGCACCAAGTCGGCTGCCACCCTTTCCACCGGATACCTCAATGCCCTCGATTACGCCCGGGAAAGGGTGCAGGGCCCGGATCTGACGAAGGCCGGCGACAAGACCGCCGAGCGGGTCAGGATCATCCGTCATCCCGATGTGCGCCGGATGTTGCTGGAGCAGAAGGCCTACGCCGAAGGTCTGCGCGCCCTGGTGTGTTACGCCGCCTTCTGCCAGGACCTGGCGCCCTCGGATCCCGACATGGAGGTGCGCTCCGATTTGCTGCTTCCGCTCGTGAAGGGGTACTCGTCGGAGAAGGCGTACGCCCTGCTGGCTGGTTCGCTGCAGGTCCACGGTGGTTCCGGATACACCCAGGACTACCCGATCGAGCAGTACATCCGGGACGCCAAGATCGACACGGTCTACGAAGGAACGACCGGGATACAGGCGCTCGACCTGTTCTTCCGCAAGATCGTCCGAGATCAGGGTCGGGCGATCGCCCGGCTCGCAGCCGAGATCGCCGACTTCGTCAAGGAGACCGACGACCACGACCCGGTGGCCATCGAACGGGGCCTGCTGTCCACGATGCTCGACGACGTCCAGGCCCACCTCGGGGTGATGGTCGGCCACGCCATGGCCTCGGCCGACGGGCGACCCGCCGAGATCTACAAGACGGGCCTGCATGCCACCGGTTTGCTCGAGTCGTTGTCCGAGGTCGTGATCTCGTGGCTGATGCTTCGCCAGGCCGAGATCGTGGCCGGGTCGAACGACCCGTTCTCGATCGGCAAACTGGCCGCCGCCCGCTTCCTCGTCGGCGACGTCGCTCACAAGGTGGCCGCCCGGCGGTCGGCGGCAGAAGCAGAAGACGGCGCTCTGATGGAGATGGTCGACGAGGCCTGGTGACGCCGGAGTGTTCCCTTCCCGGCGGCAGCCCGGGGACTAGCCTCTGAGGCAACCCACCAAGGAGAAGGTATGACGGGGGACCGTGCCACTCTGGGTGTTTCGGCACCCCTACTCATCGTGCTCGTGCTGCTGCTCGGCGCCTGCGGTTCGATCGCAGAGAAGGCGTCGGAGGAGGTCATCGAGAACGCCATCGAGTCGGAGAGCGGGGGTGATGTCGATGTCGATGTCGATGGGGACGGAATCTCCGTGACCGGCACTGGCGGCGAGTCGATCACCGTCGGAGAGGGCGCCGAGATCCCGGACTCCATAACCCTCCCCGTTCCCGACGGAGGGAGCGTCTTGTTCGCCATAGATGCTGGTTCGGGCGCTTCGGCCACCGTCCAGTATCCGGGCAGCCGGTTCGAGGAGTTGGTCGCCACCTACGACTCCTACTTCGAAGGCCAGGAGACCACCCGCAGTGAGTCGAGCAACCCTGCTTCGGTGTCGTGGCTGTTCGATGGCGGTTTCGTCAGCGTCGGTAAGTCCCCCGACGGCACTGCGGTGGTGTCGATAACAACGGGTGAGTGACGCCGGATTCCGGGCGGCGGCTTCCACCAGTCTGACCGCGATTGGCTAGAGGCGAGTTCCTTCGAGGGTCCAGAACGTCAATCCGTAGGTGGTGACGATGTCGCGAAGGATGATGTCGCGTTCCGCGGTGACCGTCGATTCGTGGTACCGACGTCGAAGCTGGCGGTAGTGGCTGATCTCGTCCGTTCCTCGGAGGCGGATGGTACCGACGAGGTCTGGTGTCTCGGGGCCGTCGAGATCGGCCAGTTCGGCCTCCAGCGCGTCGAAGGCTTCGTCGATCTCGGCCATCCGGGCCTCTCGATCCTCGACCTCCGACAGCAGTCGAAGGGCGATTCCTGCCTCCGAGAAGATCTGCAGGTAGTAGGCGAGCGATGCGTAGTGCTCCACCCCATAGGTGTCCCCAAAGAAGCGGCCCCACCACCGTTCGGCTGCGTTCCGTCCCAGGAGGGTTATCCCGAAAAGTCCGTAATGGCCGTCTTTGCGTATGAAGTCGACCGCCAGACCATTGGGGATCTCCAGGAAGAGCTTGCCTCCCGGTCGGAGGACGGAGGCGAGGTTGGCGGCGCATCGGGACGGTTCGGTCACGTGCTCGATCACGTCATTGCAGAGCACGACGTCGAACTTGCCCCAGCGTGTCGCCAGACCATCGGCCACGACGTCGTCCACGGCCACGTGTCCGTCCACTGCGTGATCCTGCAGTTGCAGCTCGGCAAGCGCCAGGAGCTCGGGGTTGATGTCGATACCCACTACTCGAGACGCACCGGCTTCGGCCGCCGCCACCAGGAATCCGCCATAGGCACACCCGACATCGAGCACCTGCTTGCGGGCAAAGGTCGACCGTCCACCCATGGCGGCCACCGCCTGCCGACCTCGATCGACCGAGGAGAGACTGAAATCGACCCACATCTGGACAGTCGGATCATCCACCTTCTCACTGGCGATGCCATACCGGTCGAGAATGGCCTGTCGAAAACGCGACTCGTTCGAGTTACCCCGACTGGCACGAGGGCGGCGGAACATCACACTCATCGGGCGAATCTAGCGATGGGGAAGCGAGATGCCGGATCGGGTACCGCTCCTTAGACTGATCCGATGGATTTCTCGTTCTCGCCGGAGCAAGAGCAGCTACGCGGCTACGCCGCCCGCTGGCTCGAGCGGAACAGCTCCAGCCGCGAAGTCCGCGATCTCATGGGCACGGCCGATGGTTTCGATCGAGCTCAGTGGAAGTCCATGGCGGAGATGGGCTGGCAGGCGATGGCGATCCCCGAGGAGTACGGCGGCGCCGGTTTCGGCTTCCTGGAACTCTTCGTGCTCCTCGAGGAGCAAGGGCGAACCCTGTTGTGTGCTCCCTTCTTCTCGACCGTCGTGATGGCGGCAACCGCCCTGGCAGCGGGCACGGAGGAGCAGCGCTCGGAGTGGCTTCCCCGGATCGCCGCCGGCGAGATCGTCGCCACGGTCGCCCACGCCGAGCCGGGGGGCGGTTGGACCCCGGAGGACGTGGGCCTCGAAGCGGTCGCCGGCGATGACGGATGGACCCTGACCGGGGTGAAGAGCTTCGTGCTCGACGGGTCGGTGGCCGACCTGTTCGTGGTGGCTGCCCGCACGCTCGACGGAGTCGAGTTGATCCTGGTGCCGGCCGGCGCCGACGGGCTCACGGTCCGCCCTCTCGATGTCATGGATCAGACCCGCAAGCAGGCAGAGGTCACTTTCGACGCCGTCACGGTCCCCGGCGGTGCTCTGCTCGGCGGCCCGGGCCAGGGTGAAGCGATCCTCGGGCGAGTCCTGGAACGGGCGGCCGTGGCGCTCGCTGCCGAACAGGTCGGCGGGGCGCAAGCGTGTCTCGACATGGCGGTCACATACGCCAAGGATCGCCGCCAGTTCGGTCGGCCGATCGGGTCCTTTCAGGCGATCAAGCACAAGTGCGCCGACATGCAGGTCGAGGTGGAGGCCGCCAGAGCCGCCGCCTACTACGCCGCCTGGGCGATCGCCACCGATTCGGAAGAGCGGGCGCAGGTGGTTCCGGTGGCCAAGGCCTACTGCTCGCAGGCTTTCTACCAGTGCGCCGCCGAGACGATCCAGATTCACGGTGGGATCGGCTTCACCTGGGAACACGATGCCCACCTGTACTTCAAGCGCGCCAAGAGTTCGGAGTTGATGTTCGGCGACCCGAGCTGGCACCGGCGCCATCTGGCCGAGCAGCTGTTCTAGAACGATGAACGATCAACGATCAACGATGAACGAAGAAGGAAGAAGGAAGAAGGAAGAAGGAACGACGAGGCTCAGAGTTTCGGGTTGAAGGCCGAGGGGTGTGAACCTGTACTCGTAGCCCGGAGCTCTCAGCGCGTGGCCGAGGCCCGATGGCCGCAAGGCGCATGACGCATGACGCAAGACGCATGACGCAAGGCGCATGACGCAAGACGCATGTCTTCTAGTCTCCTCGGCAATGTCGGATGCATCGACGGTGACTCTTGCCGCACTTCT
>DAIOGO010000106.1:3618-8841 GCA_036745195.1 Actinomycetota bacterium | reverse complement strand
GATCGCGAGGTCGGTCTTGCGGGTCAGTTCGAGCTTCATGCGGACCTTTCGAGGCGGTGGGGAGCGGGGGAGAGGTTACCTCGACAGCCCTTTCAGGTAGGCGACCACGTCGCCCAGGTTGGGAAGGCGCTTGGCGTCGGGACCGGGGCGGGAGAGGCAGATCGCTGCGTACACCTCGCCGTCAAACGTATCGCCTGTTCCGAACACTGATGAGTTCCTAACTCGACCGCTCGATAAATCGTATCGTATTGGTCGGGTATAGGGCGACTACCTGTGTCGTGCCCCTATAGATGGGACCTCGGGCCATATTTGGGGCGGCTGGGTCTGCGACCGGGAGGGCCTGGGTCGCCACGTCCATCCGAGCCCGACCGGGGCTCCCGAGCCCGTGGAGGCTCGCTGCCGACCACCCGAGCCTCTACCGTTCGCGGCGTGGAAGACACAACTCGCACCTCGCTCATCGGAATCGCAGCCGCTGTCGGCATCGGGGCACTCATCGCCTGGGCGGGGAGCGCCGGGAGTGTCGAGGTGGGCGGCTGGCCGGTGTTCGCCATCTGTGGTCTGCTGGCGTTCGCCATTAACTGGGCGGCGTTCATCCCCGCCAACATCGCCAAGACCGAGCGCTATTACGACCTGACCGGCAGCATCACCTACCTCACCGTCATCCTGGTGGCAGTGCTGCTCAGCGATGACCTCGACGGTCTGGCGGTGATCGTCGCGCTGATGGTGGCGGCGTGGGCGGTCAGGCTCGGCTCGTTCCTGTTCCAGCGGATCCGGCGCGAGGGCAAGGACCGGCGTTTCGACGAGATCAAGACCAACTCGGTCCGATTCCTCATGACCTGGACTCTCCAGGGCCTGTGGGTGCTGCTCACCGCTGCCGCCGCCTTGGCGATCATCACCAGCGAGGAGCGCAAGCCGATCGGCTGGGTGGCTGTGGCCGGCATCGTGGTCTGGGTGGCCGGGTTCGCCGTCGAAGTCGTGGCCGATCGTCAGAAGTCGGCGTTCCGGAAGAACCCCGCCAACGACGGTCGCTTCATCCGGTCGGGCCTGTGGGCGTGGTCCCGCCACCCCAATTACTTCGGCGAGATCACCCTGTGGGCCGGCATCGCCATCATGGCGATCCCTATCCTGTCGGGCTGGCGCTATGCGGTGCTGGTTTCGCCAGTGTTCGTGGCGCTCCTGATCACGAGGGTCAGCGGCGTCCCCATGCTCGAGGCGAGGGCCGACAAGCGTTGGGGGGACGAGGAGGAGTACCGCGAGTACAAGCGAAACACCCCGGTGCTCGTGCTGCGGCCCCCACGACGCTGATCGTCTCCTCGAGCTGGTCGGCTCAGGCGACCGGCTTGATCGCCTTGATGATCACGGAGTCCATCCCGTCGGTGACCTGATGGGTGGGGGTGAGGGTGATGTCACCGAACCCGGCGGCTGCGAGCTGGGAGCGATACTCCTGGTACGAGATGGCTCCGGCGATGCATCCCACCCAGTCGCCCCGTTCGGCTCGCTGATCGGGTGTGAGCGAATCCTCGGCGACGATGTCGGAGATCCCGACCCGTCCGCCCGGTCGCAAGACCCGGTGGATCTCGGCGAACACCGATGGCTTGTCGACCGATAGGTTGATCACACAGTTCGAGATGACCACGTCGACGCTCTCGTCCTGAAGCGGGATCTCCTCGATGTAGCCCTTCAGGAACTCGACGTTGGTCGCACCCGCTTCGGCGGCGTTGCGTCGAGCCAGATCGAGCATCTCATCGGTCATGTCCAACCCATAGACGAACCCGTCGGGTCCGACTCGACGGGCCGAGAGCAACACGTCGATCCCGCCGCCGGATCCGAGGTCGAGAACGGTCTCGCCGGGCGCCAGATCGGCGACGGCGGTGGGGTTGCCGCAACCCAGGGAGGCATCGGCGGCCGTCGAGGGGATCGCCGCCAGTTCATCGGTGGTGTAGGTGCCGGCCGTCAGGTCGGTGGTGAGGGTGGGGTCGGGCTGACAACCATCCGGCCCGCAGCAGGATCCGCTGGTGGCAGCCACCGCGTACCGTTCCCTGACCTGCTCTCGAAGCTCCAGATCGTTGGTCATGGCTCACTCCTTCGTATCGATGAACATCTAATCGTTACTCAACCATAGAGATCATATCGATGGCTGTCAATGTGTTAGCTTGGGACCTATGGAATCTGGCTGCTGCGCCCCGGTGACCGAGGAGAGCCTGTCCCTCACCCGTGCCGAGGAGATGGCGGGCGAGTTCAAGGTGCTCGCCGACCCGGTGCGGCTGCGGTTGCTCAGCATCGTCGCCAGCGCCACCAACGGCGAGATCTGCGCCTGTGACCTCCCGACCCCGCTCGGCCGGAGCCAGGCCACGGTCAGTCATCATCTCTCGGTGTTGACCAATGCCGGGCTCATCGTCCGCGAACAGCGCGGCAAATGGGCCTGGTTCCGGGTGGCGGCCGACCGCGCCGAGTTCGTCCGGGCGGTGCTGGGTGGTCCGGCCCTGCTCCCGACCTGACCCGCGACCCACGTTCACCGCCTGATCATTCACCGGTCTGCCCGTCGATGGACTCGCGGAGCAGGTGGGGCATGCTGGGTGTGGCGGCCTACTGCCAATCAGGTGGATCGCTCGATGCTCGCCAGGATGATCCCAGCCAGTTCGGCGGGCCGGGTGAACTGTGGCCAGTGGCCGGTGGGCAGGTCGACGTACTCCACCGAGCGGATCCTGGTGAACTCGCGGACCGGCTCCATGCCCTGATCGATCCACCCCCGCAACATGTCACCGGTGAACTCGGTGGCGACCACGGTGACCGGCACCTCGTAGCGTCGTTCGTCGAAGAGTTGCTGCGGGTCGCGAGTGACGTGTTCGGGCGAGGGGATCGCCCGCTGTCTGAACTCGGTGAGCGCCCGTTCGTCGAGATCGGCCAGGTCCCCGTCGTCGAAGGCATCCCAGGGTGGCAGCGGCACCTCCCCGTTCGCGGCCGGGAACCCATCGGCGATGGCATCGCCGTCTCCGGTGGGGAAACCGCCGACATAGACGACCAGCGCCACCCGGTCGGGACGGGCGTCGACCGCGGCGTGGGCGATGGCGGCGCCGGCCGAATGCCCGACCAGCACCACCCTGCCGTTTGCGCCATCGATGGCGTCCACCACCGCCTGCACGTGGTCGTGCAAGGAGACGGATGAGCGGTCGGCAGTCGGCGACTCCATTCCGGGCAGCGTCATCGGGTGGGGGCGATGTCCCGCCGCTTCCAGAACGGGAACGACCCTGTCCCACGAGGATCCGTCGAGCCAGAGACCGGGAATCAAGATGAGGTCCACGAGAGGTTCCTTCGTTGGGTCCACAGGATCATGCCAGGAGTCGTCTTCGGGCTCAATGCCCTCAACACGAGGGTTGCGTCCGTTGCGACGCCGGCAAGAACCCGGAGGATCACTCCGCGCCTGGTGAAAGACGGGCAGTGACGATGCCTGCTTCCCACCCGGGTGCACGCCCGCCGACCGGCGGCCGGCACCCGTCGTCCAGCAGTCCGCTCCGGGTCAGGAGGAAGGAGATGACCGAGTTCGAGTTCCACATCTCGGTTGCTCCCGGGGGACGCCGTCCCCAGATCAGGGCCGGGACTGCCGCCACCTGCTCGATCAGATCCCTTGCTGCCGCTGGATCGGCGAGGACGTTGGTGACCGCCGCCTCGGACACATCGGGAATGACACCCTCCCGCCAGCAGCGGATCTCGTATCGGAATGGCCGTATCCGCCCCAGCCGGCGACTGAACACGGGGCCTTCCCGCACCACCCCCCGGGCGGCGGTGTCGGCGTCGGGGCTGGGCCAGGCGTTCTCGATGGTGAACCGGCCGTCCGGGGTACGGACTTCGAGGGCGGTGTGATAGAGATCGAAGGGGCGTCGACGCTGGCGCAAGGCAGCGATTCGTTCGTAGACCCGCCCGTTGAACCGCACGTACCCGACACCACCGGCGCCGAGCGGGATCCAGAAAAGGGTGACGGATTCCGCCGGGGATGCGCTGGGGGGTGGGAGCTCGCCGGGCATGACGCCCTTCGATCCTAGATGTGCAGCCGCCGGGTAACGATCGATCGCCCCCGATGGTATGTTCGGGGTTCGTCGTCGGAAGCAGGGTTGCCGTGGTCGAATTTGGTTGGCTGTGTTCGCATGAGTCCTATCAGCCCGAGTACCTGGTCGACCAGGCGGTCAAGGCCGAAGAGGCGGGCTTCGACATGGTGCTGGGCTCCGACCACTTCCACCCGTGGGTGGACGACGGGTCGGCCTCCGGGTTCGTCTGGTCGTGGCTGGGGGCGGTGGCGGTCAAGACCGATCTCAAGCTGGCCACTTCGGTCACCTGCCCGCTCTATCACTACCACCCGGCGCTGATCGCCCAGGCGGCCGCCACGGTCGATCGGCTCAGTGGGGGCAAGTTCCTGTTGGGCGTCGGAACCGGCGAGAACATCAACGAGGGTCCTCTCGGCTTCCGGTTCGGCGACTACAAGGAACGAATCGGTCGGATGCGTGAGGCGCTCGAGATCATGCACCGTCTCTTTCAGGGGGAGAAGCTCGACTTCGCCGGTGAGTGGTTCACCACCGACAAGGCCAAGCTCTACAGCCCGCCGGTTTCCGACCTCCCGATCCTGATGGCGGCCGGTGGGGAGCAATCGGCCACGTTCGCCGGTCGCCGGGCCGATGGTCTCATCACCTCGGTCAAGAACCCGGCCGACACGCTGAAAACGGTGATCGACCCTTTCAAGGCCTCTTCGCTGCAACACGGCAATCGAGGCCTGGTGCTGGCCACCCGGTGGACCGTGTTCGCCGACGACGCCGACGATGCCTGGCAGGCGCTGGGCACCATGCGCGGTCTGAGGGCGGAAGGCCGGTTGGAGGCGGTGGACCCGATGGTCCTGCGCCAGCGAGCGGACACCATGGACCGTGCCGAGATCCTCGGGAAGTACACGATCGTCACGGATGTGCAGGGACTGGTGGACGCCTACAAGCCACTGGTTCAGGACATCGGAGCCGACTACGTGTCGATCCAGGTCGCCTCGACCCGACCCGATCGAGTCCTCGACATCATGCGCTCCGAAGTCCTCCCCGAACTGCGGAAGCTGCCGGTCCCGTCTTGACTGTCATGCGTCTTGCGCCATGCGCCATGCGTCATGCGCACCGCAGCTATCGGGCATCGGCAGAGGTTCAAAGTTCAAAGTTCAAGGTCCTCAACCTTCAACTTGCACCCTTGAACCTG
>DAIOGO010000106.1:0-3518 GCA_036745195.1 Actinomycetota bacterium | reverse complement strand
GGTTCAAAGTTCAAAGTTCAAGGTCCTCAACCTTCAACTTGCACCCTTGAACCTGTTCATCGTTCATCGTTGATCGTTGATCGTTGATCGTGGCGCCGCTTTCAGCCCGGCTCCGGGACCACCGTGATGTCCACCATCAGGTCGGCGGCGAGCGATTCGAGTTCTGTCACCAGTCTGGTGTTGGAGAGGTGGGGTGGGAGCCGGAGGTGGGCGATGGCGTGGAACAGCCGGCCCCCTCCCATCGGCGCCGGAGCGGTCCAGGTCTGGAGATCGTCGATGCTCACCTTGTGACCGGCGAGGAGCAGGGACAGTTCGTGCACGATTCCGGGATGATCGTTGCCCATCAACTCCACCAAGATCAGCGGAGCCGGGGGCAGTTCGGTCGTGGCGGCCTCCTCCACCGAGATGTCGAAGAGCCCCTGCTCCTCGAGGGGTGCGAGGTCGGTGAGGAAACCATCCACCTCGGAGTTGGGGACGGTCACCAGCACCACTCCGGCGAATTTGCCGGCGAGCTGGGTCATGTGGCTCTTCTCCCAGTTCCCGCCCCGGGCCGAAACCACCCCAGACAGGGCCTCGACCAGACCCGATCGATCGTCACCGAGCACGGACAGAACGTATGAAGCCATCGGGCACTGTACCGCTCGACGGCGCCGGTCGCCCCGGTCAGGCTGCCCGCTCGGGAGCGGTGAGAAGCCGGATTTGCATGGAAGCCGAAAGATGCCGACACTTTGTCGACAAGAAAGGAACCTATGACAGGGACCAACCGGCGGCGATGGCTCGGGTTGGCCATCCTCAGCCTCGGTGTTTCGATGATCATTGTCGACGCCACCATCGTGAATGTGGCGCTCCCTTCCATCATCGGCGAATTCGGCCTCGATCTGTCCGACGCCGAGTGGATCAACTCGATCTATTCGCTGGTGTTCGCAGCCATGCTCATCACGCTCGGCAGGGTCGGGGACCTGCGGGGTCGGCGCAGACTGTTCATGGTCGGGTTGGGGGTCTTCGTTGCCGCCTCGATGCTGGCCGGACGCGCCGGAGGCGGCGGACCCCTGATCTTCGCTCGATTGCTGCAGGGGGTTGGGGCCGCCGCCATCCTGCCATCGACCCTGTCGACGGTGAATGCGACGTTCCAGGGCCGGGAGCGCGGAATCGCATTCGGAGTATGGGGGTCGGTGATCGGCGGTATGGCAGCCGTCGGGCCGCTGCTGGGAGGCTGGTTGACCACCGAGCACAGCTGGCGGTGGGCCTTCTACGTCAATCTCCCGATCGGGATCCTGGCGCTGGTCGGTGCCTTCCTGTGGGTGGAAGAGACGAAGGAGGAGCAGCGGTTCCCCGGCTTCGACATTGCCGGTGTCGCGCTCTCGGGGCTCGGCATGGCCGGCGTGGTCTTCGCCCTCATTGAAGGCCCTCGGTTCGGGTTCCTCGCTCCCACCGAGACGTTTACCGCCGGAGGGTTCACCTGGCCACTCGAGTCGATTGCTCCCAGTGCCGTTGCCTTCCTGGTCGGCGCCGTCCTGCTGTGGGGTTTCGCTCTGGCCCAGCGCGGGCGGTCGGCGGCGAGGAAGGTGGTCCTCTTCGACCTGTCCCTCTTCCGGTTCCGAACCTTCACGCTGGGCAATGCCACCGCCATGATCCTCGCCCTCGGCGAATTCGGTCTCGTCTTCGTGCTGCCCCTGTTCCTGCAAGCGGTGCTGAGCTATTCGGCCTTCCGCACCGGGCTGCTGTTGATGGCGCTCGCCATCGGTGCCTTCATCGGCGGGCCGGCGGCGGGCGCTATCGCCTCCCGGGTCGGACCGCGGAGAGTGGTCAGCGCCGGGATGGCTCTCGAAGCGATCGCCATCGCCACGATCGCCCTGCTGCTTGCTCCCGGGCGGAGCGGTTGGGCGTTCGTCCCGGGACTGTTCATCTACGGCATCGGCGTTGGCCTGGCCAGCGCTCAGCTCACCAGTGTCGTTCTCTCGGAGATCCCGCCGCGAGAATCGGGGCAGGCGTCGGGCATGCAGTCGACCTTCCGCCAGGTGGGGGCGGCGATCGGAATCGCCCTGCTCGGAACAGTTCTGGCGGCCGGGTTGCGGAGTGGGACGGCCGAGGCCCTGGCCGCCATTCCCGGACTGCCGGCCGAGGCCCGGATCGGGATCACCGAGGCGGTGGCCGAGTCGGCCGGACAGGTCCTGCCGTCGATCGCCGCCCAGCCCGGCTCCGAATCGGTGGTGGCCGCCATCTCCGAGGCCTTCGCCGACGCGGCTACCGACACCGGTCTGGTGGCGGTGGTGTTCGTGGTGGCCGGTTTCCTTCTGTCGACCCGGCTGCCCGATGTCAGGTACGTGGACTCGATCGTGGAAAGGGGTACTGCGGTCTGACTCGAACCCGATCGACGGGTATCGTCGGGGAAGGGTTGCGAGGTCAAGCCTCGCCACCCCGGTGAAGAAGCTGCTTCTGCTCCGGCGGACTTCCCCGGGGGTCTGCCCCGCTGAACATCCCTTGTGACAGGTTTGGTTCAGGTCATTTCTTCAGATCGAATCTGTCGTTCTCCATGACCTTGGCCCATGCGGCGACGAAGTCGCCGACGAACTTGTCCTTGGCGTCGTCCGTGGCGTAGACCTCGGCCAGCGCCCGGAGCTCGGAGTTGGATCCAAACACCAGGTCGACCCTGGTGCCAGTCCACTTCAGCTCGGCGGTGGCGCGGTCTCGGCCCTCGAACAGGTCCTCGGCATCGCTGGTCGCCTTCCACTCGGTACCCATGTCCAACAGATTCACGAAGAAATCGTTGGTCAGGACCCCGGGGCGGTCGGTCAACACGCCTTGCCTGCCGCCGTCGACGTTGGTGCCGAGGACGCGCATGCCGCCGACCAGCGCCGTCATCTCGGGCGCCGTCAGGTTGAGCAGGAACGCCTTGTCGACCAACTGATGCTCGGCGGCCAGCGGGTTGCCCTTCTGCAGGTAGTTGCGGAAGCCATCGGCCACTGGCTCCAGCACAGCGAAGGAGTCGACGTCGGTCTGTTCCTGGGTGGCATCGGCACGGCCGGGCGTGAACGGCACGCTGATGTCGTGGCCGGCGGCCTTGGCGGCGGCTTCGACGCCGGCGCAGCCGCCCAGCACGATCAGGTCGGCCAACGACACCTTCTTGGAACCGGCAGCGTTGAAGTCGGTCTGGATGCCCTCCAGCACCTGGACCACCGCACCGACGCCAGCGGTCAGATTGACGTCCCACTCGGCCTGTGGCGACAGCCGGATGCGGGCGCCGTTGGCGCCGCCGCGCTTGTCGGTGTCTCGGTACGTCGAGGCTGCGGCCCAGGCGGTAGACACCAGCATTGACACAGCCGACCGACCGAGGGCTTCATCGCTCATCGAGGCGAGGATCTTTGCCTTGAGGCCGGCGATGTCGGTGGAGTCGACCAGATCGTGGTCGAGGGCCGGCACCGGGTCCTGCCAGATCAGCTCCTCGTCGGGGACCCATGGTCCTAGGTAGCGGGTGGCCGGGCCCATGTCACGATGCAGCAGCTTGTACCAGGCACGGG
>DAIOGO010000105.1:0-8874 GCA_036745195.1 Actinomycetota bacterium | reverse complement strand
GCCATCCGGGCCAGGATGGAGAGGGCGGCGGCGAGCATGGCGGCAATCGAGCTGATCAGGATGTCGCGGTTCTTGACGTGCGACAACTCATGCCCCAAAACGCCTTCCAGTTCCGGGCCGTCGAGCATCTCCAGAATCCCGGTCGTCACCGCCACCGCCGCGTGCTTGGGGTTGCGGCCGGTGGCGAAGGCGTTCGGCTGGGGGGAGTCGATCAGATAGACACGGGGCATCGGCATGTCCGCCTGCATCGTCAGCCGGCGGATCATCCCGTATACCTGCGGCAACTCCGTCTCGGACACCGGCCGGGCCCGGGAGGCGGCGATGGCCATCTTGTCCGAGAAGAAGTAGACGATCAGGTTCATCACGGCCGCCAGGCCGAGGGCGACACCGAGTGAGGCGCCCATGTAGTCGGCGACCAGCGCCACCAGGATGGACATGAAGGCGAGCAGACCGACGGTCTTGACGTTGTTCATGCCGGGAATGGTATCGGGGTCGAGTTCAAATGCAGATAAGGGAGAACGATCAACGATGAACGATCAACGAAGAACGATCAACCAGAGCCGACAGCCGACAGCTACGAGCCTTCAGGCTTTCCTGGCGATCAGGACTCGGAAGTCACCGAGGCCGCGGGGGTGGAGGAGCGTCTCGGCTTCGGTCTTGCGGGTGCGGACCCGGAGGCGCTCGATCGGGTCGCCGTCCCGGGCCAGTTCCAGCTCGAGCCGTCTCAGCGACGACAACTCCGCCCGCAGACCCAACTCGGAGAGGAAGTCGTCTTGGCGATGGATCTCGACCGTCGCCCCCGCCTGACGGGCGACGTCGGCCAGGGCGGTGAAATTGACGTCGGCGGTGATGTCGGTGGCCCCCGGCTCGTCGAGCGGGTGGGGCCCGAGATGGTGGGCCCGATAGGTGCGGAGGGTGCCGTCCCGCCGGCGGGGGACCAGGTTCTCCATGGTGTCGCCGTAATCGATGAGCACGACACTCCCCGCCACCAGCCGCTTCACCATCGAATCGAGCCAGGCAGCAGCCGCCATCTGGACCTCGACCCAGGCGCCGACCTCGTTGGTACCGGCCCACCGGGTCAACCACGCCTCGACCTCGGGGCGGGGCGGGGCATCGACGAAGATGAGTGCACCGTCCTCGACGCCCACCCATCGTTCCCGCCATCCCGACTCTTCGAGTTGGGCGATCGCCATCGGCAGGTTGTCGACGAACTCGTTGGCGAGCACCACTCCCCTGATCGGGTCGGGTATCTCGGCGGCGTCGACCACCACGTGGTCCGGCCCGACCAGTGCCGCCAGCGCCTGGCGGGCGGGCGGGGAGACCTCCACCGCCCAGGTGGTCACCGGTTGCGCCGCCAGCAACGGCCGCAGCAGCGACCCCGAGCCACCGGCGATCTCGACCAGGCCGAACGGCTCTCCCAACCGGTGGTGTTCCCTGTCGACGAAACGTGCCAGCGTCTCGCCGAACAGCGGGCTCACCTCGGGTGAGGTGAGGAAGTCACCGGATCGCTGAGACCGCAGGGTGGCCATGGCGAAGAACCCGGCCGGGCCGTACAACGCCAGATCCATGAAGCGCTCGAACGGAATCGGACCGTCGGCGCGGATCACCTCGACGATCTGGTCTTTCACGGGAGAGAGGATCACCGGCCCGAACGGAAGGAGCAAACCGGCTGAAATGAGATGAGGGACGCCCGCTGGCATCCCTCATCCCTTCCCGAGTTCCTCGGTCAGGTGAGATCCAGTCTATCCCTCTGCCGAATCGCACGCCGGGGACGCCGGCCGTTTCGGCGGAAGCTGAGGAACCAGATGAATCGACGGCGGGAAGCGGCCACAATGGGACGGATGAAGTTCGGCGTAACCATCTTCCTGACCGAGGACACGCTCCAGCCGGCCGATCTGGCGAGGGCGGTCGAAGCGCGCGGATTCGAGTCGTTGTGGCTCCCCGAGCACAGCCACATCCCGATCTCCCGCCAGACCCCATGGGGTGGGGTTCCCGGCGCCGATCCGCTCCCCGAGCGATACTGGCGCACCTACGACACCTTCGTCTCGCTGGCGGTGGCGGCGGCGGTGACCAGTTCACTCAAGCTGGCCACCGGGATCACCTTGCTCGCCCAGCGCGACCCGGTGTGGACCGCCAAGGAGGTGGCCACCCTCGACCAGGTGTCGGGCGGCCGGGTCATCTTCGGGGTGGGGTACGGCTGGAACAAGGAAGAGATGGCCACCCACGGCGTCGACTATCTGCAACGCCGGGCCATTCTCCGCGAGCACCTGCTGGTCATGAAGTCGCTGTGGACCGACGAGGTCGCCCAATTCGAGGGCGAACAAGTGAACCTCCCTCCCTCCTGGGCCTGGCCCAAACCGATCCAGCGACCTCACCCACCCGTGATCCTGGGAGCCGGCGCCGGGCCGCGCACCATCTCCGATCTGGTCGAATTCTGCGACGGCTGGATCCCCCTCGGCCGTCACGCCCTCAACACCGAAGACGTGACCGCCGGGCTGACGAGGGCGGGAAGAGACCCGGCTGCCTTCGACTTCACGTACTTCGCCGCCAAGCCGAACCGGTCCTCGATCGATCACCTGGTGGAACGAGGGATGGGGAGGGCAGTGTTCACCCTGCCAACGGCCGAGCCCGCCGAGGTCATCCGCAAGCTGGACGAATGCGCCCGATTCGTCGAAGAGTACGTCGGATGAGGGTGGCCTTTCTGTCGTCGGAGGTCGCCCCCTACTCGAAGACCGGTGGCCTGGGGGACGTGGCAGGCGCCCTTCCCCTCGCCCTGGCCGGCCTCGGGGTCGAAGTGCTGACGCTGACACCTCTCCATCGGGCCGTCCTGAGGGACGGCATGGTGGCCGGGACACCGTTCCTGGTGGAGGGACACACCGTCACCCCGTGGAGGCTGGGCAATCTGGTGTTCCTCGACGTCCCCGAGTTCTTCGATCGGCCTGCCCTCTACGGGGACGAGGTCGATGAGCACCGGCGCTACGCCGTGTTCCAGCTGGCCGCACTCGAGTGGCTCAAACAGCGGGCCTGGCGTCCCGATGTCATCCACTGCAACGACTGGCAGACCGGCCTGGTTCCCGCCCTGCTGGCGGGGCCGCTGGCCGATGACCCATTGCTGGGCGGTGTCCCCACCGTGTTCACGATCCACAACCTCGGCTACCAGGGCAGGTTCTCGGACAACCTGGGGAGTGACCTCGGTCTCGCCGGGTTCGAACACCTCATCGGTGGATCACCGGCCGCCGGGTATCTGAGCTTCATGGAGACGGCTCTCATCCATGCCGGATTGATCACCACCGTCAGCCCCACCTACGCCCGGGAGATCCAGACCCCCGAGGGCGGCGCCGGGCTCGACCACATCCTGGTGGCCAGGGCGGATTCGGTAGTGGGGATCCTCAACGGAATCGACGAAGACACCTGGAATCCGGCCACCGACCGATTCATCCCGTTCCGATACTCGGTGCGGAGCCTGTGGCGCAAGGAGTGGGACAAACGAGAGCTCCTGGCGGAGCTGTCGCTTCCCTACCGGGAGCAGGTGCCGGTGGTGGGAGTGGTCACCCGCCTCGCCTGGCAGAAGGGAATCGAGATCATGCGGGGTCCCCTCCTCCACTTCCTCGACACCTGGGACATGCGCTTTGTCCTGTTGGGAAGCGGCGAGTCGCGCTATGAGGAGTTCTTCGGCTGGCTGGCGGCGGAGTACCCCGAACAGGTCGCCTTCCGGCAGGGATACTCCGAGCAGCTCTCCCACCGGATCGAGGCAGGGTCGGACATATTCCTGATGCCCTCGCTCTACGAACCGTGCGGCCTCAACCAGATGTACTCGCTCGCCTACGGCACCGCCCCGGTGGTACGCCGAACCGGTGGGCTGGCCGATACCGTCGACCCGGTCGACGGCGACACTGGAACCGGGTTCGTGTTCGACCACTACACCGAAGACGGACTCGGCTGGGCGCTCGGCCAGGCGCTCGACCTCCACACCGATCGGAAACGCTGGCATGCGCTGCAACGGCGCCAGATGAGGATCGACAACTCCTGGGAACGGCGGGCCGGCGAGTACCTGGCGAACTACTCGCGCCTGACGGGTTGAGCCCGGACGCGACGGGGGCCCGGCCGGTGGCCGGACCCCCGTTCGTCGACACATTCCCTCTCAGGGAAGCGTGATCTCGTTGATGCGATCGGTCGGCGCCGGAGCCACCGGGCTGTTCGCAGTCAGGTACTCGGTGAAGGCCACCAGGTCGTCACCACCACCCAGCCGGTTGGTCCCGGCCGCCAGCGTCACGAAGGCGTCTCCGCCGTCCGCCAGGAACGAGTTGACCGTCACCCGGTAGGTGGCCGTCGCAACGATCGGCGTTCCGTTCAGCTTGATGGATGCGAACGGGATCCGATCCCCGAACGGACCATTCGTGATGTAGTCGAAGGTGAGGCCTTTCGAGATGCCCAGGATCAGGATGTCCCGACCCCCGGGTCGCCCGAGAACCGCCTGCTGCTCGAGCACCATCTCCAGTTGGGCACCGGTCAAGTCCATCGTCACCAACAGGTTGCCGAACGGCTGGACGTTGAACGCCTCGCCGAAGGTGATCTGACCCGCCAGTTCCCCACCGCTGATCTGGGCGAATGCGAGGTCGGCTCGCACCCCGCCCGGATTCATCAAGGCGATCTGGGCGCCGCCCAGGCCGGGAGCCGAAGTGGCCGCCAGTTGGGCGTCGGCAATCAGATTCCCCAGGCTCGACTCGGTGTTGCGATTGACGGATCGGCGGATGTCGGCTGTGATCGAGCCGACCACCCGGTTGGCGATGGGGCCGGCGATCGCCTTCCATTTGGCGATGATGGCCGACTGGGTCGGATCCTTGACCCCCCGCAGCACCAGGTGATTGGTGCTCGTGACCTTGTCCCGCTGGACCTGTCCCGACTTCGAGTTGATCGTCAACCAGGTCTCGGTGACGACCCTCCCAAACGAGGATGCCGAGGTCACGTAACGGGGTTGTCCATCCGGGTCGGGGATGTTGCAGATGTAGGGCTGATGGGTGTGTCCCGACACCACCAGGTCGATCTCTGGGTGGAGACCTTCGGCGATCGCCACGATCGGACCGGAGATCCCGGCGCAACCGTTGTAGGTTCCGGCCTGGAGCCCACCCTCGTGGAGAAGCACCACGATCGCCTTGACGCCTAGGTTCTTGAGTGCCCGGGCGGCAGCATTGCCGGACTCGATCTCGTCGCGGAAGTCGACGCCCTGGATTCCGGACTGGGCGACCAGCGCCGGTGTGTCCTCGAGGGTCATCCCGATGAACCCGACCTTGACGCCGCCGATATTCTTGACCCACGTGCCCGGAAGCACTGTCTCGCCGGTGGCCTCGTAGAACACGTTGGCCGACAGCCAGGGGAAGTCGGCGCCGTCATAGGGCTCTGCCGGGAAGTAGCACCCGTCGACCGGGTGACACCCGCCGTCCTGCATGCGGTGCAACTCCTCGACTCCCTCGTCGAACTCGTGGTTCCCGACACCACTGACGTCGAGTCCCATCGCCTCGAGCGACTCCACGCTCGGTTCATCGTGGAAGAGGCCGGATATGAACGGCGTGCCTCCAATCAGGTCTCCGGCCGTGGCCGTGATCGAGTTGGCCGCCCCCGACCTCAATGTGGCAAGCGTTGTAGCCAGGTGCTCTCCGCCGCCGACCAGACTCTGCGATGGGTCGAGGGTTGGCGACAACCGTGCGTCACCACCACCCGGCTCCTCCAACCAGCCGTGGTAGTCGTTGAAGGTGAGCAACTGCACATCCACCTTCTGGGCGGCGTTCTGATTCGGGGCCGCCCCGGCGGCGACCGCCGTCAATCCGACCATGAGGACGGCCATGACGGCCGTGACCATTCGTTTCCCGCTCGGGATCATGATTCCCGCTCCTCTCTCTCACTCCTGTCATCAGAAACATACCCGATCTTGGAACCACCTGCTCCCGCACTCCAGCCTCAGCCAGGACTGACGGAGCACGGCCGGCTGAAGTCGTAGCGGGTGGCCAGATCCGAGGCGGCGAAGGGGAGATCGACGATGAGCGGTGACACCGCCCCTTCCTCGAGACGCGCCCCGAGGCCACCCTGGCCGTCGAACAACGTCTTGTCGAGATGGCCGAGCCCCGACGCCCGGGCTACCGCCAGGTTGGGGTCGTCGACCGACAGATTGGGCGGTGCCAGGCCCTGATACGACATCGATTCGATCTGTCGAGCGGCGCGCACCACTCCGGCCGGAGTCAGGTCACCCAGTTCGAGGGCGCGGCTGAGGATCTGGCGGGTCGCCTCGAACTGGAGATAGCCGCGGACGAGGGCGTCGGACGGATACCGGTCGGGGAGCAACTCGGCAAGCCGGGTGTAGACGTCGTTCATCCCTTCGACGGAAGCCCCGAGCGGGGCGGCACCGATGGGCACGCTGACCCGCTGGGCGATCAGGTCGCCGAGGGCGGTGTCGAGAAGCCGCGAGTTGAACGTCTCCCCGGGTCCCGTCCACTGGCCGCCGTATCCGAGTTGGACCGATCCGGCCATGACGGTCGCCAGCGTGATCGGATCGGTGGCAATGAAGGTGATGTCGGCTCCCGAGCGGGCCACCGCCGCCACCACCGGGGAGATGTCCTCCCCCGCCACCAGGGCGCCGATCCCCTCGTAGACGACATCGAGCCCGAGCGAATCGGCGGCGAAGGTCGCTCCGGCCGCCGGGTCCTCGCCGAACAGCCCGGGACTGGTCACCACCGCCAATCGGGGGGGCCGACCCTCGCTTTCGGTGAACCGCTCGGCCAGCACCGCCACGGTGTTGATCCCTTCGACGCAGGCGTTGGGCCCGATCTCGACGATGTTGTTGCCGATCACCGGGTCGGACCAACCGGAGTAGTTGCTCAGCGGGACGACCAGACGTTGGTCGGCCCCGAGCCGGGAGGCGATGGCGAGGGTTTGATCGGAACCGGTGGAGTGGGAGAACATCACTACCCGGGGCATCAGCTCCTGGTACTTGCGAACGTGGGTGTCGACGATCGAGGCCGTGTCGGCGATCAGCAACTCCACCGAACGTCCTCCGATCCCTCCCTGCCGGTTCAGCTCCGACCAGAAGGCGATCTGGGCGTCGAGAGCGTCGATCGCCTGGCCGGAGAAGGGTCCGGTGAGATCGCCGAGCACGCCGACGTTGATCGTGTCGGCGGTCACGGTCACCCCGTCGGTCACGAGCAGGGGCGCGGTCGAGGCCGTCGGCTGGGTGGGACCCGGTGTCGAGGCCGGCCGGACGACCGTGGTGGAGGGCACCAGAGTCGAACCGTCGGGGGACGTGGTGCAGGCGGCCGTCAGCAGTGCCAACCCACACAGCCCCGCGCTCCGACGGAGGATCACGACACAACCTCGAACTCGATCCGACGCGACGCCGTTTCTCCCCCGGGGAACAACTCTCCATAGGAGATCACGGCCAGACGGTTGGGGGCGACCCCGCCCGAGACGAGATACTCGAAGACCACCAGGGCGCGGGCCCGCCCGATCTGCTCGTTCTGGGCGGTGGAACCCGCGGCATCGGTGTGTCCGGCGATGAGCACCGTCAGGCCCGGCTGGGCGTTGATGGCCGCGGCGATCTCATCGAGCGTCGGGAGGGAATCCTCCCCCAGTTCGAGGCCACCTTCGTCGAAGACGATCGGCCGGGACCGGACCAGTTGCCCGATCTGGAGGCGGAGGCCGGCGGCATCACCCTTGAGCCGGACCCGGCTTCTGACCTCGACTCCGTCCGGGGCGGCGAGGGCCCGCACCGCGCCGGCCACATACGAGAAGAACCCTTGCTCGAGCTGGTCGAGGGGGATCGAACCCTCCAGATAGACCACCTCGTCCTCGACCGTCACCGCCAGAGTCGAATATCCCCCCTCCACCAGTGCCTCCTCCATCGCCGGTACCAACTCCTCCGGGCCGGGCTGGGTGGTGGAGGTGACGAAGGAGATGGGGGCGGTGCCGACGGTGGTCGTATCGGGCGGCGGGTTCAAGCCGCTCCACCAGGATCCGAGCTCGGAGCGGGCCAGCCACAGGCCAGAGAAGGTGACGGTGAGCACCGTGAGCGCCAGCACCGCCACCAACGGCGACCGACTCGGTCGGGTCCACTGGGAGGTCAGGCGGAGCCGGGAGAGACCAGCCGTCGAGACCCCGGAGGTGTCCTCCTCGGACGGCTCGGCGGGCGACGAGGATGGGTCGGGAACGGCGAAGCGCTGGTACCGACCCACCTTCCGTTGATGCCTGCTCACCGATCGACACTCCTTGACAGGGACCCCCGCTGCCCGGCAAGTATGCCAAGCCCACCATGAACTGCGTACCACCCCGGGCAACCGTCCAGCGAACGCGGGTGGAGGGCCCGAAGGCCCTCCACCCGAACTCGTCAGCGGTTTGGACTCAGAAGTCCATTCCACCGCCGCCGCCGCCGCCATGCTCATGGCCGGCGCCGGATTTGTCATCCTTCTGCTCGGCGACCAGAGCCTCGGTCGTCAGCAACAGGGCTGCGATCGAAGCGGCGTTCTGGAGCGTCGAACGGGTGACCTTGGCGGGGTCGATGACCCCGGCCGTCATCAGGTCCTCGTACTTGCCGGTGGCGGCGTTGAAGCCGAAGCTCCCGGTGCCGCCGCGCACCTGCTCGACTACCACGCCCGGCTCGAACCCGGCGTTGGCAGCGATCTGGCGGATCGGCTCTTCGATCGCCCGCCGGACGATGGCCCGACCGGTCTTCTCGTCGTCGTTCCCGCCACGCACCTTGTCGACGGCCTCCTGGGCACGAAGCAACGCAACTCCACCGCCGGGGACGATCCCCTCTTCGACGGCGGCACGGGTCGCCGACACGGCGTCCTCGATGCGGTGCTTCTTCTCCTTGAGCTCGACCTCGGTGGC
>DAIOGO010000104.1:0-8882 GCA_036745195.1 Actinomycetota bacterium | reverse complement strand
CCTTCCGATCAACAAGCACCAACCGCTGGAGGTCGCCAGCCGCGGGTCGAGCGGCCCGAAAGACTGACGGGGCGCTAGTTCAAGGGCTCAGGTTCAGGTGGCCGATCACGGCGGGTCGGGTCCAGCGGGTTTGAGGAACCGGCGTCGGAGCGGGGGCGACTCGGCGTCGAACCTGTAGCCCATCAGGTGGACCACGACGTGGTGGTGGAACCAGCACAATGTGGCCAGGTTGTCGGGTTCGGTTCGTCCGCCCTCCGACCACGGGGTGATGTGGTGAGGTTGAAGCCGGTACCGGCTGGTGCACCCGTCGACGACGCATCCCCTGTCACGGTGGAGCACCCACCGCCTCAGCCGGGGAGCGATGATCCGGGTCTGTCGGCCAACCCGCTGGGCGGTTTCGGCTGTGATCACGTCGACAGCTCCCGTACACAGGATCCGCTCGATGGTGGAGGGACCAACTCGGGGCCCGGCGGCGATCGAGATGCCCGACTCCCCTCGGGTGGGGGCGGCCAAGTCGGCATCGACGAAGACCGACACCAACGGCTCCGAGGACCCGACCGATTCGATGCCGTCAATCGAGTCCTGGCAGACCGAAACGAGGGCATCCGCACGTCGCTTACCGGCACCCAACGGGATCGGGTCGTTTGGGAACGAGTCGGCTCGCGTCATGAGCGCCTGCTCGACGATCCTGCCGTCGTAGCCGGGAAGCGAGCCCCACAGCTTCCACCCGGACTCGTCCAGGTTGGGCTGAATCGTGAAGTAACGGCCCTCCGCCGCGCTGCGCTCGTCGACCGGTTTCATCCGGCGGTGGCGAGCGACGTACCGTTTCAGACCCGGAAGGTCGAGGTGGGTGAATCGGGCGGGGTCGGTGACCGTCTCCAACCTGGCGAGGGCGGCGGCCCGATCGAAGGTCACCTTTCCGCTGCCTATCGCCTCCGTCAGCAGGTCGTTGCCGGCCCGGATGATCCTCACCAAATCGGATGCCGTCTCAGGGGAGACGTCGAGCCGGGCGACAACCCATTCGTTGAGTGAGCGGCACCCGTCGCCGAGTGGAACCTGGCGGCTGTCGATCTCCCGCAACCGCTCCACCTGCTGCGCCCGGAGCCGACCGATCGTCGCCTCCAAGTCGGCGAGTTCGTTCTCGAGGCGATCGGTTGAGATGTGTTCCAATCTCGTCGTCATGTTTCACAACCTACCGTCGAGGTCTGACAAAAAACGTTGGGCTGGACCCTCGATCAGTTGTTCTGGAGGCTTGCCCGATCCAGCACAGCTTCGTAGTTGGCGCAGCGACCATCGTCGGTGCACAGCCGCAGGAAGATCGCGCTTGCGTCCACCGGGACGGCGGTGGTGGCTCGATGCCTCCGGGTCTACGTCTACCGCCTCCCCATCGATGCGAACCTCCAGTTCTGCGCCGCCCTCGATAGGAACATCCAGTCGAACGGTGTCGCCCTTCAACGCGATGAGAACGGGCTCTTCCATGGTGTCGGCGTTGTATCCGGTGCAGGACCAACTCGTCCAGGGCACCGCGACCGTCTCGGCGTCGGTGACGGTGATGGTGGCGGGCGGATAGCTCCCCGGACTGTCCCCGAACGGGCGCCACCCAACCCGAGCGGTGACCCGGCTCAGGCGGCGAGCGACCAGGCCGCCACCGAGGCACCGGTGCCACGGTGGTATGCCCTCACGATGGTGGCTTCTAAAGCTGGTGGAAGGAGTGGCGCACTGCGCTGACCGCCACCATGCTCTCCAACGTTTCACCCTCCAGCGCATCGGCGAGGTTGCCGGTGTCGAGTCCGTAGCGGTGGGCTGCTGACGCCCGGGCTTCAGCTCTCAAAGCGATGCGGGCCCAGTTGTGCCAGAGGTTCGGTCTGATCGATATGTTCGGCTGCGGGACGTGTGTCTTGGCGCCAACTGCCGCGGGCCGGGTTTGACCCGGAAGCGGATCGTTCGAGTGGTGGCTGGTCGCCATGCAGAACACCATACGACTCCTCTAAGGCGACTTCGCCTGTTCGCGACCGCCGAATGGCTCGGGACTCGCGACCAGGGACTGGTGACCCGATCCTTTGACATCGCCCTCTCCCTTTGACAAAATGTAAAAATGTCGGCTGTGACCCCGGGGCTGGTGTGTTCGCATCACCATCTCTACTCGGCGCTCGCCAGGGGAATGCCGGCCCCCCCGCAGACCCCGACCACCTTCCTTGAGATCCTCGAGCAGGTGTGGTGGCGGTTAGACGTCGCTCTCGACCTCGACATGATCGAGTGGTCGGCCAAGCTGGCCGCCGTCGAGGCGCTCGAGTCGGGCACCACCGCCATCGTCGATCATCACGAGAGTCCCGGTGCCATCGAAGGTTCCCTGTCGGTGATCGCCCGGGCCTGTGAGGAGGTGGGGGTAAGGGTCCTGACCGCCTACGGAGTGACCGATCGTCATGGCCCCGACGGTGCTCGGCGGGGTCTCGAAGAGAACCGAAGGTTCCTCTCCGAGGGGGGGCGGGGGCTGGTCGGGATCCATGCAGCCTTCACCTGTGGCGACGAGACGATCGAGGCGGCGGCGGCGCTGGCCGAGGAGTTCGGGGTCGGGGTGCACGTGCACGTTCACGAAGGTCCGGAGGATGGCGAGGCCGCCGCCCGGCTCACCCGGCTGAGCCGGCCCAACTGGCTGCTGGCCCACTGTGTCTACCTGCCCACCGACCACCGGATGGAGGGGACGATCCTGCACAACCCGATCTCCAACCTGAACAACGCCGTCGGGTACGCCGATCCGCGCCGTTTCACCAACCCGGTTGCCCTCGGCACGGACGGGATCGGGGCGGCCATGCTCGAGGTGTTCAGGGTCGCCTACGTGATGAACCGTTCGGTGGATGTCACCGCCACCCCCGACCGGGCCTGGTCATGGCTGGCGGAGGGGTGGTCGATCATGCCCGAGGCCAAACACGACCAGGTGGTCTGGAACTACGACCCGATGGATCCCTGGCATGTTGCCTTCAGCCCCGGGATCGTCCCTCTCGAGGTGAGAGTGGATGGAGAGGTGGTTCTCGACGAAGGTGGCCCGACACGGGTCGACGCAACCGAGATCAGGGCAAAGGCGAGAGAACAAGCCAGGCGACTGCACGCCCGGCTGTGAAACGAGGAGACGTGAGATGAGCGAGGCGCCCCCGCTGACCCCCTTCCCGATGGATGTGCTGCTGGGACGCATCGCCCACGAATGGGAGACCCGGGGCCGGATCTTCGACCTCCCCACTGCCCGCTACTGGTCGCCCGATCCCGAACTGGACCTGTCGATGTCGTTCATGGGACGTCCGGCCGCCACCCCGGTCGGCCCGGCGGCGGGGCCCCACTCCCAGATGGCGCAGAACATCATCCTGGCCTGGCTGGGCGGGGCGCGGTTGTTCGAATTGAAGACCGTGCAGGTGCTCGACGATCTCCACATCAACCGGCCCTGCATCGACATGGAAACCATCGGTTTCAACATCGAGTGGAGCCAGGAACTGCTGGTCCACCAATCGCTGGAGGAGTATGTCAAGGCCTGGATGGCCATCGAGATGCTCCGCCGCTGGGAACCGCTGACTCAGCACATCGGAGCCGATCCCGGTCCCCACGTGTTCGACATGTCGGTCGGGTACGACCTGGCCGGGATCTCCACCGACAAGGTGGGCGGATTCATCGATGGGCTGATCGACGCCAGAGCGGAGATCGACCGGCTGCGCCCGATGATCCCGGCTCCTTTCGACCGTTTCCGCGATCTCGATTTCCCGACCCGGGTGGCCGACACCGTCACCCTCTCCACGTTCCACGGCTGCCCGCCAGAGGAGATCGAGGGAATCACCAAACACCTGATGACCCGTCACGGGGTGGATGTGATCGTCAAGCTGAACCCCACCCTGCTCGGGTTCGGGAGGGTGTGCGAGATCCTCCAGGGCACGCTCGGCTACAGCCACATCCGTTTGGATCGCCAGCCGTTCGTGGACGATCTCCAGTTCGATCGGGCACTCGAATTGATCGGTGAGCTGCGCAGCTTTGCCGCCGAACACGGCCGCCGGTTCGGGATCAAACTGACCAACACGCTGGTGGTCCAGAACTTCAAGGGATTCATGCCCGACGACCCGATGTACCTGTCGGGCCCGCCGCTCCATGTGCTCGCCACCTCCCTGCTCGACGAACTGATCAACGCCCTGCCGGGTGTGTTCAGGGTCGACGGGCACGACGGTGACGTCCAGGTCAGCTTCTCGGCCGGGATCACCAAGGAGAACCTGAGCGAGGCGATCGGGATGGGGGTGGCGCCCGCCACCATCTGCTCCGACCTGCTCAAGCCGGGTGGGTACGGCAAGCTCGAACCCATGCTTCGCCGCCTGGCCGACGACATGAAGGCGGCGGGGGCGAGGAACCTCGCCGAGTGGCATCACCATTCCTGGGAAGAAGCCAAGGCGGCAGGGTTCCGGGGACCGGTCGAGCGGCACATGACCCGGATGCTCTCGGGCGACGAGTTGCCCCGCTATCACCTCACCGGCAACGAGAAGCTCCCGCGGGCGGTCGACCACGACCTCCAGATGTGGGGCTGTGTCGCCTGCAACTTCTGCGTCACGGTGTGCCCCAACGATGCGTTCTTCAAACTCCCGACTCCAGAGGGTTCGGGCATCGAAGGTCGTCAGCAGTACCTGGTCCTGGCCGAGTTGTGCAACGAGTGCGGCAACTGCATGGTGTTCTGCCCCGAGACCGGCGACCCGGCCCAGATCAAACCGAAGCTCTACCTGACGCCCGGTCGATTCGAGGCAGCGGCGGGGCAGGCCTTCTTGGTCGAGAGGGCCAACGGGACGGTGACGGTGAAGCCAAAACTCGGCTTCGAATCCGAGGTCGCCATGATCGAGCTCATCCTCAACGCCGAGGAGGGGCTGCCGGTCAGGGCATCGGACCTATGACGGGTCGGTGGCCTCGAGGTCGAGGGCGGCCGAGTTGATGCAGTAACGAAGCCCGGTCGGGTTGGGACCGTCGTCGAAGACGTGTCCGAGGTGCCCGCCGCAGCCGGCACAACGCGCCTCGGTTCGCACCATCCCGTGGGAGGTGTCGGTGACTTCCTCGATCCTGCCGTCGGCGGCCGGGCGGTAGAAACTCGGCCAGCCGCTCCCGGACTCGAACTTGGTGTCGGAGTCGAAGAGTTCGGTGCCGCAGCCGGCGCAGCGATAGGTGCCCGCCCGGTGATCGTTCCAGTACTTGCCGGTGAAGGCCCTTTCGGTGGCGCCCTGGCGAAGCACCTGGAACTGCTCGGGGTCGAGACGGATGCGCCATTCCTCGTCGGTGGTGGGGATATCGGTCATGCAGAAAACCGTACAGGTGGTGGCGAACTAACCGACCGGATCCGACGAAACATTTGGTGAACGACGCGGGCTACTGGTAGGTGACCACCACCGGGATCGGTTCGAGGTCGAGCACCTGGGCCGGGGTGGCGGTGGGGGAGTCCTCGTCGTAGAAGTTCTTCCATCCCCACCACCAGCCGGGGTTGGTCCCGGCCGACTTGAGTGCTTCCCAGGTCCCGTACTTGCTCCCCAGCGGGCCCTGCCCGTCCATCTGGATCACCACCGCCAGTTCCGGGGGAATGGCGATCTGTTCCCGATTCGAGATCATCGACAGGTTGAACTGGTGGACCATGAACAGCTTCTGCGGCAGCGCCTCGCGGCGGACGATCCCGGCCAGCCACTCGCTCACCAGGTTGATCTCCGAGGAATCCACGGTCCCGATCTGGCGCAGATGGACCTGGTTCGGTTTCAGCCGCCATTCGGGGTCCAGCGCCAGCCCGACGTGGGGGAGGACGAGGAACTCCTCGTACCGCTTGGCCTGGGTGAGGAAGTCGGTGCGACCCGGCTGCAGGTCGAGGAGGACGTAGACCCCGGCCTCCCCGGCCGCCTCGATCCAGGGCCGAATCTCCTCGACATCCAACTCGTACGAGTAGTCGCCGTCGTCGGTCGCTCCCGCCGACGCCACGGTGGCGATGATCTCGAAGCCGTGCATGATCATGGTGCCGTCGGCTTCGTATCCCTCGGCCACCTGGCGCACCCGCTCGATCGCCTCCACCGGGCCCTGCTCGCCGAGCACACCGAGCGACGGGAAACCGGGGCTTCCGTACAGCGCCACCATCCTCCGACCCGGGAACATCAGCTGTCCTCCGCCCGGGATCTCGAGCCCCTTGCGGACGACCGCCAGTTGCCACTCGGGCACCGGCTCGACCGAGACGACCTGGATCGGGCCCTCGATGGCGGCGATCCTGGCGCGGGTGCCGGAGTCGAGTGCCCGGAGATCGGTGGTGTCGACCGTCAGGCTGGTCGCTCCCACCAGTGCTGCATAGACCCGGGCAAGAGCGATCACCTCGGCGGGCGACGAGTGGTCGATCAGGACGAGGCCATCGGTGCCTTCGACGTCGCGGGAGACGGGGGGGCTCTGACGCACCGGAGCTCTGGCGGCACCGGCAAGATCGGCTCCTGCCACCGCCGTGACCGAACGGGGACCGAGTTCGGCGACGATCTCGGCGAGGCCGGGGGTGCCGGTCAGCAGCACCGGCCCGCCATTTTCGGCGGCGACCGCCAGGGCGGTGCGAAGCCCCAGGTTGTCGGCGGTGGGAGCGATCGTTACGTGATCGGCGCAACCGAGGCCGCGGATCAGCCCGGTGACTCCGTCGACCGTGGCCGGGTGGGGCCCGGAGGGGGCTCGGACCGGCTCGCACGGCGGGGGCGGTGCGATGGTGGAGGTGGTGCTGGTTGCGACGGCGGCCACGGTCGTGTTGGGACCCACCAAGGGGTCGTTGTTCCCGACCGCCCACCACAGGCCAGAACCGACCACCAGTCCGAACACGATCGCCATGGCCCAACGCATGGGATCAGCCTAGAAACACCGGCGCGTCACACCGAGCTGGGCGGCGTCGGGTTTGGCCCACCCGCCGGGCTATGTTGGCGCATGGCCACTCCCGCTCCACCAACGGTCCCGGCCGCCACCCATCCGCTGGCGCCGTTGAGCGCAGAAGAACAGGACCGGGTGGTGCGCCTCGCTCGATCGGTGGATGGGCTGGGGCAACGACTCCGGTTCACATCGATCGAGGCCCGTGAGCCTGAGAAATCGGAGTATCTGCGATGGAGAGACGCCGGTGATCCTCGCCCCCCTCGCCAGGCGATCGTGGTGCTGGTCGATTGTGACGCCGGGCGCGGCGTCGAGGTCGTGGTCGATCTCGATTGGGAAACCGTGCTCGAGCACCGGCTGCTGCCCGCCGGGGTCCAACCCGGCATCCACATCGAGGAGTTCCATCTCGCCGGCTCCATCGTCCGCGCCGATCCCCGGTACCGGGCCGCGCTGGCGGCCCGTGGTATCGAGGACCCGGACCTGGTCCACATCGAGGCGTGGACGGCCGGTTCGTTCGAGGACCGGGGAAGACGTCTGGTCCGGGCGCTGTCATGGCTCGGTTCGGGGGAGGATGTCGACAACCAGTACGCCCGACCCCTCGCCGGCTTGGTGGCGGTGGTCGACCTCAACGCCCTCGAGGTCGTCCGTCTCGACGACCATGCCCCGGGTTCCGCCCCCCCGACCATCGCCTATCCGTATCACCAGGGCCACGACGGGCGCTGGCGTGACGACCTGCACCCTCTCGAGATCATCCAGCCGGACGGACCGAGCTTCTCGCTCGATGCCGACCGGGTGCTGCGCTGGCAGAAGTGGGAGCTGATCGTCGGGTTCCATCCCCGCGAGGGTCTGGTGCTTCACGACATCGCCTACCTCGACGGTGGCGACCGTCGCCAGATCTGCCACCGCGCCTCGATCGCCGAACTGGTCATCCCCTACGGTGACCCCAATCCGACCGTGCATTTCAAGGGCGCCTTCGACGTCGGCGAATACGGGATGGGGCCGCTGGTGAACTCGTTGTCGCTCGGTTGTGACTGCCTGGGCGAGATTCGGTATCTCGACGTGGTGGTCAACGGCCTCGACGGTTCGGCGGTGACGATCCCCAATGGGATCTGCATCCACGAAGAGGACGACAACATCCTCTGGAAGCACACCCACTCCAGTGGTCGGGTCGACCGGGCCAGGGCGCGGCGGTTGGTGGTCTCGAGCATCTGCACGGTCGGGAACTACGAATACGGCTACTTCTGGTACTTCTACCAGGATGGTTCCTGGGCCTTCGAGGCCAAGCTGACCGGAATCGTCCACACCGCCGGCCGGACCAACGGTGAACGTTCACCCCACTCGCTCCCGCTCGGCGACGGCCTCGTGTCGAGTCATCACCAGCATTTCTTCTGCGCCCGACTCGACCTCGATGTCGATGGGATCGAGAACACCACCCATCAGGCGGATGCCGTCTCCCATCCGTGGGGACCGGACAATCCCGATGGCATCGCCTTTGGTGAGGTCCGCACGGTGTTCGAGCGCGAGTCGGAGGCGAGGGCGGTGGTTTCGCCGGCCACCGCCAGGCGGTTCCGGGTGGAGAGCGCCGGGCGGCGCAACCGCATCGGCGATCCGACCAGCTACGAATTGGTGCCGGGTGAGAATGTCATGCCCATGGCCCAGCCGGAATCGGCTATCCGGTCTCGGGCCCGGATGCTCGACCATCACCTGTGGGTCACGCCCTATCGACGGGAGGAGCGCTACCCGGCGGGGGAGTACCCGAACCAGTCGTCACCCGGCCAGGGGCTCCCGGCGTGGATCGCGGCCGATCGGCCGCTGGTGGCCGCCGACGTGGTGCTCTGGTACGTCTTCGGCGCCCACCACGTGCCCCGGCTCGAGGACTGGCCGGTGATGCCCGTTGCCAGGATCGGATTCCAGCTGCGCCCGGTGGGTTTCTTCGACGCCAATCCGGCTCTCGACGTGCCGCCGCCCCCACCCGCCGACCATTGCCACTGACGAGGACAAGACCT
>DAIOGO010000103.1:0-8966 GCA_036745195.1 Actinomycetota bacterium | reverse complement strand
CGGCCCGTCTACTCCAAGAAGGCGACCGGACGACACGCCGAGTACGAAACCGACATCGCCCCTGCCCTGAGAGGCTGAGGCCGGTCTCAGACCAGCCGCCGGCCGTCCCTCCACACCGCAGTCACCCGGGTGTCCTGGATGTGATCGGTCGTGAGCGGGTCGCGATCGACAACTATCACGTCGGCGGCTGAACCGGGTCGGAGTGGCACGGTCTGGTACATCCCCAGCGCCTGGGCAGCGCTCACAGACTCTCTCGGATTGGTGGCGTGGGCCCGGGCCGACGCCATCGCCCGCCACGGGTCGGGATCCTCCACCGGGGCATCCGACCCGCCCCGCAGGGGGATTCCGGCCGCCAGCATCGAGGCGAACGGGTGGAGGGTGGCCAGGCGGTCGCCCACTCGTTCCCCCACCCAGGGTCCGTCGGAGGAGACGAAGGACGGCTGCACCGAGGCGGTGATCCCCAGGGCGGCGAAACGTTCGATGGCGGCTTGGTCCAGCATCGACGCGTGCTCCACCCGCAGCCGGCCCGGGTCGGCACCCGCCCCGATACATGATTCGAAGAGATCCAGCACCAGGTCGTTGGCCCGGTCGCCGATGGCATGCAACGCCACCCCGCCCCCGGCGGCGAGCGATGCTTCGATCAAGACCCGGTCCCGCTCTTCATCGAGCAGCACCATTCCGGTGCCCCCCTGGTCGGCGTACGGTTGGCGGAGGGCGGCGGTGTGCCCTCCCAGGCTGCCGTCGGCGAATCCCTTCCATCCGCCGAATCGCAGATTCCCGCCGGCATTGCGGATCCTCTCGGCCGCGATGCGCAGCTCGCCGGGCTGGTCGGTGATGACAAACACCGTCACTTCCAGGGGAATCTCGCCGGCGATGGCGATCAGCGAATCCAGTTCCTTTCCCGTCCCACACCACAACGGCGTTCCCGCCGCCGCCATGGCATCGATGCGGGTGATCCCGAGCGAGACGAGGCGCCGGGCGGCTCCCAGCAGCTTGTCGGGGGAGGGGGAAAGGACCAACGGCTCCAGCACCCGGGAGACCAGGCCGATGGCCGACTCCCGCAGGACACCCGATGGCTCCCCGCCCGACATCCGGTCGAAGGAGCCACCCGCCGGGGCGGGTGTGTCTCTCTCGATTCCGGCTAGGCCGAGGGCAGCGCTGTTGGCCACCGCCACATGACTGCAATGGCGATAGAGGAGGACCGGGCGGGTCGCCTCGATCCGGTCGAGCTCGTACCGGTCGGGCAGGCGCCCTTCCCCCAGGCGAGTGTCGTCGAGTCCGCTACCGATGATCGGCGCTACCGGTCCCAGCCGGGCGGCGTGGGACATCAGCAACTCCCTCACCCCGGCCAGGTCGGCCGCCTCCCCCAGATCGAGCCCGTCACCCAGGGCCGCCCACCCGGCCAGATGGATGTGCGCATCGCGGAGGCCGGGGACGATGAACCCAGCCGGGTGTTCGACATGCTCGACTCCGGGCCGCAATAGGTCTTCCTTGCGCCCGACGGCGATCACCCCGGCACCGTCGATCAGGATCGAGTCGCCCACCACCCCGATCGAGTCGAGGACCGATTGTGCGCTGAGCAGGAGCGTCATCGCAGATGGGCGGGGATGTGGGGAATCACCGTCGCCGCCAGGTCGGGCTGGATGTGAGGGTTGCCGGCGATCGAGGTCAGCGTGTCGAGGTTGTGATGGCGCCCGGCCGGATCGGTGAGGATCCCGCCCGCCTCCTCCAGGATCACAGTTCCCGCCGCAGCGTCCCACGGTTTGAGGGTGTATTCCCAGTAGCCGTCGAAGCGCCCACACGCCGTCCAGCACAGGTCGAGGGCGGCCGATCCCAGGCGGCGAATGCCCTGGTATCGCTCGAGGACCTGTTCGACCGGTCGCAGGTAGTCGGCCGCATGGAGGTGCCGGTCGTAGGGGAAGCCGGTCACGATCAGAGCCCGTCTCGGTTCGGTGGTTTCGCTCACCCCGATCGGCCGCCCGTTGAGAGTGGCGCCCTGTCCGACCCGGGCGGCAAAGACCTCTTCTCGCATCACGTCGATCACCACTCCCAGCCGTGGTTCCCCGTCCTCCCACAGCCCGATCGACACCGACACGTGCGGTAGCCCGTGGAGGAAGTTGACGGTTCCGTCGAGGGGGTCGCAGATCCACACCCGGCCCACGTTCCAGGGCGGCCCTCCGGCTTCTTCCGACAAGATCAGGTCGTGTGGGTGTTCGGCTCGGATGCAGTGGATGATCGCCGCCTCGGCCTCTCTGTCGATGGCGGTGACAGGGTCGACCAGTCCCTTGTACTCGACGGTCTGCTGCTGGTCGATGGCCGCCCGGATGATGGCGGCGGCGGCCGAGGCGGCGGCCAGGGCGAGGTCGAGGTCGGCGGACATGTTCCCGGAACGCTACCCGCCCCCATCGGAGGCGAACCCCGATCACGGCTGCCCGCCGAACGTCCGCTGCCCCGGTCGCCTCAATAACATCGGCCCGTGCGCCCCATCATCATCGCCGCCCTGGGCGGGCTCGCCCTGACACTGGCCTTCCCGCCGGTCGGGGCAGCCTGGTTGGCCGTCCCGGCCGCGGCGCTGTTCCTTTGGTGCGCCCGGCGTGGCGGTTGGTGGGTCGGACTGGCCTTTGGCCTCGGCTTCTTCGGGACGCTGTTTCCCTGGTTGTCCGAGCTGGGGTTGGTGGCGTTCCTCCCACCGTTGCTGCTGGAGGCGGCCTTCCTGGGGGTGTATGCCGGATTGCTCTACCGCGCTCGGGCCTGGCCCGACTGGGCCTGGTGGGTTGCATCGGTCGGCGGGTGGGGGCTGATGGAATTCGCCCGTGAGCGGTACCCGCTGGGCGGTTTCTCCTGGGGAATGCTCGGATATCCGGCCGGTACCTACACCCTCACCCGCGACGCCACCGGCTGGATCGGCACCTCGGGTTGGTCGATCGTGATGGTGATGGTGGCGGCCGGTCTCGTGCTCGTTGTCGAGCACCGGTCGTGGCGTCCGCTGGTGGCGTCGGCGGGTGTAGTCCTGCTGCTGGCGGCCGCCACCCTCGCCATCGAGCCAGGACCGGACGGACCGGAGGTGTCGGTGGCGGTGGTGCAGGGGAACGAGCCGTGCCTCGGGTACCACTGCCCGGGTGAGCGACGTCAGATCTTCGAGTCCCATCTGGCACTCACCACCGGTCTGGAGGAGGCGGACCTGGTGGTGTGGGCGGAGGGTTCGACCGGGTTCGACGCCGATCCCGTTCTCGACCCGGCGGTGGGCGCCGCCATCGGGGCGCAGGCTCGACGGCTGGGTGCCTGGTTCCTGGTGGGTGGCGACCGCCCCATCGACGATGCCTCCTGGGTGAATGCCAACGTCATCTTCTCGCCCGAGGGTGAGATCGTCGACGAATACCAGAAGCGCCATCCGGTGCCGTTCGGCGAGTACATCCCGGCCCGTTCCCTCTTCGACTGGATCCCCGCCCTGGCGGCGGTCCCCCGGGACATGATCCCGGGTGAGGAGCCCAAGGTCTTCGACATGGGGTTTGGCCGGGTGGGATCCGTCATCAGTTTCGAGGGTTCGTTTGCCCGCTACACCCGCCAGACGGTGGGGTCGGGAGCCCAATTGCTGGTGGTGGCCACCAGTCAGGCGAGTTACCCGCTTTCCAACGCGTCCGACCAGTTTCTGGGAATGACCCGGATGCGAGCGGCGGAGTTGGGGGTGGATGTGATTCACGTCGCCGTCACCGGTCGATCCGCCATCGTCACCGGCGGCGGTGAGTTCGCCGGAATCACTCCGCTGGCCGAGCCGGCCACCCTGGTTGCTCCCGTCAGGATTCGCACCGCCGGGCCCACGCTGTACACCCGCTGGGGTGAATGGGTCCAGGGGCTGGCGGTCCTCGCCTTGTTCGGCACCGCCCTCGCCCGCCGCCGGGCCGGCGAGGCATGAGCCGGCCCTCTCTATCCCTGGCCCGGGCGCGAAGGATCGCCCTCGCCGCCCAGGGGTTCAGCGACCCCCGGCCGGCCGGGAAGGTCGACGTCCGCCACTTCCGACGAGTGCTCGATCGGGTCAAGCTCGTGCAACTCGACTCGGTCAATGTGCTGGCCCGCGCCCACTATCTTCCGTTCTTCTCCCGGCTCGGCCCCTACTCCCGGCCCGCCCTCGACGGTTGGTTGTGGCGCTCGGGCGAGTTGTTCGAGTACTGGGCGCACGAGGCGTCGCTGGTGCCGATCGGCGACCGGCCCCTGTTTGCGACCCGGATGGATGGGGGCTGGCACTGGCCGGGCATCGAACGGATGAAGCACGATCACCCCGGTCTGATCGAACGAGTGCTGGAGGCGGTGCGGGAGTCAGGCCCACTCCAGGTCGGTCACATCGACGGGGAGAAGCGCAGCCAGGCCTGGTGGGGCTGGTCGGACACGAAGCTGGCGCTCGAGTACCTCTTCCTCACCGGCAAGGTGACCGTGGCCGATCGGCCGAACTTCACTCGCATGTACGAGGTGCCCGAACGGGTCCACCCGGCGGCGCTCGAGTTGCCCCCGGTCGACCCGGTCGAGGCCCGCAGGGAGTTGTTGCGTCGTTCGATCTCGGCGATCGGGGTGGGAACCGCCGCCGACCTGGCGGACTACTTCCGCTTGCGTGTCACCACCATCAAACACCTGATCTCCGAGATGGCCGCCGATGGCGAACTGGTCGAGGTCCGCGTCGAGGGATGGGATCAGCCCGCCTTCCTGGATCCGGAGGCGGTGGCGCCGCGCCGCATCATCGGTTCGGGCTTTCTGTCGCCGTTCGACCCGGTGGTCTGGTTTCGACCACGGACCGAGCGCTTGTTCGACTTCCACTACCGGATCGAGATCTACACCCCTTCGCACAAGCGGATCCACGGCTATTACGTGCTCCCCTACCGGTTGGGCGACCGCCTCGTCGGGAGGGCCGATCTCAAGGCCGATCGGAAGGGCCGCCGGCTGCTGGTGCAGGGCGCCTTCCACGAACCGGGTGAGGACGCCCACGAGGTCGGCGCTTCGATGGCAGCGGATCTCGAGTCGATGGCGGCCTGGTTGGAACTGGACGAGGTGGTGGTCGAGTCGAAAGGGAATCTCGCCCCCCGCTTGTCCGACGTCATCGGCTGAGCCGGGCAACAATGGCGCCGATGGAGGGTGTCGCCCCCGACGGTCGTCCCACGCTGCACCTGCTCGAGCGGTCAGAATGGCGCGCCTGGTTGTCCGAACACCATCAGTCATCCACCGGGGTGTGGTTCGTGACCTTTAAACGGTCGACCGGCAAGCCGGCGATCTCTTACGACGACATGGTCGAGGAGGCCCTCTGTTTCGGGTGGATCGACTCGAAGGGGGGCACCCTCGACGAGGAGCGCTCGATGGTGTGGACGTCGCCCCGGCGGGCCAAGAGCGGCTGGTCGGGGCTCAACAAGCGGAGGGTCGAGGCGCTGGAGGCAGCCGGTCTGATGACCGAGGCCGGGCGGCGGATGGTCGACTTGGCGAAGACCACCGGAACGTGGGATCTCCTCACTGATGTCGAGAACCTGGTCGTTCCCGACGATCTGGCAGCCGCATTCGAGCGTATCCCCGGGTCGAGGGAAGGATGGGACGGCTTCAGCCGTTCCGCCCGTCAGGGTGTCCTGACCTGGATCGTTCAGGCCAAGCGTCCGGAGACGCGGGCCAACCGGATCGGCGAGACGGTCCGCCTGGCCGCCCTCGGGGAGGTGGCTAACACCTGGAAGCCCAAGACCTAGCCGGCCCCGGCTGCCGTGACGAGCGCGGCCACGTCGATCTTCGACATGTCGAGCATCGCCTGCATCGCCGCCGGATGGCTGATCAATTCTCCGATGTTGTGGGGGATGATCTGCCACGAGAGCCCGAATCGGTCGGTCAGCCACCCACACTGGCTGGGGGCGCCACCCTCCGCGGTGAGGACGTCCCACAGCCTGTCGATCTCGGCCTGGTCGTCGCACCCGACCACCAATGAGAAGGCGGGCGTGAACCCGAACTCGGGGCCGCCATTCAACGCCGAGTACCGGGTTCCCTTCAGCGTGAACATGACCACCATCACCTCCCCGCTCCGCTCGCCGCTGCCTTCCGGGTACCGCTCGACGGAGGTGACGGCCGAGTCGGGGAACAGCGACACGTACAGCTCCGCCGCCTCCAGCGCCTGAGTGTCGAACCACAACATCGGATAGGGAGTGTTCATTTTCGGTGGTCAGCCCACCACGGTGGGGTCGGGGATCTTGGAGCGGAGGGTGAATTGGTAGGCGTGCCAGGCGAGGGTGGGGTCGGCGATCTCGGTGGCCGCCCGGCGAGCGCCCTCGTCGGAGATGGGCGAGGGTCGGGTTGCCTTGACGTGGACCTCCGAGACACGCTCCATCATCAGGAACCAGCCGAGCGCTTCGTCGACCGAACGCCCCACCGTGAGGAGACCGTGGTTGCGGAGGATGATCGCCTTCATCTCGCCGAGAGCGGCGGCGATCCGCTTGCCGCCTTCCGGGCTCATCACCTGGACCTCATCGTCGTCGAAGATGGTGTGGTCCTCGAAGAAGCCGGTCGCCTCCTGACAGATCATCTGGAACAACTCGGCGTTGGCCGCCCACGGGGTGCCGTAGGGGGTGTGGGTGTGGGCGGCGGCGACCACCTCTGGGCGAGCATCGTGGATGGGGGCATGGATGTTGTAGGCGGTGATGTTGATGTCGCCCTCGCCCTCCACCACCTTGCCGCCCGGCCCGACCAGGACCAGGTCGGCCACCGTCGCCTGGGCGAAGGGCACCCCCCACTTGAGCAGCCAGAAGTGATCGGTGCGCTCGGGGTCGCGGGCGGTGATGTGCCCATCCCCCAGCGTTCCCCAGCCCATGGCGCCGAACACTCGGTAGGCGAGGGCACACCGGCGCCGACGGTGGAGTCGCTCCTCGGCTGGGTCGTCGAACGCCGGCTCACGGTCCGAATTGAGGAGGGTGGGGTAGTTCATGGCCGAAGCGTACCGATCGGCCTTGGCCGGTGGTGGCTCGTCCGCCGGGTGGGGTGTGCCACGAATCCGAGCGAGCTTTCAGCCAGTCCACCCGGTTTCGGTCGACATCCGATCAGGTCCCTTGGAAACGCTCCCTGACCGAATACCGTGCCAGGGCCATGAAGAGACAACGAGCGGAATTGTTCCTCGCCAGCTTCCTGATGCTCTTCGTGGAGTTGGTGTTGATCCGCTGGGCCGGCGCCCACATCATCTACCTGTCCTACTTCTCGAACTTCGTGCTTCTGGGGAGCTTTCTCGGCATCGGCATCGCGTTTCTCCGGGCCAATCGCTCTCCTGACCTGTTTCGCTGGTCGCTGGTGGTTCTGACCTTCTTCGTCGCGCTGGTGAGGGAGTTCCCGGTGGTGATCGACCGGAGTGGCGGCGACCTCATCTTCTTTGGGGCGCTGGTCACGAGAGGCCTGCCCGCCTGGCTGATGCTTCCGATCGTGTTTCTGTCGGTGGCGCTGATCCTGGCCTGCTTCGCCCATGGCGTCGCCACCCGCTTCCATCATTTCGAGCCGCTCGAGGCCTACCGGCTCGACATCGGGGGGTCGATCGCCGGGATCGGCGCCTATGCGGCGATGTCGTTTCTGGGCGTGCCACCCGCCGGGTGGGGTGTTCTGATTGCGGTGCTGTACCTCGCCATCAACTGGCGTCCGACCATCGCGCATGCCGCCTGGTCGGTGATGCTGGTGGTGGTGTTGTCCCTGAGCACCATCGTCGATGACTCGATCTGGTCGCCCTATTACCGGATCTCCTTCACGGAAGGACGGAACATCGCCGCCAATGGCGTACCCCATCAGGCGATGGCGCCGGTAGCGGGAACTCCCTATCTGATCCCGTATGAGCGGGTCACCGGTTCACCGCAGCGGGTACTCGTGATCGGGGCCGGCAACGGCAATGACGTGGCTGCCGCCCTCTCCAAGGGTGCAGCCCACGTCGATGCGGTCGAGATCGATCCCGAGATTCAGCAACTCGGGCTGGCGCATCATCCCGATCAGCCCTATCAGGATTCCAGGGTGTCCGTCGTGATCGGTGACGGCCGGGCGTTTCTCGAGAACAGCACGGACCGTTATGACCTGATCGTGTTCGCCCTGCCCGACTCGCTGACCCTGGTCAGCGGTCAATCGGGAGTCCGGCTGGAGAGCTTCCTGTTCACGCGAGAGGCGTTGGAGTCGGCGCGTGACCATCTGAGCGAGGATGGAGCCTTCGCCATGTACAACTTCTACCGGGAGACCTGGCTCCTGGACCGGCTGGCCGGTGGTCTCGAGGAGACCTTTGGCAATCGACCGTGCTTGGACGAGTTCGGCGTCCAGGCCGATGTGGTGGGAAGGGCCTCGATGATGGTGGTGGCACCATCCGCGTCTGTGATGCGCTGCGAGACGACCTGGGCGCCGAGCGGTGAGATCGTGGCCGCCTCCACCGACGACCATCCTTTCGTATACCTGCAGGAACGGGCGATCCCGTCGCGCTATCTGGTGGCCATGGCCCTGATCGCGGTGCTGTCGCTGGTGGTGGTGAGAACCTACGGGGGCAAGTTGTCGGGGATGACCCCCTACGCCGATCTGTTCTTCATGGGGGTGGCGTTCCTGCTGCTGGAGACCAAGAACGTGGTCCAGTTCGCCCTTCTGTTCGGTACCACCTGGCTGGTTAACGCGCTCGTGTTCGGTGGGATCCTGCTGAGCGTGCTGGCGGCGATCGAGGTCGAGAAGCGGTTCCACATCGCTCGCCCCGGGAGGTTGTACGCCCTGCTGTTCGTGGGGCTGGCAGTGACCGCCCTGGTTCCCCCTCGTGTTCTGCTGGAACTCCCAGCGGTTCCACGGTTCCTGGTGGCCACCGTCTTCGCCTTCCTACCCATCTTCATAGCCAATTTGGTGTTCGCCGGTCGCTTCCGATCGACCGCCAACCCAACCCTGGCCTTCGGCGCCAACCTGCTCGGGGCGATGTTCGGGGGCGTGATCGAATACGTCTCCCTGGTCACCGGGTACCG
>DAIOGO010000102.1:0-8985 GCA_036745195.1 Actinomycetota bacterium | reverse complement strand
GCCAGGTCGTCCAGGTCGAGCCACTGCAGGTAATACCGCCCCACCCCGATCTCGGTCAATGCCTGGAACGCCTCCGCCAGTCGGTCGGGACCGCCCATCGGGATTCCCGCTTCCCGCCAGCGGGCCTCGAAGGCGGCGGGGTCCTCGTTGCGGGCCTCGGCGGCGTGATGGAGCCTTCGCTCGTACTCCTCCTCGTCACGGCCGGCGAGCACCGGTCCCATCACCGTGACCTCGACGGAGGAGGGATCGCGGCCGCCCGACTCGGCCGCCCGTCGCATCACCTCGATCTTGGGGGCGATCACCTCGGGGCGGTCGATGAAGTGGTTGTACTCGTCGGCTTTGCGGCCGGCGAGGGTGGGGGTCCGGAGCGGACCGGAGCCCCCGATGACGATCCGCATCCCGCCGGGTCGGGGGAGGGCGGTGGCAGAGATCGAGTAGTGGGTGCCGTCGTGACGGGCGGGCCCGGCGCCGGCGGCGACCTCGAGGTATTCGAGGGTTTCCTCCAACCGGTCGAAACGTTCGTCCCAGTCGGGAAACGGCAGCCCGAACACCTGGTGCTCGAGTTCCATCCAACCGGTCCCCACCCCCAGATCGAACCGGCCGTGCGACATCTGATCGATCGTCGCCGCCGTCTTGGCGATGACGGCCGGATGGCGGAATGTGATCGGCGTCACCAGCACGCACAGCCGGATCGTCGTTGTCTCCCGGGCCAGGCCGGCCAGCGTGGCGAGAGCCTCGGTCGCCTCCGGGACCGGGGTCCGCGAGGAGTAGAAGTGGTCGGAGCGGGCGAAGCTCACCAGGCCGCGGCGTTCGGCCCACAGCGCCGCCGCCAGTAGTTGGTCGTAGGTTCCGCCGATCTGCGGTTCGGTCATGAGAGAGAACTTCATGGATGCGACTCCTTCGAGGCGAGCGTAGGCGCGATCTGGGCCGCCGAAACCGCGACGGAGTCGTCGGAGCGGCGTGGTCCTCTTGCGCTGGACGAGAATGCGGGGTGCGGAACGCCCGCTCCGAGGAGGAGATGAATCCTGTGGAGATCGCGATTCAGACCATGGCCGGATACCGGGCGACCCTCGACCTGGCCCGCTGGGCCGAGGCGAACGGGGTGGTGGCGCTGGCCGCCGCCGACCACTACCTGACATCGAGCGATAAGACCTCGGACCCCGCTCTCGACCAGTTGACGGTGCTGGCGGCAGTAGCAGCCGGTACCTCCACGCTCGGCCTGGCCACGCTGGTCAGTCCGATCACGTTTCGCCACCCTGCCGTGCTCCTCAAGCAGGCGGTGTCATTGGACGAGATCTCCGGCGGGCGGTTCTGTCTGGGAGTAGGGACCGGGTGGATGGAACCGGAACATTCGTTCTTCGGGATCGAGTTCCCGGCCGAGGCCGATCGATTCGACCGACTGGAAGAGGCGCTCGGATACCTGCGGGCTGCCCTCGACCGGGGATCTCCCGGTTTTCGGGGTCGGTACTACAACCTGGCCCCGTTCGATGTCCAACCCCGTCCCGCCAACCTGCGTCTGATCGTGGGCGGGACCGGAGGGCGGCGGACCCCAACTCTGGCCGGGCGGTTTGCCGACGAGTTCAACGCCTACCCGGGCAAGGCGGACCTGGCCGGTCGGGTCGACCTGGCCAGGGCGGCTGCCGCCGAGGCGGGGCGGGAGCCGGGAGATCTGATCATCTCGACGGCTTTTCCGGTGGTGGCGGGTGGCGCCGACGCCGAGTACCGGGAGGCTCTGTCCGCCTTCGCCGAGCGGCGAGGCAAGACCCCCCGGGCAGTCGAGGCCGACCTCACCGGTGTCGGGATCCCGCACGGAACCCCCGGGCGGCTCCGGGAGGGGATCGCCTCTCTCGCCGCCACCGGCGTCAGCCGGATCTACCTCCAGGTGGGGCGGGCCGACTCACCCGGGGTGAAGCGATCGGTCGAGGTGTTCCTCGAGGCGGCGAGCTGAACTCGACCGAGAGCCGCGCGCGCAGGCGGGCCGGCGAAGGCGTAGCCTGGGGTGGTGCCGTCAAAAAGGGCGCGCTGGGTCATGGGCGTCTCGGTTTCGACCGTCCTTGTCGCTGCGTGTGGGGAGCTGGTCCCGAACCCGGCCACATCCGCACCGACGATCACGACGACTCCTGCCGCGGCGACCACCACGACTCCCGGGTTCGAATCTCTCTGTGAGCGCATCGCCTCGAAGCTCGACGACCTGCCGTTGCCGCCAGACCTGGAAGCGGTCTTCGACCCGGTCGTAGCCGATGGAATGGCCGCAATGGACGCCGTTGGCCTGACGCTGGCCGTGCAGTGCGCCGAGAGTCCCCTCTATGTCAAGGGGTATGGCACTGCCGATCTGGCCTCGGCCGTACCTGCTGCGGCTGACACCGTCTACGAGATCGGCTCGATCTCCAAGCAGTTCGTAAGCGTCGAGATCCTCAGATTCGAACAAGAGGGGAAACTGAGCCTGGCTGATCCTGCCGGGTCGTATCTGCCATGGTTACCGCAAGCATGGCGTCAGATCAGCCTTGAACAGCTGCTGAGCCACACCGGTGGTGTCCCGGACCACTTCGCAATCTTCCGCGAAGACCCTGAAACGCCGTTCGACTGGGGCCGGGATTACACCGCCGCCGAGCTCGTGGCGGCCTTCGTCGTCCTCGACGGCGGATTGGTGGCCGCCCCGGGTACCACCTTCTCCTACAGCAACACCGGCTACATCATCCTGACGGCGATCATCGAGCAACTCACCGGGCAGACCCTGGCGACGGTCCTCGACAGGTCCCTGTTCGGACCTCTCGGCCTGGAGCGGACTGCGTTCTGCTCACCAACGCTTCCCGGGCTGGCCGTCGGCTACACCAGCGGCCCGGCTGGTCCGGCGCCGGGGCCGGAGGTTCCTCCGAGTTTCTTCTCCGGAGCGGCGGGCCTCTGCTCGACCGCGGGCGACCTGATCCGCTGGGAACGCAGTCTCGTCGACGGTGCGGCCGCAGGTCCCGACGGGTTCCGAGCCATGAGCACTCCTGCGACCCTCGATGATGGGACCCAGGTGCCATACGGCCTCGGCCTCGTCCTCGACCGACTGGGTCGAGACGACGCGATCTTCCACGAGGGAGGCACAGCCAGCTTCAGTTCCTGGCTCGCCTACTTCCCGCGATCCGACCTGATGGTGGCCATCCTGAGCAACAGCCTGGGACCCCACTCCATTGCGCTGAAGGATCTGGTCCTCGATCTCACGCAGGCGGCGAGCGGCCGCTGAAGCTCACCCCCGGTCAGCAGGATTCATTGCGAACGGCGGATGGCCCGGACGGGCGCCTTGACGAGGTGGATGGCCGACCCGATGGCGGCGTTCTTGGTGATGTTGCCGGCGTTCTTCCAGAGTCGCTTCCGGTCGACCTTGACCAACTCGGTCTCTGGTTTGGCGTCGGAGCCGAAGTGGGCGGCGAGCGAACGCAGCGTGTGCTGCCACATGAGATCCTCGCCCTTGGCTGCTCCCAACATGAACGCCAGGTCCCAGAGGGGATCCGAAGGGCGGATGACGAGTTGGACCTGTCCGACGGTGTCCTCGTCCTCATACGCCGAGAAGGTGATCCATCCCGCGAACGGATGTCCTTCGGGTGTCATGAACGCAAACGAGGTGTCGTCGGCGAACAGAACCATGATCCCCGTCGACATGACCTGCATGGACTGGATGTTCCCGACCTCACCGGGCTTGATGCCTGCCACCGGAGCGTTGAAGCGGGAGTGCGATGGCCAGAAGCTCCCGTAGTTGGCTTTCCATTCCGAGATGACTCGCTCGGGAGCAACCCCGGGAATGCTCACCTTGTAGGTCTTCTGCCACATCGGGCCGAATCCCTGCTGCGGGCCCGTCAACCTTCTTCCCCCGACATTGACCCCGCCATCGGCGCTCAGCCGCTCGATGTTGGGCGCCCAGCTGTCGTGATCGCGGGACGCGGGTGCTGCGGTCGGGTCCTCGTTCATCGTTCCTCCATCGTTCGCCTGAGCCCATCCTCCCCACTGGGCGTTACGACTTCGCTACGGTCCTGGGAGGCGAGTCACCGGCCGGCGATGGCCGCCTGCTCGCTGTCGAAGATGCCGATCGCCTCGTCCAGGCGGGTCAATGAGAAGATCTGGCGGTAGTGATCCGACAGACCGAAGGCGGCGAGTCGGTGGCCGGCCCGCTGGGCTCGAATGAGGATGGTCACCAGCAGACCGATGCCGCTGCTGTTCATGTACTGGAGCCCGCCGAAATTGAGGACGATCACACTGGTACCCGGTTGGGCCGCCTCCGTATAGGCGTCCGACATCACCTTCTCACAGAAGGCAGTGATGTCGCCTTCGATGTCGATCACTCTGGCCGAGTCGGTACCTTCTCGCACCGTCATCGCTACCTGTGCCTCTGGCATGCTCGCTCCTTCAGCCCGCACTCACTGCGGAGGTCTCGTCGTCGTAGATGGTCATGAAGTCGGCGATCCGCGTGATCTGGAAGATCTGCCGATAGTGGTCGGTGAGGCCGAATGCCCGGACGGCGCGACCGGCAGCCCTGGCCTTGGCGAGCACACCCACGATCACCGCGATACCGGTCGAGTTGATGTAATCGACATCGGAGAAGTCGAGGACCACCGGCCCCTTGCCCGTTCCGGCATAGGCCTCTTCCAGTTGCTCGTGAGCAGTTCGATTCACGTCACCGCTCATTCGCAGCCGAGCCACACCCTCGGTTTCGTCGACCCGTACGTCGAAGGGAATGCCGGGCATCAGTCGCCTCCTTCCAGGTTCATCTCCAACTCGATCACGTGCCGTCCATTGCCTGCCTCGTGACGGAGCCCGTCGACCATCTGCTCGATGAGGAACAACCCCCAGCCGCGGGGCGACTGGAGGCCGGCCAGTTTGGCGTCCAGGTCCGGCTGTTCTGCCTCCGGAATATCCGGTCCGGTCCCGTGGTCCTCGATCCGCACTACCACTCGGTCCCTGCCGCGGAGCACTGTCACGTCGACCGGGAGGGACGGATCGAAGCCGTTGCCGTGTTCGATGGCGTTCATCGTGGCCTCCGACACGGCCGTTTTGAGCCGCTCGAGTCGCTCGACCGAGAGGCCCAGGGCGGCGATCGTCTCGGCCACTCGTTGCATCGCAAGCCGTTCGTTTCCCTCTTCGCTGGGGAGGCTGAATTGTTCGATTTCCACCAAGCGCGGATCGAAGACCTCGGCAGAGGCCGCCGCCGAGGGGAGCCGGCGCACGGTCACCATGGTGACGTCGTCCTCCTGCTCATGCCCCTCGCCGCAGAACCGGTCGAGGTCGGTCAGGATGGCCGCCATGAGGGCCTCGGCCGAGCCGGTCGATCCGACGAGTGCCATGAGCCGCTCGAAGCCGAACATCGAGCCGTCCGGCCCGTGCGCCTCGACGATCCCGTCACTCGACAGCAGCATGGTGGCGTCGGCCTCGAGAATCGCCGTTCGTACCTCGTATTCCATCCCGGTCATCAACCCCAGGGGCATACCGGTGGCGCGCAGTTCCATCACTTGCCCGCCGCTTCTGACGTAGGGGAGGTTGTGACCGGCGTTGGCGAAGGTCAGCTTCCCACTCCCCGGTTCGAGGATGCCGAACAGGCAGGTGACGAACATCGCCGGCGGGATCTCCCTGACGAGGACCTCGTTGGCGTCGGCCAGGATGGCACCGGGGTCGTCGAGTCGCTGGGCCGACGCTCTCAGGGTCGAGCGGGTGGTGGCCATCACCAGGGCGGCGGGGACACCTTTGTCGGTGACGTCCCCGATCACCAGCCCGAGCCGGCCATCCGCCATCGGGATGAAGTCGTAGAAGTCCCCTCCTACCGCCCGGGCGGGCTGGTAATACGCGTCGATCTCCCAGCCGGCGAGACCAGGAAGCTCCTTGGGGAGAAGGGTCTGCTGGATGAGTGCTGCCACCCGTAGTTCTTGCTCGATACGTTCTCGTTCCTGCGCTTCGATCTGCTGCTGCTGGGCGAGTTGGGCGAGGCGGATGGCCGGGGCGACATGACCGGCCAGACCATGGAGCAGCTTGCGGTCGTCACTCGAATACGGTTGGTCGGATAGCCTGCGACCGAGGTTGAGCGTGCCGATCAACTCCCCCTGGCTGATCAGTGGCACGACCAGGTGCACTCCTGCCGCCTGCAGTTGGCGAAGTGCGGGCGAGTCGAGGGTGACGCCGGCAATGTCCACCGGCCCGCCCGCCCCGAGCAGGTATCCCATCAGCGGGTCGTGATCGGGTATCGGAATGGGTTGGGATCTCGGGATCGTGTCATCGGCCGCAGCGGGGGTGGTCGATTCCGATCGCTTGACGCTCCGACGGGAGGGCTTCACCATTTGCACTCCCTCCTTGTAGGTTCCAGCCGTTCCGAAACCGTTACGGACCACGTTGCTGGACGGAGGCAACCGGCCCCTCGCTTCGATCTCATTTCGCCTGCCTGATCCAGATCGAGGCGGCGGCTGGAGAAACGGTACGGGCGATGACTTTTTTCAGGTCATCAGTGACCCTGCCCAGATCGACATCTTCCCGCAGGCCGCCGGCGAACCGGTCGAGCTCACGTTGGGCGTCGAACCGGGCGCGGTTGAAGCGGCGGTCGACCAGCCGCTGGATCTTCATGCGCAACGGGTTGAAGGCGGCCGCAGCGACCAGGGTCGACAGCGCAACGACGAGGTCACCCGACTCGCCCAGCACCGACGGCAACACCAGGACGGGGATCGAGTAGATGGTCGCAACTACCGCACCCACCGCCAGGTAGGTGATGGTTCGGGAGATGATCCGGTCGATCTCGTACAGGCGGTACCGGACGATCGCGATCAACACCGCCGCCGGGATCCCGAACACGCCGAACAGCAACCCCAGGCCGCTGCCCAACTCGCCGAGGCCGGAGGGCACGAAGGATGAAACCGTCGGACCCAAGGCCAGGGCGACCATCAGCCCGGTCGCCGCCGCGGCTGCGCCCAACCAACGGAGTTGGGCCCGTTCAACGAGCCCGGCGTGGCGACGTCGTGCGAAGGGGGCGGCGGTACACGCCAGTGCGCCGAGCAGCGCGACGATCACTCCGATCGGGAGGTCGAATCCGTCATCCCGTCGCCATAGGAGATCTGGGGCCAACAGGGTGACGGACCAACCGCCCACCAGCATCGCGACCGGAACGGCCCATCTGGTCGAAGGAAGCCGTCCGTCGGGGAAGAACACCAGCATGAGCGCCAACCCGATCAGAACGGCTCCATTGGCCAGTTCCGCTGAGCCCACGCCGGCGACCACCCCGATCGCCGGAAGGCCGCCCATACCCAGCATCAGCCAGCCGACGCTGCTCGTCGGGCGGTGCAGCACGAGGACCAGTCCGACACTGGCGTACCCGGGGATGGCCGCCAGCGGGAGGATCAGCCCCGTCCCTTCCAGTGGGATGACCCCGAAAAATCCCAGCAAATTCGCGATTGCCGCCATCCAGACGGTGATGGCAATGAGCCTGAGGACGATGGTCATGTGCGTCCGGTCCCGGGGTGGGTCCCTTTGGCTTGCGCCGGTGGTCGCCCCCGCAGCCACAGCTCCACCGTCGCCGGGGCAAGGGTCCTTTGTACCGCCTGCCCCAGGTCCCGGTTGATTGCGCCGAGATCGACCTGACCGGAGAGCCGTTGGGCGAGGGCGGCGATTTCCACATCAGCCTGGTAGTGGGATCGGTCGAACCGGCGATCCACCTCCCGCTGGATCCAGCGCCGGGCCGGGCTGAAGGCGGCGGCCGCCGCCAGGGTCGACGCGGCAACGATCAGATCGCTCGACCGTCCAACGATCGTCGGCAGGAGCACCACCGGCAGCGCGTACACAACCCCGATCACGACGGCCAGAACCGCAAATGTGATGGTGCGGGAGATGACCCGATCGATGTCATAGAGGTGATGGCGGAAGACGGCGATCGTCACGGCGATCGGGAAACCATACGAGCCGGCGGCGCTCATGGCCACCAGGCCTCCGATCCACCCCGGACCGGTCCAATCGATTGCCAGGAGTGCGATCACGAGCACCGGCGGCCCGAGAATCCCCGATGCTCCCAGTAGCACCCAGCGGGTCTGGGTCCGTTCCGACTCTGTCGAGAATCTCCGATACCTGGTGGTTTGGGCGGCGGCAACGATGACGAGGATGAGAGGCCACATCGTCGCCGCCAGCACCATCTCACCGGCGATGGAACGCGCCGGATCGCTCAGTACGGATCTGGTCTCGGCTGCGAGTCCGGGTCGGGCCATGGCGACGGCCAGCACGATCAGCGGGGAGAGTATCGACCAGCGCGGCCGGTATGACCCGCTCGGAAATGTCACGAGGAAGACCGAGATCACCACCATCGCCGTCGATACCGAGGCATCTCGGAGCCAGGCCACCTCGAGACCGAGGGCCGACCCGGATACGAAGAAATACACCGCCACCAGCGAGGCGGCGAGCATCAACGCCCCTCGATCATCCGGCTTGCGAAAGAGGATGAACGCGGCCGACGCGACCGCGAACCCGAGCGGAGCCGACAACAGAGTGGTGATCAGGGCGGCATCGGGAATGCCGAGCGGTTGATAGAGACGGGCGAACTCCGGAATCCGAACCAGGGCCGGGTCCCTGTAAACGCCCACGAACCCGACGGTGCCGAGTGCTGTCACCACTACCAGCCACATCCAAGCCAGAGTCCGCCACAGAGTGATCGTTCGATTGGGCTCGTCGGTCGAAGTACCGCTGATTCCTGGGAGGGTGCTCAACCGTGTCATGTGTCTCCGGTCACCTTCGGTTCTTGCCGTCACGGCAGCGTTACGGGTTCTACCGTTACGGCCCGGCGCATGTCTGTTCAATCGTCACGTTTGGAGCTGAAACTGCTCGGGCCGGTCGAGGTCCTGATCGACGGCGGTCCACTGGTGGTCGATACCCGCAAGGCCATCGGTCTGCTCGCCTACCTGGCGGTGGCCGGGCGGGAACAATCCCGTGATCATCTCGTCGATCTGCTCTGGCCGGGATCGGATGCGGAACGGGGGCGGGGAAGCC
>DAIOGO010000101.1:4314-9054 GCA_036745195.1 Actinomycetota bacterium | reverse complement strand
GGCCGGATCCACCTCCCCCAACACTCGGCCTTGCGGGCCTCCCGAGGGGAGGAGACAAGAGGCGCCCGCCTTGCGCCCAGCGCCATGCGTCTTGCGTCTTGCGCCCTGCGCAAGGCAGCTGTCGGGCATCGGCAATCGGGCATCAGCCAGAGGTTCAAGGTTTCGTTCTTCGTTGATCGTTAATCGTTGATCGTTAATCGTTCTTCGTTATCCCTTCCGCGTACTGCTGCCATCTCCACGTGTCCCGGCACATGTCGTCGACGGTGAGGGTGGCGCTCCACCCCAACTCCACATTGGCCCTGGTGGGGTCGGCCCAGATGGCGGCGATGTCGCCGGGTCGCCGCCCTTCCACCCGATAGGGCACCCTCACCCCGCTCGCCTGTTCGAACGCCGCCACCAGTTCCAGGACGGTGACCCCGTTGCCGGTCCCCAGGTTCCACACATGGAGCCCGGGGTCGGACTGCAACCGGTTGAGGGCGGAGACGTGGCCCCGGGCGAGATCGACCACATGGATGTAGTCGCGCACGCCGGTGCCGTCCCGAGTCGGATAGTCGTTCCCGAACACCCGTAACTCCGGGAGCCGTTCCACCGCCACCTGGCTGATGTAAGGCATGAGGTTGTTGGGAAGCCCTTCTGGATCTTCCCCGATGACGCCCGATGGATGGGCTCCCACCGGGTTGAAGTAGCGGAGCAGGGCGACGCTCCACCCCTCCCCGCCGGCGTGGACGTCACGGAGGATCTGTTCGATCATCAGCTTGGTCCAGCCGTACGGGTTGGTCGGGCTGCCGGTGGGCATCGATTCGGTGACGGGGATGGCGGGCGGGTCTCCGTACACCGTGGCCGACGAACTGAAGACGATGGTGCGGATGCCGTGCCGTTCCATCGCCTCCAGGAGGGTCACCGAACCGCTCACGTTGGCGTCGTAGTAGGCGAGCGGGCGCTCGACGCTCTCCCCCACCGCCTTCAGACCGGCGAAGTGGAGCACCGCTTCGAACCGGTCGGCCGCCAGCAGTTCGTCGAGAAGACCCTCGTCGCGGATGTCGAACCGATAGAGCGGAACCCGGTAGCCGGTGATCTCTTCGACCCGATCGATCACCGATGGTTTGGCGTTGACCAGGCTGTCGACGATGACCGGTTCGTGGCCGGCGGCGAGAAGCTCGACCACCGTGTGGCTACCTATGTATCCGGCTCCGCCGGTGACGAGCACTCTCATGAGGCGATGCTAGAAGACCGGCTCCGGGGCCGGGGAACGGTCAGAGATGGCTCCTGATGAGTGTTGCCGTCTCCTCCAGGGTTTCCCGATCGACCCCGGTGGCGGCGTTCCGGAAGTCGAGATCGGCCATCGACCAGGTGGGGATCACGTGGAGGTGGGTGTGAGGCACCTCGTAGCCGGCGATCACCAGGCCGACCTTGACCGGATTGAACGCCGCCTGAACGGCCCTCCCCAGCCGTGTGGACAGCGTCATGAGGTGCGACGCCAGCCCGTCGGGGAGGTCGATCCAGTGTTCCACCTCCTCGATCGGCACCACCAGGGTGTGGCCCCGCGAGATGGGGTTGATGCTGAGAAAGGCGACGGCCTCGTCGTCCCTCCAGACGAAGGTGCCAGGGATCTCGCCCTGGATGATGCGAGTGAAGATGCTGGCCATGGCCGGGAGGGTACCCGGGGCGGGGGGCGGGCGGAGGCGGCTGCGATACCCTGTGGCGGATGTCCGAGACCCCGGCCACCGTGCAGTTCGAATACAGCGGCGAGGCCGATCGGGTGGAGTTGGCCACCTTCATGCCGCGGTTTCCCAAGGACATCGCCTTCTCCGAGTCGCAAGGGGTCTGGCGGCTGACGATCCCCCTCCCCCACCAGGCTCGCATCGAGTACCGCTTCAAGGTCACCCGCCACGGTCACACAACGGTCATACGCGACCCCAACAACCCGGTCGTGGCCACCAATCCCTTCGGATCGAATTCCGTGATGACCGGATCTGGCTATCACCCGCCCGACTGGTTGTCGCCCGAGGCCCCGGCCGGGACGGTGTCGATCATCCGGGTGGCGAGCACGGTGTTCGGCAAGCGGCGCACCCATCATCTGTATCAGCCGGCCGGCTTTTCGGAGGACACTCCGCTGCCACTGTTGATGGTCCACGACGGGAGCGACTACTGGCATCATGCCGACCTCGGTCGGGCCCTCGACGTGCTCATCGCACACCGCCGGATCGAGCCACTCCGGGCAGTGTTGCTCGACCCCAAGGCTCGCCATGCCGAATACATCGCCTCGCGAGATCACGCCACGCATGTCGTCAACGAGGTGTTTCCCCACGTTGCCCGTCGAGTGAGCCTGGATGGCCCGCACGGGATCATGGGAGCCTCGCTGGGCGCGGTGGCGGCGTTTCACACCGCCTACTCGTATCCGGGGACGTTCGATCGGGTGTTCCTGCAGTCGGGCACGTTCGCCCTCGAGCCCCACCCCGAGTTGACCGACGAGATGTTCCGTTCCATCAACGCGTTCTGTCTCCCGGCGATACGCCACTCCCGGCTCGGGTCCGCCCGGGTCGCCATGAGTTGTGGCCGGTACGAAAGCCTCATCGACTGGAATCGGCGGCTGGCGGCGGCTCTCGCCGACCAGTTCGTCGATGTCGACTTCGTCGAGGTCTGGGCCGGGCACGACTGGGGTGCCTGGCGTGATCGCTTTCAAGCCGGCCTCGAGTTCCTGTACCCCCGCTCCGACGAGTGAAAGTAGGCTGCCGGCATGGCTGAGCGAATCATCGGACTGTCCCTCGGAGCTGACCTGTGCTGGCCGATCTTCTTCGAGGACATCCTCGGCAAGCTCGACCCGCGAATCCGGATCGGAGGGGAAGACGTCTCGTTCCGGGTGGAGCGGGTCACGATCGAGCCGTTCCTGCTCGACCAGCCGGTTCGGTATGACGTCCTGCTCGACCGGCTGACGCCGTGGTACCACACCTCCCGGGAGTGGATCAAGAAGGCAGTCGTCCACGACGACACCTACGTCCTCAACAACCCGTTCACCCTCCAGTCGATGGAGAAGCACACGTCGTACGCGGCGATGATGCGACTTGGGCTCCCGGTGCCACGCACCGCCCTCCTCCCGCCCCGGGAATACGACGAACAGCCTGACCTGCAGATGACGCTCGAGAGTTACGCCCGGATGTTCGACCTTGGTGATGTCGGCCGCCAGATCGGCTATCCGGCATATCTGAAACCGTTCGACGGCGGCGCCTGGCGAGGGGTCAGCCGGATCGAAGACGAAGCCGCTCTCAAGGCGGCCTACGACGCTTCCGGGCGGCAGATCATGCATCTGCAGGAGGCGATCGAGCCGTTCGACATCTTCGTCCGGGTTCTTTCGGTGGGCCCCCAGGTGAACGTCATCAAATACGATCCCACCGCCCCGATCCACGCCCGCTACGAGGTGGCCTTCGACTTCGTGGACGGCGACGAGTGGAACCTGCTTCACGACATGGGTCTGGCCATCAACTCGTTCTTCGGCTGGGATTTCAACTCGTGCGAGGCGCTCCGCAAGGACGGTGTCTTCCACCCGATCGATTTCGCCAACGCCTGTCCCGACTCGCAGGTGACGAGCCTCCACTATCACATTCCCTGGCTGGTGAAGGCCAAGCTGCGCTGGGCGCTGTACTGCGCCGCCACCCGCCGGCGGCTCCGCCACATGCCCGACTGGACCCCCTACTTCCTGGTGGCCGACACCGACATGTCCTATCGGGAGAAGCTCACTGCCTATGCCGAGATCGCCCGGGAACGATTCGAGACGGACCGCTTCGAGGAGTTCTGCTCGAAGCACCTCGCCCACCTCGACGAGATCACCTGGGAGTATTTCGAGACCGAGCGGGCCAAAGAGGCGGTCCGGCGCAAGGTGTCGGTGATCTTCCCGGCCCACGAGGTCGAACAGTTCACGGAGCATTTCTGGGGGTTGATCCAGTTCTGGAGAAAAACCGAACGGGACAGGCTCGACGGTTCATGAAGGCGATCGAGGAGTGGCATTCCGAGCGAATGCATCAGCCCCTGCGACTGGTGCGCTGGGGCGAGTTCGGGGCTCCCGTCCTGGTCTTCCCCACCGCCGGCGGCGATGCCGAAGAGATCGAGCGGATGGGTCTGGTCGACTCGGTGTCGTGGCTCCTCGCCGAGGGTCGGATCAAGCTGTATTCGGTCGACTCGATCGCCGGCCGTGCCTGGCTGGAACGGCGGGACCCGCTTCATGCCTCCTGGCTCCAGGGCGCCTTCCTGTCGGCCGTTCGCTGGGAGGTGGTGCCCGCCATCCGGGCCGACGTGGGCGACGAGACGGCCGAACTCGTCACCGCCGGCGCCTCGATCGGCGCCTTCAATGCGGTGGCATCCACTTGCCGGTACCCGGATGTGTTCAGGGCGGCAGTCGGGATGTCGGGCACCTATGACCTGGAACCATGGCTCGGCGGACTGTGGAACGACGAGTTCTACTTCTCCTCGCCGCTGCACTACCTGCCGGGCTTGACCGACAGCTTCCAGTTGGAGGCACTCCGTCGCCGCTGGGTGGTTCTCGCCACCGGTACCGGGGACCATGAAAATCCTGGCGAGTCGTGGAGACTGGCCGGAGTCCTCGGCGCCAAAGGTGTACCCAACCAGGTCGATGAATGGGCCGGCTGGCCCCACGACTGGCCTACCTGGCGGGTGATGTTGCCCGCATACCTCGATCGTCTCTCGTGAGTCGATGAACGATCAACGATGAACGATCAACGATGAACG
>DAIOGO010000101.1:2963-4214 GCA_036745195.1 Actinomycetota bacterium | reverse complement strand
CGATGAACGATCAACGATGAACGATCAACGATGAACGTTTCAGGTTCACTGCGCAGGTTGAAGGTGGGACACCTTGACCTTGGACCTTGAACCGATGGCCGATGGCCGATGGCCGACAGCTGCCTGGCGCATGACGCAGGACGCATGGCGTAAGACGCTTGGCGGGTACCTTGAACATGTCCGGCTAGCGTGACGGGTCGTGGAAGACTGGTTCATCGAAGAGGCACCCCGGGCCCTGGAAACCGTGCTCGAGCGGGTCAGGCCCCGTTTCAAAGGCCGTCCCAAGCGCTGGGCGCAGTTCGAATCGGCGCTGACGGAGCGGTTTCCGGAGATCTTCCGCAAACTCCACGCCCTATACGGTTGGCGCTACGATTTTGCCTGGTGGCTGGAACGTCTGGTGGTGGTGGCGGCCGACGGCTACCTGAACCGGGACAAAGCGTTGGTCGCCGCCGATCGGGCCACCGACCCCGAGTGGCCGGCCCGGCCGGACACGATCTGGGCGATGGGGTATGTGGACAGATTCTGTGACACGTTCGACCGGCTTCCCGAGACGATTCCCCATCTGCGCTCGCTCGGTGTGACCCACCTGCACATCATGCCGCCCTACCTCCGGCCGGCCGGGGGTGGCGATGGCGGATATGCAGTCTCGGACTACCGGACCACCCTGCCTTCTCTCGGGACGATCGACGACCTGCGGTCCGCCATCTCGGCACTGCGGGCGGGCGGGATAGGGGTGGTGCTCGACTTCGTTGCCAACCACACCGCCGACGATCACCCCTGGGCCGAGGCTGCCAAGGCCGGCGATCCGCGCCACACCGGCCGTTACTTCATGTTCGACGACCGCACCATCCCCGACCGGTATGCACCGTCCCTTCGAGCGATCTTCCCGGATCGAGGCGGGGATGCCTTCACCTGGAGACCGGACGTGGCCGGTCCCGCCCGTGGGAAGTGGGTGTGGACGACCTTCTTCGAGTACCAGTGGGACCTGGACTACCGCAACCCCGACGTGCTGGTGGCGATGACCGGCGAGTTGTTGTTCCTCGTCAATCTCGGAGTGTCGGTGGTGCGGATGGACGCCACCCCGTTCCTCTGGAAACGACAGGGAACATCGTGCGAGAACCTCGAAGAGGCCCATACCTTGCTCCAACTGATGGATCTGATCGTCGAGGTCGTGGCGCCATCGGTGGAGCTGCTCAGCGAGGCGATCGTCCATCCCGACGACGTGTCGCGGTTCGTTCGCCCCGATGAATG
>DAIOGO010000101.1:0-2863 GCA_036745195.1 Actinomycetota bacterium | reverse complement strand
ACTTCTACAGCGGTCGCTTCCCCGGTTCCTTTGCTCGGGGTCTCCGCTTCCAGGACAACCCGGAGACGGGCGATGCCCGTATCTCGGGGAGCCTGGCATCACTGGCCGGGCTGGAGGCGGCGCTCGAGACGGCCGACTCCGCCACGGTCGAACCTGTCGTCGACCGGATGCTGGCCGCTGCCGTCGTGATGGCCACGATCTCCGGCATTCCCATGCTCTACCTGGGCGACGAGATCGGGCAGTTGAACGACCCGGGTTACGCCAACGACCCGGACCTGGCCTTGGACAATCGCTGGGCCCACCGACCCCACTTCGACTGGCAACGGCTGGAAAGGCTGGAGACCGAGACGGGTGGGGTGGCGCGTCTACTCGCCGGGCTCCGCAAGCTCTTTGCCCTCCGCGGCGGCCTCGAGGCGCTGGGGGGCGGACCAGGCCGGCTCACCGACCAGTCCGATGACGCGGTGGTGTCCTTCACGAGAAGCCATGATGGCGCGGTGATCGAGGTGATCGTCAACCTCGCCGACCGGCCCGCCACCGCCTTCGTCCACCTCGGTGGCCACGACCATTGGGGCGATCGGCTGTTGGATCGGGGCTCCTTCCAACTCCGTCCCTACGAGGCGGTGATCCTGTCACCAGCGGAGGAATTGGCCGTTCCAGCCGCTGCCGGCACAGAGATGACCGGTGGCTGAGACCGTTCGCCGGCTCCGCCCGGCCCTAAAGCGGGAGTCACCGGGGCTTCCGTTCGAGCGGGCCCGGTGGGAACTGGGCGACCAGATCGTGGTGGGTGTCGATGAAGTCGGCCGGGGGGCATGGGCCGGTCCCTTGACGGTAGGTGCGGCGGTGCTCCCGCGCGACCGCCGTGTCTACAAGGTGCGCGACTCCAAGCAACTGACCGAATCCGAGCGTGAGGCCCTGTTCAACCGGGTGGCGTCGTGGTGCCAGGTGTGGGCGGTCGGACATGCCAGCCCCGAGGAATGCGACGACCTCGGCATGTCGGCAGCCCAGAAACTGGCGGCCAGGAGAGCCATCGAAGGTCTCGGTGTCGACGTCGATCACGTTCTCATCGACGGCCCCTGGCGGTTCGTCGAGGGACTCCCGGCCACCCTCATCGTCGGCGGCGACCGGCGCTCGCTTTCGATTGCGGCCGCCTCGATCCTGGCCAAGGTCAGCCGCGACCGGATGCTACGCGGGCTCGCCGAACATCACCCCGCCTACAACTTCGAGTCCAACAAGGGGTATCCGTGCCCGGTCCACAAGGCCGCCCTCCAGGCGTGGGGGCCATCGACAGCCCACCGGCGGACCTGGGTGTTCATGGACTCGCTGATGTGGAACGGCATCCCCCGCATCCCCAAAGTGGGTGAACAAGTACACCTGTTCTGAGTAGGGGGGATGACACCCTGCACCCGCCTCCCTCGGGTCCAATGTTCCAGGTTGCAGGTTCGAAGTTGTGTGGAATGCGACACCTGCACCCTTGAACCCTGTTCAAACCACCGAGGAGTCACATCGCCCGACTGCGTTCACCGGGGGCATGAACCAAAGCCCGCGACTCGCGACTCGCGACCGCCGGCGACCGGCGACCGGTCTCGTCAGTTGAGCGACGGATCGGGCGGGAGGGTGGCTACCACACCCAGTTCCGGGTCGATCCGTCGCATCACACGACCCCACAGCAGGTCCGGACGGGCGGTGAAGACCTCGGCAGGGGTGGCCGGCACCACCAGCCAGGCCGGTTCCTCCAGTTCCGCCTCGAGCTGTCCCGCCCCCCAGCCGGCGTAACCGGCGAAGACCCTGACCGCCTCGTGTTCTTCATCTTCGGAGGAGAGATCGAAGACCTCGATGCCCGCCAGCGGTCCGTGCCCAGAGCCCGTCCGCCATGCGAGGCCGATCCCGATCTCGGGCGACACCGGTCCCCCGACGAAGACCGTGGCCGGTTCAATCGAGCCTTGCGACCACCGGGGAAGGTGATCCGATACCGGAGAGTCGCTGGGCCGGTTGAGCACGACACCCAGCGCTCCGTCGTCGTCGTGCTGGAGTATCAGCACCACAGTCCGCGTGAAGTTGGGGTCGAGCATCAGCGGGGAGGCGACGAGCAGGTAGCCGCTCAGTCCATCGGTCATGATCGACATCCTGGCACACCCAGCCGGTAGCGTGGCGGGATGAGGCGACCGCTCATCGTGCTCCACGACCACCTTGACGGCGGGTTGAGGCCAGAGACCGTTCTCGAGCTCTGCGCCATCCCCCTCCCCTTCGACGAGGCCGGGGCGCTGGCCGGTTGGTTCGATCAGCGCGGGTCGGGCTCTCTCGAGCGATACCTCGATGCTTTTGTCTACACGCTGGCGGCGATGGGGACGCCGGAGGCACTCCGACGGGTGGCGCGGGAGGCGGTCGAGGATCATGCCGCCGCCGGAGTGATCCACGCCGAGCTGAGGTTCGGTCCGCTGCTGCTCCCCTCCATGGCCCCCGAAGTGGTGGTCGAGTCGGTGCTGGCCGGTTTGCAGGACGGTTCGGATGCAAGCGGGGTCTCCACCGGGCTGATTCTCTGCGCCCTACGCCACCTGCCCGACTCCGAGAAGGTGGCGCGGCTGGCCGGCCGCTACGCCGGCCAGGGTGTGGTGGGTTTCGATCTGGCCGGACCGGAGCGAGGGTTTCCTCCTGATGACCACCTGCCGGCGATCCACCTGGCCCGGGAGGCGGGACTCGGGTTGACCCTGCATGCGGGCGAAGCGGGCGGCGTCGACAGCATCCGCCGAGCAGTCGACGTCGGTGGCGCCGACCGCATCGGCCACGGGGTCGAGATCATCGAAGACTGCATCGTGAGCGATGGAGTGATCACAGACGTCGGCGCGGTGGCGACAACCCTGCTCGA
>DAIOGO010000100.1:4497-9058 GCA_036745195.1 Actinomycetota bacterium | reverse complement strand
GGTGGCCCGGCCGGCGGTTCAGGCCCTGCAGGAGAACCTGGCCGCCCTGTCGATGGCCGGAGAGCTGGTCGTGACCGAGGTGGACCGGTTCCTGGCCCGGCCGGGAGAGCGCTTCGATGTGGTGTTCTGCGATCCACCCTGGCCGCTTCCTTCGGCCGAGCTGCAGGCAATTCTCGAGAAGTTGCTCGATCGGCTGTCGGATGAGGCGGTGGTGGTGGTCACCCGTCGATCGTCCGACCCGATTCCTCTACCCTTGGGGTACCTGATCGAAGATGAACGCAGGTTCGGAGACACCAGGATCATCAGGTACAGGAAGGAATCCGCATGACCGTCGCCGTCTGCCCGGGGAGCTTCGATCCACCCACCCTGGGGCACCTCCGGGTATTCGAACGTTGCGCATCCCTCTTCGACGAGGTGGTGGTCGCTGTGATCGGCAACCCCTCCAAGCGTCCGATGTTCGACGTAGGGGAGCGGGTGGCCCTGGTCGAGCGGGTGACCGAGCACCTTCCCAATGTTCGAGCGGAAGGATTCGAGGGGCTGTTGGTCGATTTCGCCCGGCGGTGCGGTGCTTCGGCGGTCGTCAAGGGGATCCGGGGGGCGGCCGATGTCGACTACGAGATCCAGATGGCGCAGATGAACCACCACCTCTCCGGGCTGGAAACCGTGTTCCTTCCCTCCGAGGTCGCCACCGCCTTCATTTCGTCCTCCCTGGTCAGGGAAATCGCCGGATTGGGCGGTCGGGTGGATACCCTCGTGCCTGCGGCAGTAGCCGAGGCTCTGAAGGAGAGACTGACGTGAGCGAACACGAACGCAACGAAGAATCGGACGTCAGGCCCCGATCGACGGTGGGACCGCTCCAGGACACGATCGATCAGCTGATCGAGTACATCGAGGCGGCAAAGGCGATGCCCCTCTCCACCAACGTGCTCGTCGATCGTGACTACGTGTTGACCACTCTCACCCGTCTCCGAGCCGATCTCCCCGACGAACTCCGCGCCGCCCGCTGGATGGTGCGCGAGCGGGAGGCGTTCATCGCCAGGACCAACGAACGTGCGTCCGAGATCGTCGACAAGGCCAAGGCAGAGAGCAGGCGCCTGGTGTCGGAGTCCTACGTGCTGGCGGAAGCGGTCGAAGAGGCGAACATCCTGGTGCGCAGGGCCGAAGGGGAGTCGCGCCGGATTCGCCTCGAGGCGGAAGACGATCTCGAACGATCGCTGGAGCAGGTCGAGAACCTGATGGCCGAACTCCTCCGCAAGACCCACACCGCCCGCAACGAGTTGCACCAGGCTCGACCGCCGGCCACCGAAGTGCCGCTCTGACGGGCGGACCCGGTGACGCTCCGAATCCAGGTTTCAGATCTTCTCTCCCGGCCCGGGCACGGCCGGGACGACACCGCTTTCCTCCGTCTCTGCTTCCAGGTGGGGGACGCCTCCATCGATGACGAGGTGGCGGTGCAGGTGCGGCTGCGGTCCCTGACCGACGGAGTGGTGGCAAGGGGGACGGCAGCCACGACGGTGGACCTGGTGTGCACCCGCTGCCTCACCACCTGGTCGGAGCCGTTGAGTGCCACCTTCGAGGCGGTGTTCCGCCTCCATCCCGACGACGCCGACGACGAGTTCGGGATTGAGGAGGGCGGGTGGATCGATCTCGAGCCGATCGTCCACGACGAGGTCTCACTCGCCGTTCCCGCCGTCCCACTCTGCCGCCCCGACTGTGCCGGACTTTGCCAGACGTGCGGAACCGACTTGAATACGGCTCCTTGCGGCGGACACGGTGATGAATCCGTGTCGCCTTTCGCCGCGCTGAAGCAGTTGTTCGAACCCTGATCGCCTGATCCAAGAAGGAGTGCACCATGGCGGTGCCAAAGAAGAAGAGCTCGCGCATGCGGACCCGTCACCGGAAGGCCGCCTGGAAGGTGGCGCGTCCCACGCTGTCGACTTGCCCCCGCTGCAAGGCCCCCAAGCTCCCGCACCGGGCCTGCCTCCAGTGTGGGACCTACAACGGTCGAGAAGTCCTAGAGACCGACTGAACCCCTTGCACCGGATCGCCCTGGACGTGATGGGCGGCGACAACGCCCCCGCCGAGACGGTGGCCGGTGCCGTGCTGGCGGTTCAGTCCGGGGTGGACGTTCTCCTGGTCGGCGACTCCGGCCTCATCGGTGAGGAGTTGAAACGCGCCGGGGCGGATCTGCCGGTGGTCCATGCCCCCGACACCATCGAGATGGGCGAGGACGTGGGGCGCGCCCTTCGGGAGAAACCGGGTTCCTCCGTTGCCACCTGCGCCCGGCTCACCCGGGATGGCGAGGTTGCCGGGTTTGTCTCGGCAGGGTCGACAGGAGCGGCGATGGCGGCTGCCGCCCTGATCGTCGGGAGGATTCCCGGGGTGCTCCGACCCACCATCGCCACCATCTTCCCCACCATCGGAACCCCGACGGTGGTCGTCGACTCGGGGGCCAACCCGGAGGTCAAGCCCGAGCATCTCGTCCAGTTCGCGGCGATGGGTGCGGTGTTCTCCGAGGTGGTCATGGGTGTGGAGCGACCCAGGGTGGCGCTGCTCAACATCGGCGAAGAGCCGGGCAAGGGCCGGCAACTGGAGAAAGACGCGTTCGTGAGGCTCCAGGCGTCCCACCTCCGATTCGTCGGGAACGTGGAAGGGCGAGCCCTCTCCCGGGACGAAGCCGATGTGATCGTCACCGATGGGTTCACCGGCAATGTGTTCCTCAAGACGGTGGAGGGAGCCGCCGCGCTGCTCTCGATCCTCTTCCTCGAGGCGCTGTCGACGATCTCACCCGAGGCATCGGCCGAGTTGGCACCCCGGCTCGAGCCGATCCGCCACCGGATGGACTACGAGAACACCGGCGGCGCCCACCTGCTCGGTGTCGAAGGAGTGGTCGTGATCGCCCACGGTTCGTCCACCCGCCGCTCTGTCTCCAACGCCCTCCGACTGGCCGCGGATGGGGCGGAGCGGGGTCTCCCCGGGCGGGTGGCGGCCCGCATCGCCGCTCCATGAGGAAGAACCCGGGGAGGGAGTCCCTCGAGGAGCGGGTGGGTCACCATTTCGCCGACCCCGGTTTACTCGAGGCGGCGTTGGTTCATCGGTCCTACACCTCCGAACACCCGTCGGTGGCCGACAACGAGAGGATGGAGTTCCTGGGAGACGCAGTGCTCCAACTGGCGGTCACCGACTACCTGTTTGCGAACCACCCAGGATTGGACGAGGGGGAGATGGCCAAGGTCAGGGCCGCCTGTGTCAACCGGGCCACGCTCGCCGACATCGCCCGGGAATTGGGGCTGGGCTCCCATCTCCGGATCGGGCTGGGCGAGTCCCAGTCCGGCGGCCAGGACAAGGATTCGATCCTCGCCGACGGGATGGAAGCGGTGCTGGCGGCGGTCTACCTCGACTCCGGGTATCCGACCGTTCGCGATGTCATCCTCCGCTTGTGGAAGGACCTCGTCGACCAGAAGGCGTTCGCCCCCGGCAAGCGGGACTACAAGACCCGTCTCCAGGAGGTGCTGGCGGCGATCGGCAGCCAGCCTCGCTACGAAGTGGTCGGTGACGGTCCCGACCACGCCCGCAGTTTCGAGGCGGTGGTGCTCATCGATGGCGTCGAACAAGGGCGGGGGAGGGGCCGCTCGAAGAAAGAGGCGCAACAAGAGGCTGCCCGGATGGCACTCGAGCAGCGTCCCACTCACGACGGTTGAGGGGCCGCCGGCGGCGCCGTCAGGGGCGAGGGTGGTCCTTCTCCTGCAACACCCTGGCGAGGAACTCCTCAGGCGGATAGAGGCGATCGACGCCACCGACCCGGGGGGCGATGCGGGCCATCAACTCACCCGCCAGTTCGGATCGACGACCGGCGGGGAGCGAGCCGGCCCGCTCCAGCAGCCTCCGGATGGCACCGACTTCGGGTTCGGTGACTGCCGTCACGTCCCAACGGTTCTCCGGGGCAGGCCCGGTAGGCGCCGCGGGTCGGTTGTTCGCCGACAGCGTCCGCACCCTGTCCCGTACTACGACAGTACCGGCTGCCAGGTCGCCCAGACGCTGGCTCTTCTTGGTGAGCAGCATGGTCACCAGGCCGATCCCGGCGAAGGTTATGTCGAACACGAGGAGCAGGGCCCGAACCAGAGCGGCGGCGAATCCGATGGGGGCGCCACTCACCTTGACGGTCTTGATGCCGGCGGCCATCTTGCCGATCGTCCTGCCGCCGTTGAGGGTTTCGAACGCCACCAGGTACACGATCGGGAGGACCAACCCGGCGAGGGACGACACCCCCAGCGCCGTCGCCGCGTCCCAACCACCCAGCAGCACGCCACCCAGCCCCACCAGCACCAGCACCGCGCCCACGATCAATGCATCGAGCAGCCACGCCAGCGAACGCGACCCGATTCCGGCGATGCGCATCTCGACGACGATGCCCTCCGAGGTGCTGATCTCGAGGTTGTCTTCAAACGTCATGACCCACCCCGGAGGCTAGAACTGCGCCTTGCGTCTTGCGCCATGCGTCCTGCGTCATGCGTCTTGCGTCATGCGCACCGCAGCTATCGGCCATCGGCCATCGGCCATC
>DAIOGO010000100.1:0-4397 GCA_036745195.1 Actinomycetota bacterium | reverse complement strand
TCATGCGTCTTGCGTCATGCGCACCGCAGCTATCGGCCATCGGCCATCGGCCATCAGCCATCGGCCATCAGCCATCAGCCATCAGCCATCAGCCGGAGGTTCGGTCTTCGTTCTTCGTTCTGATCGTTCATCATTCATCCTTCTCCTACCCTGCTCCCGATGTCTTCACCGCCCAACGGATTCCTCGAATCGGGTCAGGCGCGCTGGAGTGAACTGGAGGCGCTGGCCAAGGAGGCGGGCAGGAGGCCCGAGCGACTGGGCGCGGCCAAGCTGGCCCGGTTGGTGGAGTTGTACCGGGTCGCCTCTTCCGACCTGGCGCTGGCCCGTCGCTCGTTCCCCTCGGATCCGGTGGTGGATCGACTGGAAGCCGTGGTGGTGAAGGTCAGGGGCCAGCTCTATGACCGCGAGGGCCGCCGGGAGGGAATCGGCTCCTTCGTGACGGCGACGTACTGGCGGCTGATCGCCGAGCGGGCCAGACCGATGCTGGCGGCGGCCGGATTCCTTCTCATCCCGGCTCTGCTGGGGGCCTGGTGGGCGGTGACCGACGCCGACAAGCTGCTGGCGCTGTTGCCCCCCGAATTCCTGTGGGTGACCGAGGCCCAGTCCACCGACGTCGGTTATACGACCCCGGAACTGGTCGGATTCTCCACCTTCGTCATGTCCAACAACATCCGGGTCACCCTGCTGGCATTCGTCCTCGGGCTCACCTGGGGGTTGCTCTCGTCGTTCATCCTCGCCAACAACGGCCTGATCCTCGGCGCCCTGGCGTCTCTGTCGTTCCAGGCCGGGAACGGCCGGCTGTTCGTGGCGGCAGTGGCGGCCCATGGGGTTCTGGAGCTGTCGTGCATCGTCATCGGGGGTGGTTGCGGTCTGGCGCTGGGAAGGGCGATGCTTCGTCCCGGGACCCGGACCAGGGTCGAGGCCATGGCCGCCGAGGCGAGGGCCACCGCCCTCATCTTTCTGGGCACCGCCCCCTGGCTGGTGGTGGCCGGGGTGATCGAGGGTTTCGTCAGCCGTACTGGCACCGGGTGGGTTCCCTCGCTGGTGATCGGCCTGGTCATCGGCGGTGGCTTCTGGTGGATGGTCTGGCACCACCGGCCGGGTATCAGTCCCGCCTGAGCGGTCTTGGCGCACGTCACAAACGCGCCGATCGTTTGGCTCGGAGGTAGGCGGCGACGCAGCGCGCCGAGAACTGGTCGAAGCGGGCCTCGACGACCTGAACGCCCCGATGGGTGAGAAGGGCCACCGCCTGCTCCTTCGTTGCGAGGAAGCGGACGGCGGTCGCCGCCCGCATCACGTCGCCGAGCTGCTGGGCCGGCTCACCCACCAGTCGTTCGAGGTCCGGATCGATGACCCCGGCGACGGTGACGGAGTGTTTCCGGGCGAGCAGAGGAAGGGCGGAGGCCAGCGGTTCGGCGGCCGTCTCGTCGATCAGATCGGTGAAGATGATCACGAAGGCCCGCTTCGCCCTCATCACCGATCGCACGGCGAGGTCGAAGTCGGAGGCGACCGCAGACGGCTCCAGGTCGTGGATGGCGTGGACCACGGCCGCCCCTCCGTCCCGCCGCGGCCGCAACGCCCGCAGGATCGAATCGTCGAATGCCACCACGCCCACCCGGTCGCCCACCTGGTCGGCCACCGCCGCCAGCGCCGCCACCGCGTCCACCGCGATATCGAGACGGGTCTTGCCCGCCACCGGGGCCGACATGAGCCTTCCGCAGTCGACGAGGCAGATGATGTCCCGGTCTTGCTCGAGCCGGTATTGATTGGACATGGGGCTGCCCACCTTGGCGCTTGCCCGCCAGTTGATCTGGCGGATGTCGTCGTCCGGCTGGTACTGACGGATCGACTCGAACTCGGTTCCCAGACCGAGCGGGCCCCGGCTTCGTTTGCCCTCCTCCCGGAACACGCCGGTCCTCACCGAGGCCGCCAGGTGGCGGGCCGCCGGCATGTCCGGATATACCGTCAAGCTCCTGGCGTCTCCTGCCCGATGGATCCAGCCGCCGAAGCCGAGAGGACCGATCGCCCGGGTGGCAGGTAGCGGCAGCCGATGCGCGCCCCTCCTACCGATCGCGATGGTTGCCTCGAGCACGCCGTCGCCCTCCTGCGGCTCTATCGACACATCGGGAATGGTCGGCTGGCGGATGGCGACTCGGGGCGACCTACCCCGCAGGCCGATCCGGAGTCTGGACGGAATCGCCCTGCTCAGGATGGGGGCGAGATCCTGGGTGAGGGCCGGCACCGCACGGACCTGCCAGGCATCGACCAGAGCGATCACGAGCACCATCACCATCAGCGTGAGAGACAGCTCCCACGGCCACCAGATGGCGGTGAGCGCCGCCACGGTCACCGCTGCCACGGTCCGCCTGGTGACGATCACCGGGGAACCTCGACGGTCATCATCGCCGCCCGCACCGCATCGTCGGCCAGATACCGCTCCAGCTCGGCCTCGGGTCGCAACACGATTCGGTGTCGCAGCACCGGAAGCGCCACCGAGCCGATGTCGTCGGGAGTGACGAAGTCCCTCCCCGCCAGGGCGGCGATGGCTCTGGCGGCGGCCAGCAGGTGAACCGCCGCCCGGGGACTCGCCCCGACCTCGACCGCCGGAACGGAGCGGGTGGCCCGCACCAGCCGGGTGAGATACACGAGCACCGGCTCTTCGATCCTCACCGAGCTGACGGTGGCCCGGGCCGCCGCCAGCTCCTCGGGGCCGGTGACGGTTTGGACGTCGGCCAGGGCGATCGGTTTGACTCCGTCCCGGGCCTGACGGAGCATCTCCATCTCCGACGCCTCGCTCGGGTAGTCCACCGCCACCTTCATGAGGAACCGGTCGAGCTGGGCCTCGGGCAATGGGTAGGTGCCCTCGTATTCGATCGGGTTCTGGGTGGCGACCACGAGGAACGGTTCCGGGAGGGGGTGCGAGGTGCCATCGGCGGTGACCTGACCTTCCCCCATCGCCTCGAGCAGGGCGGCCTGGGTTTTGGGTGGGGTTCGGTTGATCTCGTCGGCCAGGAGGACGTTGGTGAAGATCGGCCCCGGCCGGAACCGTAGTCCGCCGTCGACCAGGGTCACCGTGCCGGTCAGGTCGGAGGGGAGCATGTCGGGGGTGAATTGGGCACGCCCGAACTGGAGACCGGTGGCCCGGGCGTAGGCGGTCGCCAGCAGGGTCTTGGCGGTGCCCGGCACTCCCTCCAGCAAGACGTGACCACCCACCAGCGATGCCGCCAGCAACGCGTCGACGACTCCACGCTGGCCGATCACCACTTTGCCCACCTCGGTCTGGATTCGTTCTCTCAGCTCCCTCATGTCTTCATCCTCTCGTGCAGTTCGGTCAATGTGCGGTGGGTCATCAGGAGGTCGGCGTCGTTTCGCGGGTGGAGGGCGGCGGAGAGTTGGCCGAGGGCGACGCCCAGTTCGGCCGCGATCGTGGTGGGATCGAGGGGGACGTCGCCCGGGATGTGGAGGGAGCGCCGGATCACCGTTTCCAACCGCTTCACCAGTGGCTCGGCCGCCGCCAGCGGCTCCCCGGTGCGGAGCATCAAGCCGCCGACCGCCTCGACCAGTTCCAGCCGGGCGGGCTTCAGCTCGCGGTCGCGGCGCTCGATCGGGGTCCAGCGCCGTCCGTAGGCCACCAGCGCCACCGCTCCCGCCGCCAAGAGGAGCAGCAGTGTTCGCCGAGCGGTGGCGGGAAGCGATCCGAGCAGCCCGATTGGGTTCTCGCCGGGGGGCGACACCTCGAAACCGTGGCGGATCTCGTCGGCCAGCATCGGTCCCGAACCCAACACCGACACGACCCAGGGAGCGTTGCGGGCGATCCGGCGATTGTGGAAGATCGAACCGTCGGCGGCGTAGATCACGAGTCCGGCTCCATGGGGGAACGCCGCCACCACCGCCGGTTCACCCGCCAGAGGCAACGACGGGTCGTTGGTGGTGAGGTTGCGGAGCCCGGCGCTCTCGACCACCCCACCCACCCCGCCGAGCGGGAAACGGACCGGGGAGTCGATCTCCGCCGAGTAGTCGAAGCCGATGTCGCCCGGCAACAGCCGGCCAGCCAGATCGGGGTGGGGGAAACCGCTGATGACGGCCAAGCCGCCTTCCGCGACGAACCGATCCAGGGCCGCTACCTCCTCCGGCCGGTAGGGCGTGCCCGGATCGGGGTCGAGAATCAGAATGGTGGCGAATCCCTCCAGCTCCGTCATCGGAGTGACTGCCGGCTTGATCACGACGGAGCGACGTTGGAGAAGTTCGCCGAGGGCGGCCGTCCCGTTCAGGTCGGTGACGAACAACGAGCCATCCGGCCCGGTCACGACCTCGCTGGTGGCGGACCGGGCCAGGAACCACCCGGCGGCGGCCACCGCCAGCAGGATGGCCGCCGTCAGCCGCAAGCGACTGCGAAT
>DAIOGO010000099.1:0-9060 GCA_036745195.1 Actinomycetota bacterium | reverse complement strand
AGAACGTGTCGGTCACAGGACCGCCTCGACCGCCGCCGCCACCTGGGCGATCGTGAGGTCGTCGGTGTCGATGACGACTCGGGCCGCCCCGGCGTAGCGTTCGGCCCGTTCGGCCATCAGGTCGCCGAGACGCTGGGCGGTGGGGGCCCCGGCCAGCAGCGGCCGGCGGTCGTCTCCGCCCACCCGAGTCCGCAGGGTTTCGATCGAGGCCCGCAACCAAACCACCGGTCCCGATGCCTGCATGGCCGTCACGTTGTCGTCGCGGAGCACGACACCTCCCCCGGTGGCGACCACCGCGTCGTTGGACATCAGGCTCTGAACTGCCGCCGCCTCCACCGCGCGGAACCAGGCTTCGCCCTCCTCGGCGAAGATCTGGCTGATCGGCCGCTCGGCCAGTCGCTCGACCACGGTGTCGGTGTCGACGAACGCGCATTCATGGTGAAAGGCGACCAGGCGACCGACTGCCGACTTTCCCGATCCCATCATTCCCACCAGCCAGACGAGTGGCATCGGCTCAGAATTGCTCGACCCGCCGGGCGTAGTCGGCCCAGGCAGATTTGAGGTCGCCCACCGTGTCACCCCCGAACTTTCGTTGTATCTCCTGTGCCAGCACGATCGCCACCATCTGCTCGGCCACCACCCCGGCAGCCGGCACGGCCACCACGTCGGAGCGCTCGTAGAAGGCGGCCTCGGGTGTTTTCGCCTCCACGTCGACCGTCTGCAGACCCTGGCCGACGGTCGAGATGGGTTTCATCGCCGCCCGCACCCGCAGCGGTGTGCCAATCGTCATGCCACCCTCGGTTCCGCCGGCCCGATTGGTATGGCGATTGAAGGCGCCGTCGTCGAGGAAGATCTCGTCGTGGGCTGCGGTGCCCCGGCGCCGGGCCGCCTCGAACCCGTCACCTACCGCCACTCCTTTGATCGCCTGGATCGACATCAGGGCCTCGGCCAGCCGGGCATCGATTCGCCGGTCGCCGTGGACATGGCTGCCCAACCCCGGTACGAGCCCGTAGGCCAGCACCTCGACCACCCCGCCGAGTGTGTCCCGATCCTGACGGGCGGCCTCGATCACCTCGATCATGGCCGCCTCGGCGGCGGGATCGAACACCCGGACGGGCGAGGCGTCGACCGCCGGCAGATCCTGCGGGAGCGGTGCCGCATCCGCCGGAGCGGCCACTCCCCCGATTTCGACGACATGGCTCAACACCGCCACTCCCACTTCCGCCAGGAGCAGCTTGGCGCAGTAGCCGACCACGGTGCGGGCAGCCGTCTCCCGGGCCGACGCCCTCTCGAGGATGTCGCGGGCATCGTGGGTGTCGTATTTGATCATCCCCGTCAGGTCGGCATGACCGGGCCGGGGTGTGGTCAGCGGTCGCCGAGAGACGCCCGGGTCCGGGCTCATCTCCTCGGACCACTTCTCCTCGTACTCGCTGTTGCGTACCAGCACGGCCAGTGGTGAACCGAGCGTACGACCATGGCGGACACCACCCAGGATCTCGATGACGTCCTGCTCGAGCGCCATTCGGGCACCGCGCCCGTAGCCGAGGCGCCTCCTGGCCAGCTCGGCACCGAGCTCGGAACGGAGGAACGGCAGACCGGCCGGAAGGCCCTCGACCACCGCGACCAGACCCGGTCCGTGCGATTCGCCTGCAGTGAGATATCTGAGCACCCGGGGATGCTACCGGCCCTCACATCCGGGCAAGCAGCGCGTCGCCAAACACGAGAGCCGTCCAGGCCCCGAGAATCATCGCCGGACCATACGGAAGCTCATACTTGGGCCCGACCTTGCGGGTCACGAGAAGGATGATGGCCGGGAACCCGCCGATGATGCCGGTGATGAAGAGGGCAAGCGCAAAGTGGCGCCATCCGAGGTATCCCGTGAACACACCGAGGGGAAAGGCCAGTTTGACGTCGCCAAACCCGAAACCACCCCGTGCCACCAACGCCACCAGGTAGAACAGGCCGAAGTACCCGGCGCCAATCGCCAGCGCCGTTCCGAACCCTCCCACGACCCCGTCGATGACGGCTCCGATCCCGAGCAGCAGGACGGAGATCGCCGTTCCCGGGTAGAGGATGCGATTGGGAATCAGTTTGTGGTCGAGATCGGTGACGAGGAGGATGACCGACATCGCTCCCAGGGTCACCCGGGCCGCCACCACCGCCGGATTCCCTCCCATGTGGGCCGCCGCCCAGAAGGCGAGCGCCGCCAGCACCGCCACCGCGATTTCCCTCCGCAGCCGCCTCCGGGCGCCACACTCCCGGCAGGAGGTCGAGACCAGCCCCACTCCCGGCAGCCGGACGGCGCACGCCTCGCAAGCCGGGAATGCTCGGTCGAAGGGCGCCCATACCCCTGCTCTCACCGCCAGGTGGTGGAGGGCCGGGCCCGACAGCAGGCCGATCGCGGCAAGGACGGATCGCATGGGCGGAGCCTAGGTAGAAGAAACCGGGGCCCGAAGGACCCCGGTTTCTCGAGCCTCAACAGGTGGTTGAGTCACTGACCGGTGATGTCGCGGGCTGCCGCCCCCATGCGACGGCGGCGCAGCAGTCCCAGACCAAAGTTGGGATCCTCCTCCGCTTCGGCCGGCTCCGCAGGGGTGACCGGCTCGTTGAGCTGGCTGAACACACTCTCGAGGAATCGATCGGCTTCCACGTCTTCTTCACCGCCGGCGGGGGCAGAGGGCGCCTGCTCGGAGGAACCGGCCGTGGCGTCGGTCCACCAGCCCGACACCTTCTCGGGAATATCCGGGGTGGTGTCCACCACCGGCTCCGGCGCCACCTGGGTGAACCAGGACCGATCGTCCTTGTCTCCATCCATCGGGGCCTCGGCGCTGACCGCGGCCGGTTCCCAGCCGGTGGGAAGCTGCGTCTCCGACTCGGCTGCCACCGGTTCCCATCCCGTGGGGCCGGCCGGTTCCGGCTCAGAGGTGACCTCTGCCGGCGAGAGGTACGACGGCTCGGGTTCGACGGCCGCCGGTGCCGGCGGCGTGAACCACGACTTGTCCTCGACCGCGGCGGGTTCGGCCAGCGGTGGCTCGTAGGTGCCCGAGACGACAGACAGCTCTTCGAGCAGGTTGTTGCGCACGAGGTGGGCCGTCTCCTTGGCAGCGCGGAACTTCGAGAGTCCCAGCCTGTCGGCCAGTTCGTCGACACTGGCACCGGCCTCGACCGCCGCCAGGAAACGCCACGTGTTCGCCTGGAGCGTCACCGGGTTGTCATCCGGCAGCTCGCGAGCGAGTCGATAGGGGACCGTCATCGAGGGCACCACGGTCTCGATGTCGCTCCACTCGACCGCCCGGCGATCCGACTCTGCGATCGCCACTTCGGGGTCGAAGGACTGGCCGGTGGGATAGCGGGGGGCGACATCGACCAGGAAGTCGAACTGGCCACCACCCGCCTTGCGCACCCGGAAGAGGCTCTCGACGATCTGTTCCCGGACGAAATCAGTGAGGGAGGAGGCCGACACTTCGGGCGCCAGCACCTCGGAGAGGGTGGCTCCGGAGAGGTCGACCCGGCGGAAATCCTCGTTCTTGACCAGACCGGCGTTGATGATCTGGCGGCGGACCTCCTCGTCGGTGGCCGTGGTGGCGAACGTGAGGGCGCCTCCCGCGATGAACAGCCTTCCCTGCTGGGCGGCCGAATCCACTCGCAGGCAACCCGTCTTGCGGGAACGTGCGAGAAGTCGAAGCACTTCCTCGATGGGGAAGATCTCAAGATTGCCTGTGAGCGTCATCTCATTCTCCTGCCTTGGCTCGGAGGTTGATTCGGCCCCCGTCAGAGGGGTCTTGAGCTATTTCTGGCCGCCTGCTCCATCACCGCCACGGGGGCCGGCAAGTCAAGCCAGAGCTCAAAGGAGAGAGCGGCCTGGGCAACCAGCAGGTCGATGCCGTCCGCTACCGGCTTTCCGTGCTCCCGGAACACCTTCTCCGCCGGGGTCGGATCCCAACCATACGCCATCTCGAACAGACCGGTAGCGAGGTCGAGGACCGGGTCGGGCAACGATTCACCCCTCATCCCCAGCGGGGTGCAGTTGACCACCACCGCCGCCTCCATGCCAGTGGTCCACGGGATGGTGACGGCGGCCGAGTCGAGACTCTCGACCAGGCGGCGGGCGGCGGCGGGGCGGCGGGCGCTCAGGTAGAGGTCGTGGTCCGCCAGGGCGACCAGGGCGGCGGCGGCGGCTCCCCCCGAACCGAGCACCAGCACGGGCCCCGGCCCGAGCCGGCGTCGAGCCCACGCCTGCCGGATCCCGGGGATGTCGGTGGAATGACCCACCAATACTCCCTCGTCCATCACCCAGGTATTGACCGACCCGGCGACCTGTGCCTCCCCCATCACTCGATCCACCAATCGGAATGCCAGGTCCTTGTGGGGCATAGTGATGTTCGCACCGGCCAGGTCGCCCCGACGCATCTCCTCGGCGGCGAGGGCCATACCGGACCCATCCACCCGCCGCGCCTGGTAGCGAGCGTCGATGCCGAGCGAGGCGAAGGCGGCGTTGTGGATGGCAGGCGATCGGCTGTGGCCGACCGGATCGCCGAGCACGACGTATTCGGCGGGCATCAGCCGCCGAGCAGACCGTCGGCGCGTGCCTTGGCCACCGCCACCAGGTGCTCTTCGAAGGTGACGGAGAAGGTATGGCTGCCGTCGGGAGCAGACAGCACGTAGAACTTGAAGTCGGTCGCTGCCGGGGCCGCCGCCGCCTGGAGTGAAGCCAATCCCGGCGCCGAGATCGGGGTGGGGGGCAACCCGGCCACCCGATACGTGTTGTAGGGCGACTCGACGTCGAGGTTGATCGACCTGGGATCTCGGCTGTTCACCGCGTAGAGGACGGTGGCATCGATCTCCAGGCGTTCGGAGTCGCGGAGGCGGTTGCGGACCACCGAAGACACCAGTGGGCGCTCGTCCGCCACCCGGACCTCGGACTCGATGAGCGAGGCGATGATGATGCCCTGATATCGAGTGAACCCGGCTGCTTCGAACTCGGTCCAATCGACCGACGCCATCCGGTCCTCCATGGTGCGGGCGAGACGGTTGAGCAGGTCGGCAGGACTGGCCGACTGGGCGAACTCATAGGTGTCGGGGAAGAGCAGGCCCTCCCAATCGGCCGGAACCGGTACCGGGGGCATCTCCCTGAGGGAGGTGGTGACACTGCCATCGGTGAGGGCGACTTCGAACTCCTCCGCCTCGCGACCGGTCTCGATCGCCAGTCGCTCGATGATCTCGGCCACCCGCAGACCCTCGGGAATGGTGATGCGGATCACCCGGGTCACCGGACCGCGGACCAGCACCGACAGCACCTCATCCGGGTTCATCAGCGTGAACAGGTCGTAGGTCCCCGCCTGGAGGTTGTTGGCAACTCCCGAAGTACGGGCGAGCGCTTCGAATTGGGTGGCCGAGCGGATGACGCCGTTTGCCTCCAGGATCAGGGCGATTTCGCCGGTCGAGGATCCCAGCGGGATCTCGACGACCACCGGCAGACCCGGGTCGACGTCGACGTTCACTCCCGAGGCGGATTCGCCGAAACGCGAGCCGACTGCTTCGGCCAGTGCCGAGGCGGCCGCCACGATCCCCACCCCCGCCAGTACGACGAGGGCGACGATGGCCAGCGGGCGGGCAGCCCGCAAACGGGAGAACGGAGATGGTGAGAGGGTCATGTGCGTCGATCGAGGAAATGCTGAAGGATCAGCGCAGCTGCCACCTTATCCACCTTCTGGCGCCTATCTCGACGTTTGACGTCCGCCTCCAGCAGGGCGCGCTCGGCGGTGCTGGTCGTGAATCGTTCGTCCACGTACTCCACCGGCAGCCCGGTGGCCGCAGTCACCGAGGCTCCCAGCGCCCGGGCCGCCTCCGCCGAGGCGCCCTCTCTGCCCGACAGCGAAATCGGCAGACCGACCACGATCAGGTCGGGGTTGTGTTCCTCGACGAGTGCCTTGATCGCCTCGACCGCGCCGTCGGCGTCGAGCACACACAGGGGGGATGCCACCAACCGGAGTGGATCGCTCATGGCCACCCCCACCCGACGGGTTCCGTGATCGAGGGCTAGGACTCTCCCCAGAACCTTATCCCGCTTCAGAGCCCGCTCAAGGCCGATGCCACCGACTCGCGGGCGGAACCGACCGCGGCCGACAGCTGTTCTCCGTGGGGCCCTCCCGCCTGCGCCAGCTCCGGGTCGCGTGACCCCCCTCCACCCAGCAGTTTGGCCGGCCCGGCGATCAGCGCCGCGGCGGACAGCCCCGCCGCCAGCAGGTCCTTGCTGACGATGCCGAGGAGCGCCCCTTTCCCGCCGTTCACGGAACCGAGCACCACCACCCCCGTCCCGAGCCGGTCGCGGACACCCATCCCGAGCTGGCGAAGCTCCTCTGGCGCCAGTTCGCCGACGTCGGCCACCACCATTCGGCTCTCGCCGACGACCTCGGCCTGGCCGGCCAGTTCCTGGGCGAGCTGGGAGCGGCGATGGGCCCGGATGGCATCGATCTGGTCTTCCAGTTCCTCCACTTTGGAGAGAAGCCCCTCGACCCTGGCAGGAACCTCGGTGGCGGGGACTCTGAGCAAACGGCCGGTGCTGTCGAGCGCCGACCGCACCTCGACCAGATGGGCGTAGGCGGCCTCCCCGGTCAGGGCCTCCAGCCGGCGAATGTTCGAGCCGATCGAGGCCTCGGATTGGATGATGAGCGGCCCGACCTCTCCGGAGGAGTGGGTGTGGGTGCCGCCGCAGAACTCGACCGAGAATCCACCGACCTTCACCACCCGGACCGTCTCGCCGTATTTGTCGCCGAAAAAGGCGAGAGCGCCCATCTTCTTGGCCTCTTCCTGGCTGGTGACCGTGGTGCTGACCTCGGCATTGGCGATGAGTCGTTGATTGGTGGCCTTCTCGACCTCGGCGAGCTCGGCCGGCGCCATCGGCTGGAAGTGGGAGAAGTCGAAGCGGAGCCTTCCCGGTTCGACCAGCGATCCGGCCTGATGGGCGTGGTCGCCCAGCACCTCGCGCAGGGTGGCGTGGACGATGTGGGTCCCGGTGTGGCTCTTGCGGATCCGATCCCGGCGGGGAGAGTCGATGACCAGATCGGCATCCTGGCCGATCATGATCGAACCCGACACCACCTTGGCCCGGTGACCGTGGAAACCCTGGACGGCGTGGCGGACATCGGTCACCGCCACGGTGCCGGTGGCGGTGGTGATGGACCCGGTGTCGCCCACCTGCCCGCCGGATTCCGCATAGAAGGGAGTTCGGTCGCAGAACAGCTCCACCTCCTGACCGGCTTCGGCTCGCTCCACCGGCTCTCCCTCCCGGATGATGGCGAGAATCCGGCCCGTTCCGGTGTTCTCGGTGTAGCCGATGAACTCGGTGGTTCCGACCTCGTCCATGACTTTGCGATAGAACTCGCCTTTGATCGCCTCGTCTCCGCCCTTCCACTGTTTGCGGGCGCGATCGCGCTGACCGGCCATCTCCACGTCGAACCCGGCCTGGTCGACTTCCACCCCTCTTTCGGAAGCGATCTCCTTGGTGAGCTCGATCGGGAAACCGTAGGTGTCGTGCAATTTGAAGGCGACCGTCCCGGGGAGTTTGCCGGTGGCCGTGGCACCCTCCAGTTCGGTGTCGAGCAGCTGGTGCCCCGACGCCAGTGTGCGCCGGAAGCGCTCCTCCTCCCGGCTGACGACGTCGAGGATCAGGTCATGGCGCTCCACCAGCTCGGGATACCAGCCGCCCAACGCCTCCACGGTTGCCTCCACTAGGCGAGGTGTGATCAGTCCCTCACCTCCCAGTTGCCAGGCGTGACGAACCGCCCGCCGGATGATCCGCCTGAGGATGTAGCCGCGCCCGTCGTTGCTGGGCATCACCTTGTCACCGATGAGGACGGTCATCGTCCGGCCGTGGTCCGCCAGGATCCGCAACGACACGTCGACCATCGGGTCCCGGCCGTACTCGGCGCCGGTGAAGCGTGAACCGGCCTCGCGCACCCCCCGGACCGTGTCGACATCGAATGCCGACTCGGCCCCCTGCAGGATCATCGCCAACCGCTCGAGGCCCATTCCCGTGTCGATGTTCTTGGATGGGAGCTCGCCGATGACGTGGTACGGCTCGTCCTGGATGTTCTGCATGAACACGAGGTTCCAGATCTCGATGAACCGCTCCTCGCCGCCACCGATCGGCCCGCCGTCCGGACCGAACTCTGGACCCCGGTCGTAGAAGATCTCGGCACACGGCCCACACGGCCCGGCCACCCCCATCTGCCAGAAGTTGTCCTTGCCACCCAGTTGAACCCGCTCGGCGGGGGCACCGACGTGCTCGACCCACAACCGGGCGGCTTCTTCGTCGTGTTCGTACGCCGTGTACCAGAGTCGCTCGGGATCGAGCCCGTAGCCGGCGGTCAGGAGCTCGAACGCCCAGCTCATCGCCTCTTTCTTGAAGTAGTCGCCGAAGCCGAAGTTCCCCATCATCTCGAAGAACGACATGTGGCGTACGGTGGTGCCGATGATGTCGATGTCGATGGTCCGAACCGATTTCTGAACCGAGGCGGCCCGGTTGAAGGGCGCCGGTTCCTCGCCCAAGAAGTAGGGCTTGAACGGGACCATCCCGGCGTTGGTCAGGAGCAGGGTCGGGTCGACCGGGATCAGCGACGCCGAGGGGCGGATGGCGTGATCACGCGCCGCGAAGAAGTCGAGAAATGTGCGCCGAATCTGAGTGGAGTCCATGAAGCGCTGCAGGTTACAGGGGTCGGAGCATCACTCCGGCCGGTTTATCGGTGCCGCGGTCAGCGTCGGGCCCTGATCGCCCGCGCCGCCAGGTCGAGAACCTCGGCTCCGGTCTCGGCCGCCGCCTGGGCCAGATCCCGGGGCTGTGGTTTCCGGCGCAGCGCCCGCACCGTCAGGAACCCGCCCAAGACGGTGCCGGTCACAAACCACCAGATCCGGTCGAACATGCCCGCGAATCTAGTTGTGGGCGAGAGGGCTTCGGCGCGTGTTTTGGGGGGTGCCGGGGGTCATCGCCCCGCAATCAGCATCGTCGGACCGTGCCCCCCTCCCCCCTCCGGGGTACTCCCCCCTGCGGAGGGAGAGACA
>DAIOGO010000098.1:0-9425 GCA_036745195.1 Actinomycetota bacterium | reverse complement strand
CGGCCACCAACATCGTGCAGTGCGGGACCGGGAGCGTGGCGGCGACCGACGTGACCATGCCGTTCGCCGACGGCACCTTCCTGGAGCGGTACGAGGGGATGTCGGTCCGATTCCCGCAGTCGCTGGTCATCGCCGAATACTTCAACTACGACCGATTCGGCGAGATCGTGCTTGCGCTTCCCCTCGACGGGGAGACCCGGCCGTTCACCGGGACCGCCATCGACGAACCGGAAGCGCCGGCCAACGCCCGGACCCTGGCCAACAGTCTGCGCCGGATCACACTGGACGATGCCCAGAGCGCCCAGAACCCGGCAGTCCTGAGGCACCCCAACGGCGCCCCGTTCTCACTGACCAACCGGTTTCGGGGAGGCGACACCGTCGCCAACACGGTGGGAGTGCTCGGGTTCGACTTCAGTCTGTACCGGGTCTTCCCCACCGCCGGAGCCGACTACACCGCCGTCAACCTGCGACCGGCGACCGTCCCCGAGGTGGGCGGGCGGCTCAAGGTGGCCTCGCTCAACACCCTCAACTTCTTCGTCACCGCCGACTACCCGACCGGCAACCCGCTCGACAACAAGTGTGGGCCGGCCAACAACGTCGAGTGCCGGGGCTGGGACAGCGACCAGGCAGACGAGTTCACCCGCCAGCGGACCAAGCTGCTGGCGGCGATCGCCGGCATGAACGCCGACGTGGTGGGGCTCAACGAACTGGAGAACAGCGCTGGGGTCGAGCCACTGGACAGCATCGTGTCCGGGCTGAACGACATGCTGGGAGCCGGCACCTATGCCTACATCAACACCGGAACCATCGGGACGGACGCCATCAAGGTGGGAATGATCTACCGGCCAGCGGCAGTGACGCCGATCGGGGACTACGCCATCCTCGACTCGTCGGTGGACTCACGGTTCATCGACACCAAGAGCCGGCCGGTTCTGGCTCAGACGTTCGAGGAGAACTCCACCGGAGCCCGGTTCACGGTGGCGGCCAACCACCTCAAGTCGAAAGGATCCGACTGCAACGACGTCGGCGATCCCGACCTGGGCGACGGGCAGGGGAACTGCAACGTGACCCGCACGGCGGCAGCCGAGGCGCTGGTCGACTGGCTGGCGACCGACCCGACCGGGAGCGGCGACGCCGACTACCTGATCATCGGCGACCTCAACTCCTATGCGATGGAAGACCCGATCGACGCCGTCAAGGCAGGTCCGGACGATGTCGCCGGGACCACCGACGACTACACCAACCTGGTTCGTCGCTTCGGAGGCGTCTACGCCTACTCGTACACCTTCGACGGGCAGGCCGGGTACCTCGACCACGCCCTGGCGAGCGCCACGCTCAACGGACAGGTGACCGGGGCGGCCGAGTGGCACATCAACTCGGACGAACCCGACGTGCTCGACTACGACACCAGCTTCAAACCACCGGCGCAGGATGCGCTCTACGAGTCGAACGCGTTCCGCTCCTCGGATCACGACCCGGTGGTGGTGGGCTTGACCCTGGTGGACTATGACTTCGCCGGGTTCTTCCATCCGATCGACAACCCGCCAACCGTCAACACCGTGAAGGCCGGATCCGGCGTACCGATCAAGTTCGGCCTCGGCGGCGACTACGGGCTGAACATCTTCGCCGCCGGATCACCGTCGCTAGAGCTCACGTCCTGCGCCACCGGGCCCGGTGACTCGATCGGAACGACGGTGACCGCAGGAGGTTCGACACTCGCCTACGACCCACTCACGGGGCAGTACATCTACGTGTGGAAGACGGACAAGGCGTGGGCGGGCAAGTGCGGCGTCCTCACCGTGATACTCGTCGACGGTTCGATCCACCAGGCTGCGTTCAAGTTCGTCAAGTAGCGACCGGACAAGAGGAGGGGGTCGGCGGCGGCGCCGGCCCCTTCCTTGTTTCTGGCGCGTTCCATCCGGAATACCCCCACACCGGGACCGGTTGACCCGGGCATGGCTCTCACTCACCTCCCGATACAAGACATCCTGGCGCGCGACGCCGACCACCACTGTGAAGGGGTGGGACCCGACCAGGTGTGCGTCAAGGTGGCGGCGATCGGAGATCTCCCCAGCCGGTTCGGGACCTTCCACATCGTGGCGTTCCACAACAACCGCGACGACAAGGAGCACGCCGCCATCGTCAAGGGCGACGTGTTCGGGGCAGAGGACGTGCCCGTCCGGGTCCACTCCGAATGCCTGACTGGCGACGCCATCGGGTCGCTGCGGTGTGACTGCCGGGACCAGTTGGAGGGAGCACTCACCCAGATCGGGACTATGGAGCGCGGCATCGTTCTGTACATGCGTCAGGAGGGACGGGGAATCGGGCTCACCAACAAGATCCGGGCCTATGCCCTCCAGGACGAGGGATACGACACGGTGGACGCCAACCTCGCCCTCGGCTTCCGCGACGACGAACGGGAGTACAGCGTCGCCGCCCACATGCTCCACTCGCTCGACGTGCGCTCGATCAAGCTGCTCACCAACAACCCGCGCAAGGTCGACGACCTGACCCGGCACGGCGTCAACGTCACCGAGCGCATCCCCCTGGTCATCCCGGCCAATCCCCACAACGAGTTCTACCTGCGGACCAAGGCCGAACGATCGGGTCACCTGATCGATGAGTTCGGCAAGGAACACCTCCCCGAACAGGCCGACCGGCCGATCATCGAAGGGATGACCTCGGAGCAGGTGGCAGCCACCACCGCCTGACTCCACCTGCATCACAGGTGGGGGGCAACCTCCTCCGCCAGGCGTTGCATGAGTTCGGTCTGCTCGCCGAACCCGAGCGTGTGAAAGTAGTCACGGGCCACGAACTCGACCGGGACGCCTGCCCGTTCCCGCAGGTCGAGGAGTTGGGAGACGATCTGGTCGCCCGACCCGGCCAGGGTCGAGCGGCCGAACAACCTGGCCCGGGACTGATCGGTGATGTCGGGAGCAGGTGGTGGAGGACCGGTTCTGGTGGCCGACCGTTCCATGTCGGAGTACTTCCACATCATGTGCCACAGGTGGTCGGTGTAACGGGTCCACGCCTCGGCCTCGGACCCGGCCACCAGCATCACCGAGTAGTGGACGATCCGAAGCTCGGACATGTCACGCCCGATCAACTCGCATTCATCACGCAGCCATCCCAGTTGCCGCAGGAAGTCCTCGGCCGGCACGTTGGCGAATATCCCGTCCGCCAGCCTCGCCGCCCTCCTGATCGCCGCCTCGGCGCCACCACCGATGAGGATCGGGATGGGGGAGGACGGGGTAGGCCTGACCGCCAGTTCGGGGAGGTCGTACACCCGGCCGCGATGCCGGAACACCTGTCCCGCCCAGGCTTGGGGAAGGATCGAGAGGATCTCATCCATCGCCTGGCCGCGCCGCCGCATGTCGGCTCCCAGACCGGTGAACTCGGTCCCGCTCCAGCCCAGTCCCAGGCCGAGCGTGAATCGCCCCCCGCTGAGAAGGTCGACGGTGGCTGCATCCTCCGCCAGCCGCAGGGGGTGGTAGAGCGGAGCCAGGATCACTCCGGTGCCGATCTCGATGCGCGACGTCACCGCAGCGATGGCTCCGCTCACCACTGCCAGCGACGGCATGTATCCATCGTCGACGAAGTGGTGCTCGGTGGTCCAGATCGAGGCGTACCCGAGATCCTCGGCCAGCTTCGCCAACTCGATGGTCTCTCGATAGGCCTCGGACCAGTCGGATTCACCCGGCCGCAACTGGGCACTCAACAGACCAAAACCAAGATTCATGGCACTCACCTTCTCATCGAACACGCTCGAACGACCCCGGCACCGTACTCTCGATCAGGCCTCGTAGAGCGTGTCCACGTATCGCTCCAGCAGATCGTTGACCACTCCTCGCACGGGGAAGGTGGCGGCCATGCCATACACCGGGACCGAATCGGTCTCGCCGGGAGGGGCGTGCCGAACCTCGTCGAGGGCCTCACCGAGGTCGGAGAGGAACCGTTCCACCACTCCCTCCGCGGCATGCCGCAACGTCACCGCCAGATGGATGGCGGGAGGGTGGTGGAGGCCGTTCAGCCGCCACCCGCGCCGGGTCATCGCCTCGAGCAGCCGGAACACATCGGCATCTTTCGACCTGAACGCGATCACCCACAGCGGATCGCCCAGGATCTCGAGTCCGTCGATGGTGCCGATGCCTTCTTTGATCCGGTCGGCGGCCTCCAGGATCCGGGCGGTCGCCTCCAGATACCCCTCCTTCCCCATCGAGGCGAGCGCCGCCCAGGCGGCGGCGCTGAGACCACCGGGACGGCTGCCCGACAGGGTGGGCGAGTAGTAGAGCCCGCCCGGCCAGTCCCCGGCGGTGAAGTATTGATGGCGTCGCAACTCCCGGCCCCGATACAGCACCACCGAGGTGCCTTTGGGGGCGTAACCGTACTTGTGGGGATCGGCCGACATCGAGGTGACCCCCGGCAACGAGAAGTCGAACGCCGGGATGTGACGGCCCAGTTCGGCCGCAAACGGCAACACGAACCCGCCCAGGCAGGCGTCGGCGTGGAAGCCGACATGGCGGGATCGGGCCATCTCGGACAGTTCGGCGATCGGATCGAGGACACCGTGGGGGAACCCAGGCGCCGACCCGGCCACCACCACCGTCTTCCGATCCACCGCCGCCGCCATCGCCCTGACGTCGGCCTTGAAGTCAGCACCCACCGGCACCTTCACCAACCGCATCCCGAGAAGGTGGGCCGCCTTGTCGAACCCGACGTGGGCGGTGGTGGGCGCCACGATGGCTGCGTCCTTGCGGCCGGACCGGTCGCGATAGGCCTTCATGGCGAGGATGATGGACTCCGTTCCCCCCGAGGTGACCGTGCCCACCACCTCGTCGTCGGTTCGGCGGGCGCCGAGCAACTCGGCGGTCATCGCCACCACCTCTGCCTCGTATCGGATCGTGCTCGGCCACAGGTCGGCGTGGAGCGGGTTGGCCTGGGAATGGATCACATACGCCCGGTCGACCAGATCGATGTGGTCGGCGCCCCCGTGATAGACGGCGCCCGAGGCGAACCCTTCCTCCCAACCCGAACGCTCGGCCGCCGCCTCGTCGGTGAGGGTGGCCAGGATCTTGTCAGAGGGCAGCCCCCGGGCGGGCAACCGGGTCAGCGGTTGCCGACCCGGGGTCTCGGCCGGCCGGAGGGCGGCGATGGTCTCGTCGTACTCGCGGTCGAGCCGTCGACGCACGGCCGGGATCCGCTCGGCCAGGCGGAACATCGGCTCGACCAGAGCCGGCGGCACCTTTCCGAGACGGCCGGTGGCCAGTTTCCCGAGGTCCATCTTCAACTCCTCCGTTCGAGAACCCGCAGACGGCGGTAGCTCTGCCGGTTCGACTTGTGAAACGAAACGAACTCAGCGAAATGGGCGTCATGCACCCGACGGGTGGAAGGATCGGGACGGTGGGTCTCGACAATCGGAACGGACGCGCCGATCCCTTCTTCGTCGATGAAGCCCAGGGCGAGGGCACCGAGCAGGGCCGCTCCTCGCAGATTCACCGCCACCGGATCGGCGGTGCGCACGATGGTCCGGTCGAGCACGTCGGCGAAGATCTGGGCCCAGACCGCCGACCGGCCACCGCCCCCGACCAGCGTGATCGGGTCGAGCCTGACTCCGGTGAACCGCTCGACCGCCCCCAGCAGCCAGCGGGTGTTGAGGGCGACACCCTCGAACACGGCCCGAACGATGTCGGCCGGCCGGGCGTCGATCGACAGGTTGAAGAAAGCGGCCCGCAGGTTGGAGTCCTCGACCGGAGTCCGCTCGCCATACAGCCAGGGCGTGAACATGACGCCGTTCGCTCCCGGTGGGGAGCCGGCGGCCAGATCGTCGAACCTCCGGTAGCCGTCCTCCCGCCCGTCAGTGGAGGTGTCGAAAAACAACGTCTGCCGCAAGAAGTCGAGACACACCCCGGCCGACTCCTGCTCGTTGGCGACGAGATAACGGCCGGGCAGGGGTGAGGGCAACGAGGCGATGTTGCGGAGAAGGTCGGTCTTCTTGTACGGCACGTGACAGCTCAGCCAGGACGAGGTGCCCACGTACAGATGGGCGGCGTTGTCGGCGACCGCCCCCGACCCGATCGCCGCCGAGTGAACGTCGGGGGTTCCGCACACCACCGGCGTGCCCGCCAGCAGCCCCAATTGGACCGCCGCCTCGGGAGTGAGGGGTCCGGCCACCGAGGCAGCCGGGCGGAGCTCTGGGAGTTTGGCGCGGTCGATGCCCGCCAGCGCCAGCAGGTCGGGGTGATAATCGATGCGATCCGCCGCCCGGTTGTCGGTCAGCCAGTGGAGCGCGGCCGTGTCAGGAGTCGTGAGCAGGTGCCCGCTGAGTCGGTAGACGAGATAGTCCTTGGGCTCGAGGAAGGTGGCCGTCTCCCGATACAGTTCCGGGTGGGTCGCCTGCAGCCACAGAATGTGGGCGAGCGGGTCCTTACCCGCCTTGCCGGGAGCCCCACCGGTCAGGCGGATCCAGGTGCGGAGCTTGCGCGGGTCGTAACCCTCCAGCCGGACCGGGCCGCCGATCAGATCGGCGATCGCACTCGCCCCGCGGGAGTCCATCCAGATCAGCGCATTCGCCAGGTGTCTTCCCGACCCGTCGAGCGCCACCGTCCCCGACCACTGGGCAGTGGGGCACACCGCCCGGATGTCCTCGATAGGAACAAGAGAGTGGCTCAGCAACCGGCGGGTGGCGACAGCCACGGCCTTCCACCAGAGGTCGGGATCCTGCTCGGCCCCCCCGCCCGGAACGATCGACACCGGCACGGGCTCGAACTCGGTTGCGATCACGGTTCCGTCGCCCCGAACCAGCCCGACTTTGGGACCGGAGGTCCCCAGATCGATGGCGAGCAGGTGGTCCACCACAGCACCGACAGTAGGCCCGGCGGCGCCCCGACGCCGGAGCCGGCGCCCGAGTAGGTTGTGGTGGAGGACCGGGGAGGCACGTGATCGAGGGACTAGACCAAGAACCACTCTTGTGACTAGTGCCAATACAGATAGCGTGTCCGGTTCCTGACCAGGGAGAGATCCATGCTCCTCAGACGAATTGCAGCAGTCGCCACCGTCGGCCTCTTTATCGCCTCGGCGGCGTTCGCCCTCGGCCCCGTGAGCTCAGAACCTAGCGAAGACGGCTCGGGGACCCGGGTCCTCGCCGCCCAGCTGAGCAAACCCGACAAGAGCCAGAGTCAGGGCCAGGGCCAGGGCAATCGACCCGGCAAACCCACCACCACGACCACCACAACGGCTTCGACCACCACCACCGTCGCCCCGGCGAGCACGACCACCCAGGCCACGACCACCACCACCGTCGCCCCGGCGAGCACCACCACCACTATCGCCTCGGCTACCACCACCACGACTACGACTGCGGTGACAACGACCACCGCTCCGGCGACGCCGCCACCGCCGCCCAGTTCCGGGCGTCCGGTCGGGTACGGGGCCGGGGCCACCGGGGGAACCACTCCCTGCGCGGTGACGACACTCGCCGCCACCGGCCCGGGGTCGCTCCGTTCCTGCGCCGAACCCGGAGGTCGGGTCATCACTTTCGCCGTCTCGGGCACGATCGACCTCAGCGCCGAGGACATCGACGTCGGTTCCAACACCACCATCGATGGCGTTGGAAGAGATGTGACGATCGTCGGCCGCCTCGACATAAAGAGAGTCAGCAACATCATCATCCGGAACCTGACCTTCACCGGTTCCTCGGAGGATTCGATCAGGGTGCTTGGCTCGAGGACCCTGTGGTTCGATCACCTGGAGATGTACGCCAGCGTCGACGGCCTGATCGACATCACCGACGGATCCACCGATGTGACCGTCTCCTGGACCCACTTCCACCATCACGACAAGGTCAGCCTGGTCAACGGTGTCCCGGGTGGGACCCGGGCGCGCGTCACCTACCACCACAACTGGTTCGACAACACCGGACGCCGGTATCCGAGTGCCAAAGTGGCCGACATCCACGGCTTCAACAACTTCATGGACGGTTGGGTCAACTACGCGGTGATTGCCAGCGAGGGCACGATCTACGTTTCCGAGGCCAACGTCTACCGGATGTCGGGCAACGACAACGCCATCCTCACCACCTGGCAGTCCGACGCTCCCGGGTTCGCCACCTCGTCGGGCGACGAGTTCATCGGAGCCCTCGAAGTCCAGGTCAGCGGTGGACCATTCCCGATTCCCTACGGGTATTCGCTCGACCCGGTCTCGAGCGTGATGGCACTGGTCCAGGCCGGGGCGGGACCGAACCGCTGACGGGAACTCCGGTCGGAGATGCGCCGTCGTATCGGCGCGAGAATGGGAGCGTGCGTGCGGCGCCGACGAGAGGAGCCGAACATGCGAACCCGAATCCGGGTCCCGGTGGTGCTCTTGTTGATCACCGCCTGTGGAGGAACTGCCACCACCTCGACCGTGGCCCCGCCAACCCTGGCCCCGCCGGCGACGACCACCGTTCCGACCACCACTCCGGAGACGGCGGTCGACGGGCCGATCATCTCCGTGACCGGTGGAACCACCTGGTACTCCCCGGACGGTCGCTTCGAGTTGTCCGGAACAGTCGACCGGCAGGCCGAGGTGTCGATCCAAGACGCCGAGGTGTTCGCCGAGAGCCTGGCTGACGGGACCACCCGTTGGAGCGCCCGGCTCGAGCGAGTCGAAGGTACCAACGAGGTGGCAGTGGTCGCCCGGGACAGTGAGGGACGGTCGGCCGAGCTCACCCTCAGCCTGATCGTCGATCCCGGTCTGGAACTCGAACTGGCATATGTGACTGGAGTCGAAGGTGGCGTCGTGTCCGCCGACTATGTCCAGTGGTTCGTCGGGGAAGAAGCCAACGTCGCCGCTCGGGAAGACGGCGCGATCCCTGAGGACGAGACGGTGCCAAACGACTACTACATCCGCAACGACAACCCCCAGATCCGCCAGTTGGTCCTGTCACCGGCGGCGCCCGTCGTGCTCCAGGCGTGTTTCGATCCCGGCCCGTGCGTCACCACGGTCGGCGTCACCGTCGACCAATGGTCCCAACTGGTTGGCGGCGGAGAGCCGGACGGCTGGACCTGGTACGGCGGCGGCGCCCTCCCCTACTGGTTGACCGTGTGGGACGGCGAGATCATCCAGGTGGTCGAGCAGTATCTGCCTTGACCGGTCGCTTCTCGAGGGTGTCCCGGCGTCCCTCGGTTCGAAGGAAGAGGAAGAACGAGAAGGTGGCCAACGCCGAGAGCAGATGCCACACGGCGTGGGCCTGGAACAGGGAGTCGGGCCGGCAGGAGGGGCTTTGGGCGGTACCGGTCAGCCAGATGGCGTAGGCGGACAGGAATGCCGCCAGGCCCAGCCAGAACCAGGGGGTGAATTTGCGCACCCCCGTTGCGGGACGGCGGAAGACGACGGCCGGGATCCAGAACAGCACGACCCACCAGTACTCCGATGGGGTCGCCAGCATC
>DAIOGO010000097.1:7487-9454 GCA_036745195.1 Actinomycetota bacterium | reverse complement strand
CTGGGCATCCTGTTCAAGGGAGCCGAGGTGTTCGAACGGTCACGGGTGGTGGATGCGGTGATGTTCGACAAGACCGGCACCCTGACCGAAGGCATGATGCGCCTCACCGACGTCGAGGCCACCGACCCGGATGCGTTCCTGCTGGCGGCGGCCTCGGTAGAAGCGGCCTCCGAACACCCGATCGGGCGGGCGGTGGCGCTGGCCGCCGAGGAGCGCGATCTCGAGCTCCGACCGGTGACCGATTTCAAGTCCGAAAGCGGTATGGGAGTCCGCGGTGTGGTCGACGGAGTCATGGTCCTGGTGGGAAAGCCCGCCTACTTGGCGGCGGCGGGGATCACCACCGAACCGTCCATGTCCGAACTGATCATCGACCTGGAGTCACAGGGCAAGACGGTGTTCGTCGGCGGATGGGATGGATCTGCCCGGGGCGTGCTGGCGGTGGCGGATTCGGTCCGCGCTACTTCCGCCGAGGCGATCAAGGCGCTGGCAGAGATGGGGGTGGAAACCGCCATGATCACCGGCGACAACCGGCGGACCGCCGAGGCGATCGCCGCCCAGTTGGGGATCGACACGGTGGTGGCCGAGGTACTGCCCGGCGAGAAGGGCGAGCGGGTGGCCGCCCTCCAGGCCGAAGGCAAGACGGTGGCATTCGTCGGGGATGGGATCAACGACGCCCCGGCCCTGACCCGGGCCGACCTGGGGATGGCGGTCGGGACTGGCACCGACATCGCCATCGAGGCGGGCGAGATCATCCTGATGAACGGCAACCCGCTACTCGTCCCGTCGGCGATCCGGCTGGCGCGGCGGACGTTCTCCACCATCCGCCAGAACCTGTTCTGGGCCTTCTTCTACAACGTGGCGGCGATCCCGCTGGCGGCGCTGGGGTTGCTCAATCCGATGCTGGCGGCGGGGGCGATGGCCTTCTCCTCGGTGTCGGTGGTGACCAACAGCCTCCGGCTACGGCGGTGGAAGCTCTGAGCTGAGGACAATCGGCGTCAGGTGTCGCGGAGGAAACGCTCGATCTCATCGACCAGGCGGTCGCCGGGATCGGGGCCGGTCTCGTCGGCCAGCGCCTGGGTCTCCAGTTCGGATACATACGAGCGCATCTCCGGATCGTCGATCGCCTCGTCGACCTCGCGCCGGAACTCCTCGGCGGCGGTGGTCAGGTCGGATCGGTCGAGGCCGATCCCCACGATCTCGATCGTCTTCTCGAGCAGCGCCAGCGCTCCCGGCGGGTACTCCTGGCTGCTCAGGTAGTGCGGCACCGCCGCCCACACGCTCACCGTCTTGAAACCCGCTGCCGCCAGGGCGTCATTGAGAACCCCGACGATCCCGGTCGGGCCTTCGTACCCGGAGGCCAGCAGCCGGTGTTGTTCGAGCAGCTCGGGATCGTTGCTGACGCCGATCAGTGGAACCGGGAGTGAGTGGGCCACCTCGCCGATGAAGGCCCCCAGCGTCACCACCTCCTCGACGTTCATCTCCTTGAGGACCTCGATCACCTTGGCGCAGTAGGACTTCCACATGGCGTGCGGTTCGATCCCCGTGACGATGACGAGGTCACGATCGGCCGCCGACAGGGCGTGAAACTCTGTGTCGGGCCAGTCGATGCTGCGGGTGCCGGTCTCGTCGAGCTCGATCAGTGGGCGGGCGACCTGGAAGTCGAAGAATCGCTCACAATCGATGGTGGCGAAACGAAACCCGGCGAGTTGGTCGAGCAGCACGTCCACCGCTCCGGAGGCAGCAGCACCGGCATCACCCCAACCTTCGAAAGCGATCACCGCCGCCGGATGGAGGAGTACGGGACGTTCCTCCCAGACCAGATCTTCCATATGAGCAAGGCTACCGGCCCGATCGGGATATCCCACCCTCTCACAGCGAACGGGTCAGAAACGACACCGTCCGCTTGAAGGCGAGCGCCGCCCCCGGGGTGTCCTCCTCGGCCCCCAGCCGGAAGGCCCCCGATCCCA
>DAIOGO010000097.1:0-7387 GCA_036745195.1 Actinomycetota bacterium | reverse complement strand
GCCGCCCCGATCCTCGCCGGGGTCTCCAGCTCGAGGTCGGGGAGCGACACGGCCAGTGTCAGGAAACCGGAGTTGGACAGCCGTTCCACCAGCAGCCGGGACTGATCGTCGAGCGGGCCATTCTCCGGGATGACCAGGACGGCCGGGCCGGATGCAGCCGGAGGCAATCCCCATGCCATATCGACCGGGGCCTCCTCGGCCACATGGGCGACCGGGCCGGGTGTCTCGACCACCGCCGGCAAATTCTCGGCAGAGTCGGCGACGATCTCTGGCTCGGCGGCCATCTGATCGACCACCTCGCCGGGGGTGTCCTCGAAGAGAGGCGCCACCCGCACCGGGCTGAGCCATCCGACCAAGCGTCCGCTCCGTCCGGCTCCCGCCTGGAATCGGGCCGCTCCCCGGCGAGCCGTCTCGAACACCGAGAGCCCGAGGGTTCGTTCCCGGTCCAATCCCTCGGCCAGGGGCAGGCCCAGTCCTTCGAGGACCGCCAGCCGATCGGTGCGAACCGTCGGTTGGGGGAACTGGGCGATCCGCTGGGCCCAATCGAGTGCCACTGCCAGCGCCGATCCATCGTCGGTCACCGCGTTGACCAGCCCGATCGCTCGCGCCTCGTCGGCGTCCACCGAACGCCCGGTCAGGATCATCTCCATCGCCATCCCCAACCCGACCAGGCGCGGCAGCCGCTGGGTGCCGCCGTCGACCAGCGGAACCCCGAAGCGCCGTTCGAAACACCCGAAGATGGAACTCACCCCCGCCACCCGCAGGTCGCACCACAGGGCCATCTCCAGGCCACCGGCCACGCAGTAGCCCTCGACGGCGGCGATGGTCGGTTTGGAGGCGATCGCCCTGGTGAATCCGAGGAACCCTTCGGGCCGGTCGACGAGATCGAACGACAACAGATCCGCTCCGGCGGAGAAATGGTCCCCGGCCCCGGTGAGCACCGCCACGTCGGCTTCACCGTCGGCATCGAAGCGCAGCCACGCCTCGCGCAGGCCGACCGCGGTGTCGGAGTCGACCGCGTTGCGCCGCTCGGGGCGGTTGATGGTGATGACGGCGACGCGACCGTGATGCTCGTATTCGACGTTCACAGCTTCCCCTCCTGGACGGCTCCATCAGCTTGCCACATCGAATCCCCGTCACAAGCCCCGGACCGGGTCGATCTAACCTGCCAGACAGGAGGGTCGGATGGTGTTGTGGATTCATCTGGTGGCCGGAGCGGTCTGGTTGGGCGGCCTCATCACGCTCGGTGCCGTAGTCATGACTCTCCGCAAAGAAGGGGTAGATCGATCGGTGTTGCAGGCAGTAGCCCGCCAATTCGGGCGCCTGTCGTGGACGGCGCTGGCGCTGTCGGTGCTCTCCGGCGGCTGGATGGCGATCGACTACCTCGACGCGCCGTTGTTCCCGGTCAAGGTGGCGGCGGTAGCCGTGACCGCCGGTCTGGCCGCCTGGCATCAATTCGCCGCCAGGAACCAGACACCGAAGATGCGGGGAATCCTCCAAGGCCTGATCCTGGTGTCGTCGCTGGGCGTGTTTGCGATCGGGGTGGCGTTGTGAGCGGGAACCACTGACCGCCGACCGGCGTCACACCCCCATGAAACGCCTACTTGTCCTTGCGCTCGTCTCGGTGGCCGCCTGTGGTGGCGGCGATGCCTCGACCCCCTCCACCGCCCCGCCCACCACCGCCGCCCCGGTCGAGGAGGAACCACGGATCCTGCTCGAGGTGAGAGACGAGGGCGGATTCGTCCCGATCGAGTGGTCGATCGGCCGGATGCCCCGTTATGTCCTCATGACCGACGGCACCCTCTACGGTCCGGGGGCAACCACCCTCGAGTACCCCGGACGGATGTTGCCCAGCGTCTTCGTGATGAAGGTCGACGACTCCGTCATCGCCGACATCCGCCAGTACGCCGAGGACATCGGATTCGCCGACATCATCGAAGAACGCAACGACGAGGCGATGGCCAACGTGGCGGATGCCCCCGACACCGTCGTCACCTACTTCGACGAGGAGGGCGCGCACGTCTTCTCGGTGTACGGGCTCGGAATCGCCACCTTCTCCGATGTTCGCATCGCCCTGCTGGGCGAGATGATCGGCGTGCTCGACCAGGCGGGACTGAACGGGACGCCGTTGGGGGAATTCCAGCCGGAACGAATCGAAGTGCTGGCCGGGTTGCGCGAAATCCCGGTGGATGCCCAGTTCGAGAACGAGCGTCCGTGGCCCCTCCAGGTTTCCTTCGCCGACATGTCCGAGACCGCCGCCGGGTGGCGTTGCACCACCATCGAAGGAGACGCCATCGCAGGCCTGCTGGACGAGTTCGGCCAGGCCAACCAGGCGTCCACCTGGAACGACGAAGGGGTCGTCTACACGATCGTGGTGCGGTACCTGTTCCCGTACCAGGAGGCGTGCTGATCAGGCCTGATCTACCGCCTCCAGGAGCGAACCCACCACCCTGACCCCGAGTTGCTCCAGTTCCGCCCGGTGATGACCACCCGACTCGACGAGAACACACCTCGCCCCGACGTGGGCGGCGGCGATGGCGTCGTCGGGCGTGTCACCCACCACCAGCACCCGGGCGGGATCGGTGTCGCCGATCAGGAGACCGAGGTGGGCCTCCAGGTAGCCGGCCTTGGCGCCCCCCGGCTCACCGACCAACCCGTCGATCCGTTCGAAGAACCCGGCGGCTCCCATCCGGCTCACCAGCGGGACCAGTTCCTCGTGGGGAAACATCGACAGCAACGACTGTCTGATCCCCCGACCGGAGACGAACTCGAGCGCCGCCAGGGCGTCGGCCCGGAGCGAGGCCCGTTCCAGCAGCGAACGATATCCGTCGTGGAACCGCTGGTCGAGGGTGCGCCACTCGTCTTCGGAGATCGTCCGCCCGAACAACCGGTCGTAGAAGACCTTGACGGGTCTCGTGTAATGATCGCGATAGTCGTCGAGCGTGATCGGCGCCCGGCCGAGCGAGGCGATCCCCTGGTTGACGGCGGCGATCACGACGTGGAGATCATCGAACAGGGTTCCGTTCCAGTCCCACACGACGCGCTCCACCGGCCCCAGGCTATACGGACATCAAACGCCCGGCGGCTGGGTGCGGTTGACCGGCCGCCAACCGTTCCACCGTCACCAAGGTGATGTCGTCCTCCTGTTCCCAGCCAGGACCCACGAAGTCGTTGTGGGAAGACACCACCGAGTCGATGGTGTCTCCGGTCTCATCGATCGCGGCACGGATTCGGGCGGTCCCGAACATCTCGCCGTTGTCGTCATGGGCCTCGGTGAGGCCATCACTGGTGAGCACCAGTCCCTCCCCGGGTTCGAGGTGAGTCTCCACCTCTTCGTAGACCATTCCCGGCATGAGTCCGAGCGGCATTCCCCGGGCGACGATCTCTTCGATGAGATGTGGAGCACGACGAAACGGGAGGTTGTGCCCGGCATTGGCGAGCACCACCGACCCGGAGCCGGGGTCGAGGACGGCATAGAGGCAGGTGACGAACATGGCGGCCGGAATGTCGGGATGGAGCCGCTCATTGACTTCGGCCAGCACCTCTCCCGGGGGTCCACCGGCCAGGGCAGACACTCGCAACAAGGTCCGGCAGGTGGCCATGACCAGCGCCGCCGGGATCCCCTTGTCGCTCACGTCGCCGATCACCACCGCCAACCGGCCGTCGGGAAGATCGATCCAGTCGTAGAAGTCGCCACCGACCTCGCGAGCAGGCCGGTAGAGGGCGTCGAAGTTCCAGCCGGAAAGCTCGGGTACTCGGTGTGGAAGGAGGTCGCGCTGGATCTTGCGGGCCAGGTCGAGTTCGTGGCTCAGCCGCTCCCGCTGCTCGGCCTCCTGCTCCCTGGTCTTCATCTCATGGGCGAGTTGCAGGGCAGGGCCTGCCGCCCGCGCCAATCGATCGAGGAGGTCGAGATCCAACGTCGAGTAGCGAGCGCCCGAGGATCGACGGCCCAGTTCGAGCACGCCGTTGACCGACCCGCCCGCCACCAGCGGAACCAGGACCTCCGCCCCGTTGGAGCGGAAAGGCTCGAGCACCGGTGAATCGAGGTGCCTGAGGTCCGAGACCCGCGACGTGTCGAATGGCTCGAGCCTGGCCTCGATCAGGCTCTGGGTTTGATGGAGCCTGGTGTAGGCAGGCCCCAATGCCTCCTTCACGGTCGATTCGAGGACCTTCTCCAGGGTCCGGGGATCCACCAGGCTGGCGGCGTACCGTCCGAAACGCTCGATCACCTGCCCGGCGTCGTAGCGCCGGCGGAAGAACCGCCGGTCCACCACCGCCTGCACCTGTCTCCGGACCGGCTGGAACGTGAGCACGATGACGGTCCCCAGCAGCACCCCCAACAGCCCCGGTCCGCTCTCGAAAGCCGACGTGGACTGACCACCGGCAATCCCGACGATCAGGGCGGCCAGCCCCAGAAACACGCCACCGATCAGGGTCGTGACGGTCCCGTAGACGAGGGCCCGGTTCACGAACAGATCGAGGTCGAACAACCGATTGCGAATGATGGCGAATGACACCGACACCGGAAACACGAACACGGCCGCCGTCAGGAGAACCAGCAGGTTCACTGCGTAGACCGCCCGCAACCGGGGCGTGGCCACCACCAGATCGAGCGAATCTGCCTGCAGTTCGGGCTGGAGCGCCCACAGGAGCACGAACACCCCGATGGCAGCCACCAGCGACAGCACCACCGGCCGCCCCGGTCGAAACTCGGTGCGGCGGGCCCGATCGACCTGGGCGAGCATGGCGGCTGCCGGCATCCCCAGCAGCCACATCCATCTGAGACCCACCGGCCAGGTTCGCGGGTCAAGGAACCCGCCGGGGAGGAGCAGACTCCCGATCCACACCACCACTGCGGCACCCACCAACCACCTGCCCCACGGAGGATGCCAGCGCCCGTCCGGGAAGGTGGAGAGGAACGCCAGCGTGGAGATGCCGGCCACCGAACTCCAGAATCCGGGGAGAGCGTCGGCGGTCACCGACCCCACCACCCGCTCCAGCAGGTCGCCCTGCGGCAGCCCGGCCAGGTGGGCGAAGAGACTCGCACCGAGGGCGGCGAGGGTGACCGCCGCCAGCGGGGCAATCGGAGACGCAAGCCGAGTTCTGATCAGGACGACGGCCACCGCCAGAAACAACAGGATCCCGCCGGCGTGGAGCACCCGCTGGATGTTGACGATCACCTCGGCACTGAAGAGCAGCGCCAGTTCGTCGCCGATCTGCGGATCCACCGCGGCCGGGCCCTTCGGAAGCAGACCGGGAAGGCTCAGGAGCGGCACGAGTGAGGCAAGCGACAGGATGCCCAGGACAGCCAGCGCCCCGGCGGCAACCGGCCATGACACCGGGGGTCGGGCGCTTTCCTCCGTCATGGCCCGGCCGCCAGCAACCTGGCTCTTTGCAGGGTGCCTTCCTCAAGCACGACCGGAGCACCGGACCTGGTGGCCACCCAACGCACCGGGCTCTCGGCATCGACGTCCAGTTGGGTGCCTGATCCACCCAGCTGGGGGTCGATCTGGTGACACCCGGCACAGTCGGTGCGGGCGCCCCAGCAGGCATCCTCACAGGTGTCGGTCAGATCATGTGGGGGAATCGGTGCCCCGCCGATCTTGAACTCATGACACGACAGACAAGTGGCCCGATCGACCTCCGCCGCCATCACGACCGGTTGCTCCGGGTTGGGCCGGTGCGGCACGTTCGGTGGATTATCGAGCTCTGACCAGACTGCCGAGGCGATCAACAGCACCGGGACGGCGAGCACGACGGTCACGACAGCCGGGAGCCGACGCCGTACCGAACGTGCCCGTTGGGCGCCCGCGGTCAGGAGGATCCACCCGACTCCCCACACGACAAGCGCGACGGAGTAGGCAAGCCGATGCGACGAGGCATCGAAAGGGAACAACAGTGCAGCGATCCCGTAGGAGACGGCAGCCCCCCCCGCCGTGAACGCCGACAGCCGGTACCCCGGCAGCCTCAGGAAGACGATCACCACCAGACCGACGAGGACCACTTGAAACGTGGCCATCGCGCTCCAATGGGTGGTGTGGTTCTGGGCCTGGGTCAGGGCGCGATCGAGATGGCCTTCGATCGCCCCGAGGGCAGGGACCAAGAAGACGGCCCCCATGGCCAGGGCACCCCACCACAGAGCCCCGACCGTCCATGTGCCCCGGTGTGGCCGCAAGGCCAACATCGCAGCGAGGGGAATCAGGTAGAGGAGGAGACCGGCGTCCCATCCACTGGTGCCGTGGACGAGGGCGGCCAGAGCGATCAGGGTCAACCCCAACTGGCAGAAGCCTGCCGTGTTGCGACCCGGGTGGCGCAACTGTGAGCCCGCTCCGACAGCAGCGATCGTGAAGAGTACGCCGAATGCCACCTCATGCAGCCGGTGAGATACGTCGACCGAGGAGGGCGTTTCCGCGTATCCCTCCGTGAACCAGCCGAGGAGCACCAGCAGGGCAGGAGAGAACAGCAACAGAACGGCGAGCATCGCCCAGGCCGAGGCCACGAACGGCAGCGACCCCGGCGAGGTCCCACTCGCCGGGGTTCCTGCTTCCAGGTCGGTCTGGCTCGCCTGCCCGCCCGATTCGCCGGGATTCACCATCGACTGTTCGTCTCCCCGTATCGCCGCCGTCACTGGTCAGACGTATCAACCCGGCCGTACGGGTGACATTCGGGCGAGGTCTGTCGACCACCCGCCCGGGCGCGGCATGACCTTCGGCCCTTTCCAGCCGGACTGCTCTCGCCGACGATGGGAGGCGCCATCACAGCAAGGAGGGATCCAGATGGGCGCCACGACCGCCACCAAGTTCGAACCGGATCACACTGCGCTGCTCCGGGCTCCCCGCCAACCTGTGCTGGTGGAAGTGCCCGAGTTCCAGTTCGTCATGATCGACGGGATGGGAGACCCTTCGACCTCGGCCGACTACCAGAACGCCGTCTCGGCCCTCTATGCCATCAGTTACCCACTGGTGATCGGGCTCAAGCGGGAGGGAATCACCGGCCTGAAGGTCTCGGCACTGGAGGGCCTGTGGTGGGCCGAGGACCTGGAGGCGTTCGACCCAGCCCACCGGCAACGCGACTCATGGGAGTGGACGATGATGATCCGACAACCCGATGAGGCCACCCCCGAGCGGTTCGAGGCGGTCATGGTCAAGGCGGCCGCCAAGGTGGGGCGGGAAGTCGCCGACCGGGTCAGGCTCGAGCGATTCCGGGAGGGCCGCTGCGCCCAGATGATGCACCACGGTCCCTATGCCGAAGAAGGGCCCAACATCGCCCTGCTCCACGAGTTCATCCATGCCAGCAGACTGGTGACGGTGGGCAAACACCACGAGATCTACCTGAGCGACCCTCGTCGCTCCGCCCCGGAGAAGATGCGAACGGTGCTCAGGCAACC
>DAIOGO010000096.1:0-9738 GCA_036745195.1 Actinomycetota bacterium | reverse complement strand
ATCCATCCAGTTGTGCTCATAGTTCCTTACCTAACCTTTCCGAGATCGAGTGATGGTGTTTGTGAGCCGCCGACTTGGTGCGGCCGACGCGACCTGGCCTTACATGACGTCGGTGGTTTCACGTGTGTTGACGCGCGACACGGTGGGCAACAGCGCGGAAACGACGATCACGGCCATGGCGACCGCCACCCACAGGCCGACCCCGCGTCCTAGCGACAGGGACTCGCCGCCAACGGTGGGTTCGAACATGGCAATCAGGCCGGCGACACCTCCAATGATTCCCAGGACCAGGACCGCGTGCCGCTGCCGGGCGAGCGCAGCGATGAGCAACACTGCTCCAAAGCCGAACACGATCAGCCCCAACAGTGCCGTCGCGGTGAAACCTGCGACGGTGACCACGGGACTTTCGAGGCTGCCGTCTAAGCCGGCGCGACTGACGGTGATCCCGCCCAACACCAACATTGTGATGGCGACTACCGACGCCACGACAGCCGACGGCGTGAACCTTGTCGTGCGAACCGTACGAACCGTCTCCGCCCGAGCCGACGCCACATGGGCAACATCATCAGCCAAGGGCGCCAGCGGCTCTGTGATCGCTTCGTCGGGCGGTGACTCGGTAACGACCTCCTCGAACGGTTCCGGTACGCGCACCAACTCCTCGCGCTCGTCAACGGACACGGACTTGTTGGACTCGATATTCACAGCGAACCTCTCTTCACGGCGTTTGCCCTTGCGACGAGGAACTCGTCGGTGCGCAGGGTGAGCTTCGGCGGTCTGCTGACGCTTCGAAACCTTTGCATACCTGTAACCCTACACCAGAAAAATATCTCTTGCAACATATTTTAGGTATTGAGTTACAATGATTCTCATGGCAACTACTTGGAGCTTCCTCACCAATCACGCCCGGGCGTTACAGCTCATCGCCCGCAATCCCGAGGTTCGCCTCCGCGATATCGCGGCCGCCATCGATGTGACCGAGCGCACGGCCTATGCGATCGTCGCCGACCTCGCCGAGGCGGGCTACGTGATCAAACAGCGCGAGGGACGCCGGAACCGGTACCAACTCCAGGAGCATCTGCCGCTTCCTGACTCCGGCGCGAACGAACCGACCATCGGAGAACTGTTGGATCTTCTCAGCGACACCGAAGACGACCGCCGAGGCCGATGACAGCTGCCGAGCGGCCACAAGTTCCACTCGTCCACGCCGGCTGTGGTCTCCGTCCACCCGGGTTCGCCAGCCCTCGAGCGGACACGGCGAGCGCAGCACGAGGTTGGCGTCGATGTCGAAGGTGTCGGGGTCGAAGTCCAGAGGAGTCCACTCCAGGGCTCCTCGTGGTCGGGTTGCTGCTGCCTATGACGCGACGGGGCCCTGGCCAGATAACTCTCTGACCAGGGCCTTCGTTCGTAGCGGGGGCGGGATTTGAACCCGCGACCTTCGGGTTATGAGCCCGACGAGCTACCAGACTGCTCCACCCCGCGTCGGTGGACCATGGACTCTAGGGACATCCCCGTTTCACCGCAAAGGCGTGAAACTCACCACCGAGGCTGCCGACGAGAACCTCCAGGATGCCTGCCACCTCACGCGCAAGGAGACTCAGAGCCACCTGGACCGCAGGTGGAGTGACGTTCGGCGCGCTGTTCCCTGTCATCGGATGGGTGGTCGCCACCTGGAGCAGCGGCGGATTCGACATCGCCGCCGCCCACGCCGAACAGCCGGTGTTGTGGATCGTCGACCTCGCCCCGCTCGTGCTGGGGATCGCCGGTTCGGTGATCGGCGGGATGTATGCGAAGGTCGACGCCGCCTACTTAGGGGCCGAAGGACTGGTCAGAGCACGAACCGTGGAACTCGAGAGCACCAACACCCGACTGGCGGATGCGGTCCGATCGCGAGAACAGTTCGTGAGCACCATCAGCCACGAGCTCCGCACGCCGGTCACGGCCATCCTCGGGTTCGGTGAGGAACTGCTCGATGCCTGGGAGGAGCTCGACGAGCCTCATCGTCGGGACATGGTCGGCGTCATCGCCGTCCAGGCCCGGGACATCACCGAGATGCTCGACGACCTGCTGGTCTCGAGCCGGTCGGAGCTCGGCAGCCTGGTCATCACCCGGGAGCGGGTCGACTTCGGCGAGATGGCGGCCGAGTGTCTCCGTTCCTTTCGCCCTGGCCGAGGCAGGCAGACCCACGTCACCCATGACCTGCGGCCGGCGCCGGCCATGGCCGACGGTGGTCGAGTGCGTCAGATCGTCCGCAATCTGCTGACCAACGCCGATCGTTACGGAGGTGAGCACATCCATGTGGCCTCCGGGATCTCGGGCGGATTCACCTACGTCCAGGTGATCGACGACGGGCCGGGAGTGCCGGAGGACGAGGTGGCCACCATCTTCATGCCCTACCGCACCGCCTCCAACAGCGGACGCAAGTCCGGGTCGGTGGGGCTGGGATTGAGCGTGTCCCGGACGCTGGCCGGCCTGATGGGTGGGGAGTTGACCTACCGGCGGGAGAACGATCAGACCGTGTTCGAGTTGAAACTGCTGGCAGCCGACACCGCCTGGCCGATCCCGCTCAGCGCCTGACGCTCAGCCGGCCACCATCTCCCGGGTCCAGGCCAGCGCCTCGAGGGGCGATTCGAAGATCTTGACCGGACGGGCAGGCGCCATCTTGTTGGTGAACCGTTTGACCAGGTACTTGGCGATCGACCCGTGAACCACCAACGCCGTTGCCACCTCCACACCACCGGCATCAGAAGTCGAGAACATCCTCTGGGCATCGTCGTCGGCGAACCCGATAGCGCGCAGGTCCACCACCACCGCCACCCGTGAACCCGCCGCCAGTTCGGCGGTGAGACGCAACACCTCGGTGGCTGCCGCCGCGTCGACAATCGCCGCCGGCTCGAGGACATGGCGGATGACACCACCGTCCAGCAGGTCCATCTGACCGATCGGTGAAGCCACGGATCGGAGGACGCGTTCGTCGCCGTAACTCATCCCAGGCTCCGAGAGGGAAGCGCCGCCTGGGTGGTGGAGGCGAGTTGCTCGGCGGCCTGGCGGATCAAACCCTCGGCCCGCTCGATCAGTTGCTGATAAGCGGCGAGGTCCCCTCGGGTCAGCGCCTCGCGGGCCGCATCGAAGGCCGCCGAGGCGGATTCGAGCAGACCCGCCACGTCATCATCGGTGGGTTCGCCCGGGTCGGGGGCGATGGTCCCGAACACCAATCCGAGGGCCTGGTCCAGGCTGTCGCCCCACTCGATCGTGTCGCCATAGGCGACGATCACCCTGCGGAACTCGGGAAGCCCACCCAGGTTCTCGGCCGCCAGAAACACGGGTTGGATGTAAAGGATCGAGTCCTCGATCGGGACCAGCAGCATGTCGCCCAGGATCACGTCAGAACCCTGGCCGCGCCAGAGGGTGAACTGGGCCGAGAACTCCTCGTCGCCCTCGATCCGCTGGCCCACCTGACCGCCCCCGTCGACCGCCGAACCTCTGTCGAGCCGGTAGTCGACGAGCCGGCCATATCGCCCTTCTGAAGAGTCCGCCACCAGGATCGAGGAGAGATTGATCTTGCCGGCCGGGCTGAAACTCTGGCTCAAGACATAGGAGGGCTCTTCTTCGCCCGGCAATCTGAGCAGGAGATAGGTGGGAAGCGACTGCTTCAGGTAGTCGACCTTGGTCCAGTCGGCGGTGGTCGGAGAGTCCCCCCACAACAACTCGGCGGGACGCCGCAAGACGGTCGACGGGTCGGCCGGGATCTGCCATACGTCGAGGCGGCGGAAGAACTCCGAGACGTCATCCATGTGATAGTCGCGGTAGATCTCGCCCTGGAGGGTGAAGAGGTCCTGTGGGTATCGGAGGTGATCCGCCAGTTCGGCGGGAATCGGCCCTTCGCTGAACATCCCCGGGTAGATCGAGCTCCATGAGGCGATGAGCGGATCCGAACGGTCGGTGACATAGAACGCCACGGACCCGTCGTAGGCGTCGATCACGGCCTTGACCGAGTTCCGGATGTAGTTGAAGCCGCCGACTCCCGGCAGGCCCGAGGCCCGACGCAACCGCTGGGTGTCTCCCTGGGCTCCTTCCACCGGTTCGGCGTATGGATACTCCCCGGTGATCGTGTACATGTCGATCACCCACTTGACTCCGCCGTCGACGAGGACCGGATATGGGTCGGAGTCGGCACGGAGGAAAGGCGCCAGATTGTCGACGATGTCGCGAATGTTGCGATGCATCACCACCCGGGAATCAGAGCGGATCTGGGGGGAAATGAGGATGTTGAGATCCCGGTAGCGCAGAGCGAAACCCGCCCGCCTCACCAGCGAGCCCATCTCCACCCCCCCGTCGCCCTCGTACTCGTATTCGGCCGAACCCTGGGCGAGAGGGAAGTCGATCTCCTGGGCGCGGGTGCCGGTCTTCACGATGACCGAACGACCGGAGTCGTAGGTCTCGCCGAAGTAGATCCGAGGCTGATCGAGCACGATGTCGGGGACGTTGATCACCGGCGGCACGTCCTGGATCACGAATTGGGGCTGGCCGTCCTCGCCCACCACCGCCGCCTCGTTGAGCACGGCCCCGAAGCCGTGGGTGTAGATGAGGCGCTGGTTCTGCCAGTCCGTGGGGATCTCGGCATTTCCGTCCTCCAGTTCCCGAATGGCGATCATCACCTGGCGCAACTCGCCATCGATGGTGTATCGATCGGTGTCGACCTGGTCGATCCGGTAGTAGGGGCGGATCTCCTGGTTCTTCTGATAGGTGCGGGTCAGCACGTCCGGATCCCACAAGCGGAAGTTGTCGAAGGTGGCGGCGTTGGCCTCGATGTCGGCCGCCACCAGATTCGGCTCGGGAGCCCACGCCCTGACCTCGACATCGGTCAATCCGTAGGCACGGCGGGTGGCTTCGATGTTCCGCTCGATGTAGGTCTGCTCACGGGCGAAGGGATCGTTGTCGACCTGGAGACGCTGGATGACGAGTGGATAGGCGACCCCCGCCACCAGCGCCACCAGCAACCAGCCACCCAGGGAGACCCAGGCCAGAGTCCATCCTGAGCGGCGGATGTTCCACAGGAGCAAGCCGGCCGCCGCCACCGCCACCAGCACCAGGAGATTGAGAGCGGGAAGCCGGGCAGTGATGTCGGTGAACCCGGCCCCGAAGAATCCCTCGTTGCGACGGAACAGGAGTTCGTAACGATCGAGGTGGTAGGCCAGTGCCCGGATCAATGCGAGCACCGCCGCCAGGACCGAGATGTGCGTCTTGACGCCCACCCTGACAACGGGACGGCCACCCGCCCCCAGTCGAACACCGCCGTTGAGGAAGTAGACCGCCACCACCAGGGCGCCGGTGAACACCACCAGATTGGTGGCGAACGACACGAGCAGCTCCCACAAGGGAAGCCGGAACACGAAGAAGGAGAGATCGGCTCCGAACTGCGGATCGACCGCATCGAAGCTCACCGGATGGGTCGCCGCCAGGAACACCTCCCGCCGGGCGCTGAGCCCGCTCCCCAGCAGCACCCCCATCACCGCGGCGAGCGCGAACCACAGCCGCCGGCCGAAGGGTTCCGCCCACTGCCGGAACCGCTCGATCACCTCTTCCTCGGGTCCCAGGTCGAGGATCCCGAAACGGGGCGCCAGGCGATTGGCCGCGATCAGATTCACCCAGACAAACCCGAAGGTCACCACGAACCCGGCCGCCCACAACAGCGCACTGGTGAACAGGTTGGTGCGGAAGGTGGCGCCGAAACCCAACGACTGGAACCACAGATAGTCGGTCCAGAGAACCGACAGGTAGCTGGCGGCCAGGTAGATGGCGAAGACGCCGGCCGCGATCAGGACCAGGCTGCGGCGCCGTTCCTGGTTGCGATAGGTGTCCCTGGTGAACATCGGGGGCGGATTGTAGGGACCGCTGGGTTCAAACCGAACCGGCCGCCACCATGCACTCACACCCACCGTGAAACGGAGGAAGGTGGTCGAGACTCGTATCCTCTTCGGCCGCCGCCCGGCAGGTGGCGCAACCCTTCCCGGCGACGATCAGGGTCATCGGCCGGCCGGCCTGAGTCAGGGTCACCCCCAGCCCCTGGTGAAACGCCGAAAGAGCCAATGAGCGGACTCTCCGTTCTGCTTCGTCGGTCCGCCAGGCCCGAAACAGGCGCGAAACCACGGTCCCCAACTGGTGAGGGCCGTGACCGGCCGCTTTGCCTTCCTCCAGCGTCTCCTTCAACTCGCGCACGAGGTGGCCGGCAAAGACCGCATCCGGATCAATCTTCGGCGTCGCAGGCCTCGGCACTCGCTCTCCGATCAACTCCTCGGCGGTTCCATGTCCGGCTCCGAAGGACTCTGCCGCCAGCACCACCAGATCGGCCCGAAGCCGCTCGGCCAGACCCGTCTCGTCGGGCTGCCAGTCGCCCTCGGCCGACCGTATCTCGTCGAGAGCCACGTTCGCCTCGTCGGTCAGTTGCCGTTTGAGATTGCGGAGCGACCGATTGGTGATGGGGAGCAGACGTTGTTCCCTGAGGGCCAGCAGGTCGGGCGCCGATTCCATCCTTCTGCGGGGTGCGGGAGCCGGCTCCGGTTCGCCGGCGTCTCGAGACGGAGCAGACGGTGGCTCGGTCGTCGGCTGGTCGAAGTGCCGCAACCGGTCGAAGATCCCGAGCACATCTTCGGTGAGGACGTCGCCGTGGACCGGTTGCGGGGTCGCCGGCGGTGGCTCCTGGACATCGACTGCGTCGGTGGCGGATCCCGGCGCTGCCTCGGCGGCCGGCTCCGGCTCCTCGCCTGCTGGTTCTGGGACCGCCGTATTCGAGCCGGGTTCCACCACGGCTTCGCTCTCGACGGTGGGCTCTGCCTCGGGTTCGGCTGTCGCCGCTGCAACCGCCGGCGGAACCTCGGCGGTCTTCACCGGGGCGGGTGGGGGAACCAGGGCGTCCTTGGGGCCGCCCGGGCCGGCACCGGCCCGTTTGGCCAGTTCGGTGGCGGGGATCACCTTGATCTCGGGGAGCGGCTGCGGGACCACCCGGTCGCCGTCGAGCCGGCGCACCGAGCCCAACTCACCCGCCACACCCCCGCCGGCGGGCCGCACCACCCTCACCGTGTCGCCACCGGGCCACTCCGGCGAAGACGGCTGGGCGTCATCGGGTGTCGGCGGAGACAGACTCAACGCCTCACGTTTCTCGTCCAGTTCGGTCTCGGCCCGGGTGAGGGCTTCACGTAACGACTCGAGCTCTTTCCCGAGTTCCTGACGGCGGCCTTCGAGCGCCCTCGCCCGCTCCTGGGCGGCTTCGGCCTGGCGGTGGGCAGCCTCGAGCAGTTGATCGTGCCGGCTCTGAGCCTCGAGTACGAGCTTCTCCGCCTCCATCCGGGCAGAACGGACGATCTCCTCGGATTCCCTCCGCGCCTGCGCCTGGGCCCGATGGGTCTCCAACTCGGCCTGGCCGACTTGGCGCATCGCCTCTTTCTCGGCTTCGACCAGGATCCGCTGTGCCTCCGTCTGGGACTGACGCAGCAGTTCCTCGGCGGTGGTCCAGGCGTCGCCGCGCAGGTTCTCGGAATCGGTCCGGGCCCGGCGACGCTCCGCCTCGGCCTCGGCCACCGCCTCCGAACGCCATCGGGAGGCATCCGCTCCCGCCCGGGCCCGCATCGACTCGGCCGCCTCCCGGGCCGCCTCGAGCACGGCCGCCACCTCGCGACCGACCGTCTCGAACTCCTGCTTGAGATCCTTGGCCCCCAGTTCGGCCACCTGGGCGGCGAGCCGGTCCCGTTCGGCGGTCAGTTCTGTGAGCCGTCGATCGAGCTCGGCCAGATAGCCCTGGACCTCGTCGGGGTCCCATCCCCGCAGGCGCGACCGGAACGATCGCGACGCGAGATCGGCTGGGATCGGTTCGGGCATGACTCCAAGATACCCCGGGAGCCCGGCGATTCCCGACTTCCTCGGACCAACGGCGAGGCGCCGCTGCCGCGTCCGCCGGGCAGGTTCAAAGCTGGGGTAAGGACTCCAGGAACTCCAGCGCATCATCGAGCGAGCTGACGGGGACAAGCTCCATCTCATCTCGCGGGGCGGTTTTCGCCTCCTCGAAGTTCGAGGCGGGGACGAGCATGATCTGTGCCCCGGCTGCCTCCGCCGCCACCACCTTCTGCCGGATCCCACCGATCGACCCGACCGCACCACCTTCTTCGATGGTGCCGGTGCCGGCCACGATGTGGCCCTTGGTCAGGTCGCCGGGGCTGAGCAAGTCCATGATGGCCAGCGTGTACATCATCCCGGCGGACGGGCCACCGATGTTGCCGGTCTCGATGGATATCGGATAACGGGTCCGCGCCACGATGCCCAGGAGCGGCCGCAGCGGGTCGTCCGGGCTGGGGATCAGGTCCACAGTCAGGCGCTGCTCGTCGCCCGAGCGCAGCACCACCACCTCCACCAGATCGCCCACCAGCGCACCCTCGAGCAGAGGCCGCAGTTCGGTGACGGCTAGCACCGGTGTCCCCTCGACCTCGAGGATCACATCGTCGACAGAGAACAGTTCGTCCTCGCGGAGCAGGTCGACCACCTCGACCCCGCCCGGTCGTACATCGGTCAACAACCCCAAACGTGCCAGCGCCTCGCCCACCGCCGTCTGGGTCGCCTGGTCCATCTGGGAGAGCCCCCGCTGACGAAACTCCTCGTCGGACAGATCGGGGGGACGGACCCGCTCCCGTCGCACGACGTCCACCGCCCGGTCGAACCCGGCGACGACCATCTCGAACACATTGATCTCCTGCGCCGAAACGGTCAGGAAGAAGAGGCCGTCCGCGGTCGGGTAGGTGGTGACTTCGGTGTCGACGACCACCGATCCGAGGGCATCACCGACCGGGCCGGGTGAATAGGCGTAGTACGGCAACTCCATGGTCCAGGCGCCCACGGCGCTGCCGGCGGCCAGCATCATCGCCACGCCGGCCGCCTTCACCCAGCGAGGGGTCCCGACGCCATCCACGTCGGCGATCCTATCCACAACCTGGCGGTAGGTGTCCTCCCCGGCCGGAACGGCGGCGTTACACTCGCCCGACCCACGAGGAGGACCCTTTGCTGACCGTTGCCCCCACCGTGCTCGCCGCTCGACTTCCGTACGCCCGGGTCACGACCGCGCTGCTGGTGGTGGCGTTCGCCGTGCTCACCGGTCTGTCGGCGCAATGGGTCATCTATCTGCCAGGCAATCCGGTGCCGATCACGGGTCAGACCCTGATGGTGCTGCTGGGCGGGGCGACGCTGGGGGTCAGGGCCGGCGTGACCAGTTCGGTGTTGTACCTGGCGATGGGGGCGGCCGGATTGCCGTTCTTCGCCGGGGGTGAGTCCGGGCTCGACACGTTCACGGCGCCGTCGGCGGGGTATCTGGTCGGCTTCGTGGCCGCCTCCGCCGTGGTGGGGAGGCTGGCCGAGCGCAAGGCGGACCGCACCTTCTCGACCATGCTGGTGGCGTTCCTGGCCGGTTCGGCGGTGATCTACGTCTTCGGGGTGGCGGGCCTGGTGCTCACGACTGGCATGGACTTGACGGCGGCGGTGTCGACCGGGGTCTACCCGTTCGTCATCGGTGACCTCATCAAGGCGGGCGCTGCCGGGGTGCTCACCCCCACCGCCTGGAAACTCGCCAAGACCAGGTGACCCGAACTGTGGGCCCGGAACGACCCAGCGTGTATTCCTGAACCCAGCTCAGGTTCAACCGGTGGTCGCAGCTACACGTGGTGTATGCCTGAACCCAGGGTTCGCAGGATCAGCGGGCGG
>DAIOGO010000095.1:8539-9749 GCA_036745195.1 Actinomycetota bacterium | reverse complement strand
TCGTACGGGATCGGGTTGGAACGGTCGATGGCGGCCGTGGTCGAGTCCTGCCACGACGAGAAGGGGATCGTGTGGCCGGTGGCGGTGGCCCCTCACGAAGTGGTTCTCACCACCGTCCGGGCCGACGATCCGACCGTCGCCGCAGGCGGCGAAGACCTCTATCGGCGGCTGCTCGAGGCGGGTATCGACGTGATCTACGACGATCGCGCCGAGCGGCCCGGGGTCAAATTCGCCGATGCCGAGCTGGTCGGCTTTCCCTATCGGATAACCCTCGGTCCCAAGGGGCTCGCCTCGGGGATGGTCGAGCTCACCACCCGGGCCGGCCTGGTGACCGAAGAGGTCGGCCTGGCCGAGGTGGTCGAACGCCTGGTCGGGCTTCTGATCGCCGGTCGGGGCGGTCGCTGAGGCGCTCCCGCCGGGTCAGAGCCCGATGATGCGCTGCGCACCGCTGTAGACGACGAATCCGCCCTCGCGGGCAAAGCCGACCAGGGTGAGGCCGGTTTCTTCTGCCAGTTCGACGGCCAGCGAGGAGGCGGCCGAAACCCCGACCAGAACCGGGATTCCCGCCACCGCCGCCTTCTGGGCCACCTCGAATGAGACGCGTCCGGAGACCTGGAGGACGACCTCGCCGAGGGGCCAACGGACCCGGGCGAGAGCCCCGATCGCCTTGTCGACCGCGTTGTGACGGCCGATGTCCTCGGCGCTGGCCAGCAGGGTCCCGTCCGGGTCGAAGATGGCGGCGGCGTGTACCCCGCCGGTAGCGTTGAATCCCGGCTGGCTGTTGCGCAGGTCCTCGGTGAACGCCCGCAATTTCGCCGGGGTCAGACGAGGCCCGGGGGGCAGCGCCCGTGATGCCACCAGCACCGCGTCGATGGATGCTTTTCCGCACACCCCGCAGGACGAGGTGGTGTAGGCGTTGCGCCGAAACCGCTCCGGATCGACCTCCACCCCCTCGGCCAAACGTAACTCGAGCCGGTCGCCATCACCGACCCGATCGCACCCCACCAGTTCCGCAGGATGGAGCAAGATGCCCTCTGTGAGCGAGAACCCGAGGACCAGTTCCTCCTCCATGCCCGGGCTCGACATCAGAACGGCGATCGGCACCCCGCCCAGGCGCAGCTCGATCGGCCGTTCGACCGCCAGCAGGTCGGAGCCGGACTCGACGATCGAGTCGGACGTCACCCTGATCACCAACCGCTCACTCTGCACC
>DAIOGO010000095.1:0-8439 GCA_036745195.1 Actinomycetota bacterium | reverse complement strand
ATCGTTCATCGTCAAGTAGGCAACGGGGTCGCCGATCTGTCACGATGCCGGTTGACGATCGTCGAGGAGAGTTCACCATGCGGGCACACAATTTCGGGGCGGGACCATGCACGCTCCCGTTGCAGGTCCTCGAGGAGGCGCAGGCCGAGTTCACCGATTTCGCCGGGAGCGGGATGTCGCTGGTGGAACTCAGCCATCGGAGCGCCGAATACGACGCCGTCCACCGCCGGGCGCTGGAACTGACACGATCCGTCTCCCGGGCGCCGGAAGATTTCGCCATCCTGTTCGTCCAGGGCGGCGCCACTCTCCAGTTCGCCATGGCCCCAATGAATCTGTTGGGCCCGGACGAGCGCGCCGGGTACGTGGTGTCGGGGTCCTGGGGACAGGCGGCGCTGGCCGACGGGGCGGTGGTGGCCGATGCCTACCCGGCCTGGGACGGTGTCGCCGATTCCTACCGGCGGATGCCGGGCGCCGGCGAGGTCACGGTGCAACCGGGCACCCGGTTCCTGCACGTCACCAGCAACGAGACGATCGGTGGGATCCGCATGACGGCCCTCCCCGACGTCGACGTCCCCCTGGTGGCGGACATGTCGTCCGACTACCTGTCACGGCCGATCGATTGGGACCGGTACGACCTGGTGTACGGGGGAGTCCAGAAGAACCTCGGTCCCGCCGGGATGGCGGTGGTCTTCGTCCGCCGGTCGGCGCTGGATCGGGTCGCACCTCGTCTGCCCAAGTATCTCGACTACCGCTGGCACGCCGAATCGGACTCCCTGGGCAACACCCCGCCCATGTTCCCGATCTACCTGATGGCCAAAGTCCTCGCCGGGATGGAGGCGATGGGGGGAATCGAGGCCGTCGAACGCGCTGCCGAGGACAAGGCGGCCCTTCTCTACGCCGCCATCGACGGATCCGACGGCTTCTACGCCAACCCGGTCGACCCCGAAGCCCGCAGTCTGATGAACGTCGTGTTCACCCTTCCCAATGCCGATCTGGAGAAGGAGTTCCTGGCCGGGGCGGCCCAGCGTCACATGATCGGCCTGAAAGGACACCGAAGCGTGGGCGGTTGCCGGGCTTCGCTCTACGCCGCCCTGCCCCGGGCCAGCGTCGAGGCCCTGTGTGACTACCTGGCCGAGTTCCGGCGGGGGCACTGAGCCCCGGCGGGAGGGCTATAGTTGGGGGGCGGAAAATTCAAGGACGCTACTGCGAGGTGGGCGCCCAGCCCACCTCTGGTGTGTCGGGACCAGATTCGCCGGCCGTGAGGTCGGTTCCGACCCGCCCGGGTAGCGATGAGAACAAGGCCAAGAGCCAAACACAACACATGATGACAACGCACGAAGACACCGACCTGCGCAAGCTGATCGAGCCATGGCTCGCAGCGGAGCGACTCGAACTGGACGACCTGGAGTTGTCCGGTGCCGGCCGGGCGCGCACGTTGCGGGTTGTCATCGATGGTGAAGGTCCGCTCGATCTCGATCTGATCGCCCAGGTGAGTGAGGGACTCTCCCGTCTCCTCGACCAGGAAGAGACCATCGAAGGGCCGTATCAGCTCGAGGTTTCCTCGCCCGGGCTCGAGCGGAAGCTGCGAGCACCACACCATTTTCACAAGAGCATCGGCCGTGAGGTGAAACTCAAAGTCCGACAGGGGGACAACACCCGTTCGGTCTCCGCCAAGCTGGAGGCCGCCGACGATGAGGGGTTCCAGATTTCGACCCCCGCCGGCTCCGAACGGTTCACGTATGACGAAGTCCTGGCCGCCAAGACGGTCTTCCGCTGGGAGAAGGCGCCGAAGCCAGGGAAGAAAGAGAGTGCCCCATGAAGATCGACGCAACGGTGATGGAAGCTCTCGAGCTGCTCGAACGTGAGCGGGGCGTGACGGTCGACACGATTCTCGATGCGCTCGCCAATGCCCTCGTCTCCGCCTACAAGCGCAGCCCGGGGGCGGCCGAGGAGGCCCGTGTCACCATCGACCCCGACTCGGGTGACATCATCGTGTACGCCCAGGAACTGGACGAGGACGGCAATGTCACCCGCGAGTGGGAGGACACCCCCGACGATTTCGGCCGCATCGCCGCCCAGACCGCCAAACAGGTCATCGCCCAGCGCCTGCGTGAGGCCAAGCGCGACCAGGTCTTCGACGTGTACGAGGGCCGGGAGGGCGATCTCATCACCGGGATCGTCCAGCAGGTCGACAACCGCTTCGTGATCCTCGACCTGGGTGATGCCGAAGCGGTGATGCCCGGCTCCGAGCGGATCCCCTACGAACGGCTTGAGCGGGGAAACCGGGTCAAGGCGATCATCCTCGAGGTTCGCAACGAGGCCAAGGGACCACAGATCGTCGTCAGCCGGTCTCACCCCGACCTGGTCCGCCGACTGCTCGAGCTGGAAGTCCCCGAGTTGGTGAGCGGGACCATCGAGATCACCGCCATCGCCCGTGAACCCGGGCATCGCACCAAGATCGCCGTCACCTCCCACGATGCCCACGTCGACCCCAAGGGCGCCTGTGTTGGGGCCCGCGGGTCGCGGGTGCGCCAGGTGGTCAACGAGTTGCGCGGCGAGAAGGTCGACGTGGTGCAGCATCGCGACGACAAGGCCCAGTTCATCGCCGAGGCGCTGGGACCGGCCAAGGTTCAGGATGTCATCATTCACGAGGACACCAAGGTCGCCGAGGTCATCGTCAGCGAGCACCAGCTCTCGCTCGCCATCGGGAAAGAGGGGCAGAACGCCCGGCTGGCCGCCCGCCTCTCCGGTTACAAGATCGACATCCGCTCCGATCGCGAGTCGTCCGAGCCGGAGGCGCCGGTGACCATGATCGAGGAGCCCGTCATGGAGGAGCCCGTCATGGAGGAGCCTGTGGTGGAGGAGCCGGCGCTCGACGAGTCCGAAGTTTCGTCGGGGGAAGAGGAATAGTCAGTGGCAAAGACCAGGATCTACGAGCTCGCCCGCGAGCTGGGACTCGAGTCCAAGGATGTGCTCGACCAGGCGCTGGCGCTCGGTCTCGAAGTGAAGACGGCCTCGTCGAGCCTCGAACCGCAGGACGCCGACCTGATCCGTCTCGCACTCGTCCCGGACTCGGCTCCGTCGGCCGAGGCGCCGGCCGCTCCCGAGCCGGCTCCCGAGCCCGCTCCCGAGCCGAAGCCGGCTGCAAAGGTCGAAGAAGCACCGGCTCCGGTGGCGGTGGCTCCCCCCGCCTCGGAGCCCGTCGAAGACCTGCAGATAGTCTCATTCGTGGCGGGCGGAACGGTGGCCGAATTCGCCGAGGCGGTCGGGCAACCGGTCCCGGCGGTGTTCAAGCAGTTGATGCTCAACGGGGCGGCCGTCGGGGCCAATCAACCCATGCCCACCGAGTTGATCGAAAAGATCGGCGAGGCCCTGGGCGCCGTGGTCGTGGTCGAGCAACCCGCTCCCAAGCCGGTCGCCACCACCGTCAAGCCCAAGGCCGTCTTCGATGAACCCGAAGGGGCGCTGGTTTCGCGACCGCCGGTGGTCACCGTCATGGGTCACGTCGACCATGGCAAGACGACCTTGCTCGACACGATCCGCAAGACCAAGGTGGTGGCCGGGGAGCAGGGCGGTATCACCCAGCACATCGGCGCCTACCAGGTGAATGTGGGGGGAAACCAGATCACCTTCATCGACACTCCCGGCCACGCCGCCTTCTCGGCGATGCGGGCCCGGGGCGCCGAGGTCACCGACATCGTCGTTCTGGTGGTGGCCGCCAACGACGGTGTGATGCCGCAGACGATCGAGGCCATCAGCCATGCCAAGGCCGCCGGAGTCCAGTTGGTGGTGGCGATCAACAAGATCGACCTGCCCGGGGCCGACCCCTTCCGGGTGCGGACCATGCTCACCGAGCACGACGTGATCACCGAGGACCTGGGTGGCGACGTTCCGTCGGTGGAACTTTCGGCCCTGACCGGTCTCGGCGTCGACAACCTGTTGGAGGTCATCGACCTGATCGCCCAGATCCAGGAGTACAAGGCCAATCCCCAGGCACCCGCCAGCGGGGTGGTGATCGAGTCCCAGCTCGACCCGGGCATGGGGCCCACCGCCACCGTGGTGATCCAGCGGGGGACGCTGCGGCTGGGAGACGCCTTCGTTTCCGGCCCCGTCGCCGGCCGGGTGCGGGCGATGATGGACCACGCCGGCGGCCGCATCAAGGAAGCCGGTCCTTCCACCCCGGTGCTGGTGATGGGCTGGTCGGACGTCCCCACCGCCGGTGACTCCTTCGAGGCGCTGGCCAGCGATCGGGAGGCGCGGGCGCTGGCCGACGAGCGGATGCAGGCCATCAAAGAACTCGAGCACCGGATGCCAACTGCCCGGGATCGTCTCCAGAACCTGCTCGACCAGTTGCGCGGGGAAGAGACCGAGCTTCGGGTGATCCTCAAGGCGGATACCCACGGTTCGGTCGAGGCGCTGCGAGAGGCGCTCACCAAGATCACCCGCGAGGACGCCTCGGTGGATGTCGTCCATTCGGCGGTCGGTGGCATCAACGAGAACGACGTCACCCTGGCCGAGGTCACCGACGCCATCATCATCGGTTTCAACGTTCGCCCCGAGGGCAAGGCCCGCAAGGCGGCCGAGGCCAAAGGTATCGAGATCCGGACCTACGGCATCATCTATGAGTTGCTCGAGGATCTGGAGCGGATCCTGGTCGGGAGCCTCACCCCCGACAGCCAGGAGGTCGTGCTCGGGACCGCCGAGATCAGGGCCCTGTTCAAGGTGCCCCGGATGGGAACGGTGGCCGGTTGTTACGTCACCGAGGGCGTGATCCAGCGCAACGCCAAGGTCAGGCTGATCCGGCAGGGTGTCGTGATCCACACCGGCTCACTCGGCTCGCTTCGCCGTTTCAAGGACGACGTGCGCGAGGTTGCCACCGGCTTCGAGTGTGGAATCGGGATCGACGGATACAACGACCTGAAGGAAGGCGATCTCATCGAGGCGTTCGTCATCCGTGAGGTCGCCCGCACCTGATGCTGGCGGCGGCGCTGCGCATCGAGTTGCGCTTCCCCAACGCCCACTCCCTCAAGGAAAAGCGGTCGCTGCTCAAGCCCCTGGTCGAGGGTCTCCGGCTGCGGGCCGGGGTCGCCGAGGTCGGCTTCCAGGACTCGTGGCAGCGGTCGACGGTGGGGGTGGCCCTCGTGGCAGGTGACGGTGGCCGACTCGACCATCTGATCGAGGAGGTCCGCCGCTACGTTGACAGCCACCTCGAGGTGGAAACGCTCGAGATCGCGGTGGCCTACATCGAGGAGCCAGGATGACCAATCCCAAGTACGGCAGAATGGAACGGGTGAACTCGATCATCAAACACGTGGTTGCCGAGGTGGTCGAAGAGCTGAAGGACCCCCGACTCGGGTTGGTCACCATCACCGGGGTGGACACCCACCCCAACCTCCGTGACGCCACCGTCTACTTCTCGACCCTCGACCTGGCCGACACCGAAGCCACCTTGGCCGCCCTCCAGTCGGCGGCGCCACGGTTGCGCAAGGTGCTCGGATCGAAGGTCAGGCTCAAGTACACCCCCGCCCTCCACTTCGAGGTCGACTCCGGCGTGGTGTCGGGGTCCCGGATCGATTCGTTGCTGCGTCAACTGGCCACCGGAGGCGAGGAAGAATGACCGGCTTCGACCTCGAGGCGGTGGTGGCCGAGATGGCCAAAGCCGATGAGTTGGTCCTGACCTGTCACGTCGGACCCGATGGCGATGCCCTCGGGTCGCTGCTGGGGGTGGCCTGGCTGGCCCGCCGGCAAGGGAAGAGGGTCTACGCATCGTTTGGGGAGCCATTCACTATTCCCGAGGCCTACCGGTTCCTGCCTGTCGACCTGCTGGTCGCGCCGGGGGCGGTTCCCGCTGAGCCGGGGCTGATGATGAGCTTCGACGCCGGTTCCCTCGACCGGCTCGGCGTCCTGGCCGAAACGGCCGGGCGGGCCAAGACCCTGGTGGTGGTCGACCATCACGCCTCCAATCCCGGGTTCGGCACGCTCAACCTCATCGACCCCAAGGCGGCCGCCACCGCCGAGATCTGTGTCCAACTCATGGCCGGTCTGGGATGGGAGCTCGACGAGGTTTCTGCCACCTGCTTTCACGCCGGCCTGGTCACCGACACCGGACGCTTCCAGTACTCGAACACCAGTCCCTCCACCCTGCGGGTGGCCGCCACCCTGGTCGAGGCCGGCGCCCGACCCGAGATCGTCGGTCGACACGTCTACGAGGAGGTGCCGTTCGGGTATCTCCATCTCGCCTCCACCGTCCTGGGCCGGGCTTCGCTCGACCCCGAACTGCGCCTGGTCTGGTCGTGGGTGTCCTTTGCCGATCTGGCCGCCGCCGGGATCGGCATGGACGACACCGACCCCCTGATCGATGCCGTCCGGGTGGCGCGCGAGTCGGATGTCGCCATGCTTCTCAAGGAAGCGGGCCAGGGTCGGGTCAAGGTCAGCCTTCGATCCCGGGGGAGGGTCGACGTCGGCGCCATTGCGGTCGCCTTCGGGGGAGGGGGTCATCACAACGCCGCCGGGTTCACCTTCACCGGCAGCGTCGAGGCGGCGGTGGAGGCGGTGCGAGGACACCTCAGCCCGGCACCCCCGGAAGCGGGGTGAAGCCCGGTGAGCGACGGATTCCTCGTCATCGACAAGCCCTCCGGCCCCACCTCACACGACGTGGTGGCGGCGGTGCGGCGGGCGACCGGCATCAAGAAGGCCGGCCATGCCGGGACGCTCGACCCGATGGCCACCGGGGTGGTGGTGGTCGCCCTCGGGAGGTCGACCCGTCTCATCCGCTACATCCAGGATCAGGAGAAGGAATATCTGGCGGTGGCCCGGTTCGGGGTGGCCACCGACACCCTCGACGCCGAAGGCGAGGTGGTCCACGAAGAGGCGATGGACTTCGATCGGGCCCAACTCGAGGCGATCCTTCCGGAGTTTCTCGGCGTGATCCAGCAGGTGCCGCCGATGGTGTCGGCCCTGAAGCGAGACGGGGTCCGGTTGTACGAACTGGCGCGGCAAGGGATCGAGGTGGAACGGCCCCCTCGCCCGGTCGAGATCCTCGAACTCGAACTGACCTCGTTCGAGCCGGGTGAACATCCGCTCGTCGGCTTGCGGGTGGTGTGTGGAAAAGGCACCTATGTCCGCTCACTAGCGGACGACCTCGCCGCCCGGCTGGGCGGTCGGGCCCACCTCACCGCCCTGCGCCGCGCCCGGGTGGGGACCCTGGCAATCGAGGAGTTCGGGCTCGGTCTCGACCAGTTGGCCGAGTGGGAACGTCACCTGATCCCGCCGACGGTGGGCCTGGCCCACCTTCCCGCCGTCACCGTCGACGATCGTGTCTGGGTGCTGTCCGGCCGGTCGATCGAGGCGCCCGCCGGACCGGCGGCCCCCCCGGTGTTCCGGGTGCTGGACACGTCCGGGGAGCTTCTCGCCGTTTACCGGGCTGACGGCGCCCGGGCGGTTCCCGAGGTGGTGCTGTCGTGACCGAGGTGTGGACCACCGACCCCCTGCTGTGGCGGAGCCATTGCCCGTCCGCCGTCGCCATCGGGGTGTTCGACGGCGTCCACCGCGGGCATCAAGCCGTGATCGAGGACCTCGTCGAGGGAGCGGCCGCCCTCGGTCTGTGCCCGATCGCCCTCACCTTCGATCCCCACCCGCTTGAGTTTCTCGCCCCCGAGCGTGCCCCGCGCCTCCTCGGGTCGATCGAACATCGGGTGGAGTTGTTGGGGCGGTTGGGCGTCGAGATCGTCGGGGTTCTTCCCTTCCCGATCATTCGTGACCTGGCCCCGGCGGTGTTCGCCACCGAGGTTCTCTCCGATCGGCTGATGGCGCGCCAGGTGGCGGTGGGCGCCGACTTCCGCTTCGGTCGCGACCGGGAGGGTGACCTCACGCTGCTGACCGAGGCCGGTGCCAGGGCAGGATTCGAGGTCAAGGCGGTCTCCCTGGTGACCGCCGCCGGGGGAGAGGTGGTGTCGTCGTCCCAGATCCGCTCCATGCTGGAACAGGGCGAGGTGGAGGCGGCCGAACGGATGTTGGGACGCCCGTTCGAGTTGCGTGGGCCGGTCATCCACGGTGATGCCCGTGGCCGTGCGATCGGTTTTCCCACCGCCAATCTCCACATCCCCGATCGTCTCGCCGTTCCCGCCTACGGGGTGTACGCCGCCTGGGCCCATTGGGAGGGGCTGGAGCGGCCGGCGGTGGTCAACATCGGGGTGAGACCCACCTTTGGCAAGGACGGGCGGACCGTCGAAGCCCACCTACTCGGGTTCGACGGAGATCTCTACGGGGTCGAGATGACGCTTCGGTTCGTGGAACGGATCAGACCCGAGGTCCGCTTCGACGGGGTCGAGGCGCTGGTCGCCCAGATCGGGAGGGACGTCCAGGCGGCGGCCGCCATCCTCGGGCGACCGGCATGATCGACCGGGTTTCCTCCGCCTCGCCGTTCGAGGATCGCTACGG
>DAIOGO010000094.1:0-10042 GCA_036745195.1 Actinomycetota bacterium | reverse complement strand
GCGCTAGAACAGCTCTAGGGCCGCTCGGACCAGGTCTGGGTCGAGGATCGTCCCGGCCAGGGGCTCGAGGCCCGAAGCGACATCGGTGTCGGCGTCGAGACCGGGATGCAGGCGGTCGATGCGATCGGCGACTGCGATGATCCGCGCCCCGAGCGGGATCTGCTCGCCGGAAACACCCTCGGGGATACCGGTGCCATCCCAATGGGCATGGTGCATGGCGATCATGTCGGCCAGGTCGACACCACCTCCCGGTCGGACGTACGCCTCGCCACCGGCGGCATGCTCGAGGCGGCAAGTGGCATGATCGCCGGCGGTCTCTTCGAAACCGCCACCGTGAAACCGCAGTTTGCCTATGTCATGGAGGCGAGCCGCCAACCCGATGGTGGCCGCCTGGGCAGAGCCGAGACCGAGGTGGCGGGCGATCCGGGCGGCGAGGTCGCTCACGCGTACGCTGTGGGCTCCGGAAGGATCGAGCTCGTCGACGGCATCGGCCAGGGCCAAGGCGGTTGCCAGCTCGATCGCCCCGGCGGAGTGGCCGCCCAGGTCGGCGGCATCCCGATAGGGAGGTTCCTCACTCCGTGCCTCGCCCAGCGCCCGTTGGGTGATGGCCATCAGTCCGGCGATATCGACGCCGCACTCCGGGCCGGCCGAGCCGACCGCCATCCGGATCGGCTTGCCGAGGGGTGCAAAGGTGGAGGCGAGGTTCGAGATGCCTTCTGCCACCTCGACGGCCTCGATCAGGGGAAGATCGGGTGAGAGGACGGCAAAACACCCACTGCCGAGATCGAACACCTCGCACCGGCGGTGATCGACGACTGCGACGATGTCGTTGGCCAGCCGTCGTCGTATGGCGCCGGCGCCGACCGGTCCCAGCCCGGTCAAGACCTCGCTCCCGATGAGCTCGGTGAGCATCAGGCGGGGAATGCCGCCGTCGGCTCCGAGTTGGACCAGGCGCCCCTCGAGCTGTTTCTTGCCGGGCAACCCTGTCACCGAGTCGACGGAAACGGGGCTTCCGTCGGCCGGCGCCTCCAGATCACTGCGGTAGGTGTCGACCAGTTGTTCATCGGATTCGCCGGTCACCACCCGAATGGCGCGGGCCTCGAATCCCTCGGCGACCACTGTCATCGCCCCCATCGAAATCAGTTGTCTCGCGACCGGCTCACCACCGGGATGCGACACCACCACCACCGGGATGCCGGCCTTGACGAATTCTTTGATCGCATCGAGCCGGGCTTCTGGGCCGCGGGTGGATGCGATCACGAGTTGGGGAGTGTCTTCGATCGTCTCCACGAGATCGACGTCGTAGTCGAGCAACCGGCGGCGGGCGGCCATCGGCAGCCAGAGGGCGATGATCTTCGTGCCCGACGAGACGGTCCGGGGCGCGGCGGCCGGTGCTTCCTGGACGGGAGCGGTTTCACCGTCACCGACGACATCGACGTCGACGGCCGGCTCCGGGTCGGCCACGGCTTGATCGGACATGCCAGACCAGTCGGCCGCCGACCCGGTTGAGAAAGGGGCGGAATACCAGGAGGTGGTTGCTTGAGAGGGGTGGTGGCCGGCCGACGTGAGGAGACAACGAACCTCGGCGAATGGAGTCGCAGAGTGCCAATGCAAGGAAGCGTCAGGATTTGGTTGCCCGTCATCGGTTTGGTGGCAGCAGGGCTTCTCACATGGCGGGTGTCGGCTCAGTTCCTGGTGGCCGCCCTCGGACTCGCAGCTGTGCTGGTGTTGTGGCTACGGACCAATCCGCCAACCCCCACCCCTACTGCAGTCCACCTCGGTGGTCTCCAGGAGATCGAGCTCGAGGCCCTTCGGCAGCAGGTGGATGTGATGAGTGAAGCCCTCGACTCCGCCCGTGCCGACATGCTCACCCTCGGCGATGTAGCCGAGCAGATCCCGCCGAACCGGGTTGTGGAGGCCATCGCCCGGCTGGCCCGCCTGTCGGGGATGGCGGCCCAGGAGCCGGCCCCCTGTGCGGTCGGGGACCTCCTCGCAGACCTGCTGGCCGGGACCACGCCGGGCGCCTGGAGGGTCGAGTCCGATCTCCCGACTCTGTGTGCCCCGCCCCAACTCGTGACCGCCTTGCTCGGTGGACTCGCCGAGTTGGGCGCCGGTGCTGTAGACCAGGTGCGGTGCGGGGGGAAGGTCGAGGGAGGAATGGCGATGATCGAAGTGGTCATGGTGTCGGGTGATGCCCCGGCGGCATCCCTCGGATTCCATGTGGCGGAGCGGGCTGCGTCCCTGCTCGGTGGTGGGCTGTGGCACTCTCGCTCGGGGGCGAACGACCGCATCCTGGTGGTCGTCCCGGTCCGGTTTCACCCATCGGTCCGGATGACGTCGAGGCCTGCTCCGGACCTACGGATGCTGTGACACGGGATAGGGAACAGGAGGAAGGGGGGCGGGGGGCCGGCTTCAGCCGATCAGTTCGGTGATCCGAACGCCCAACCGGCCTTCGACCACCACGATCTCGCCCCGGGCGGTGGCCAGGCCGTTGACCAGCAGGTCCACCGGGTGGGTCACGGGTTGACCCAGTTTGATCACGCCGCCGTCGTCGAGCGCCAGCAACTCACCGATCGGAACGGTGGTGCGGCCCAGTTCTACGGTGACCTCCAGCATCACGTCGGCCAGGCGACCCAAACCTCCGGTTTCCGGTATGCCGGTCGGGGTGGCGACGTCGGGCAGGGCCAGTTCTGCGGCGCAGCTGCTGGGGATGATCCAGTACAGCCGGACCGGGACTTCACCGATGGCGCCGTCCCAGACCACGATGTGGTCACCGGGATCGGCAGCGGCCGGGCCGTCCACGGTTTCCGGCTCTTCGGCTCCGACCAGTTGGCCGATGGCGCCGGCCAGGGTCGGGAGAAGATCGTTGTCGCCGGCGCCGGTGGCCTCACTCTGGACGAGAAGGAGGCGGGTCGGTTCGCCGCGCAGCAGCGACACCACATGGGTCGGGGGGAGGTTCTCGGGGAGGACATCCTCCGCCGCCGGTTCAAAGGCGACCTGTGAGCCGAGCAACGAGCCGAGCTTCTGGGCGCCCGCCTGAACGGTGGCGTCGAGGACACCCAGGAGGTCGAGTTCAGCGGTCATTCCATCGCTCCAATCGAGTTGCCAGCTCTCCGTCCCGTCGGCCGATGGCCATCCGCATGAAGGGGATCCCCTCCACCAGACCCACCAGGGGCTCGGCCACCTTGTGATCGAGCATCACGACATCGCCGGGCCTGATCTGGAGGATCTCGGACGCCGGCATGAACGTGGGAACAGTGCGAAGGGCAAGTTCGACCGCCGCCTCGGCGGTGGCTGCCCCCAGCGGTCCGGCCTGAGGTCGGGCCGCGGTCCGGCTCGGGGCCGTGGCCAGGTCGCGGATTGCGCCGGCCGTGGCCGGCGAATAGCACAGGCTGAGAAGTCCGCGCAAGCCCGGCTCGCCGGAGTTGCCGATGACGGAGAAGGTGAGGACGAGCACGGTATCGGTCGGTGCGGCGATGTGGGCGACCTGGGGGTTGGTCTCGGTCGTCAGCAGGCGGGGCTGCAGATCCACCAGCTCCGTGAAGGCCTCCCGCAGCGCCGCCAGCGGGTGACGGGTCAGGCCGCCCAGCAACGTCTGCTCGAGCTGTGTGGGGGGTCGAGGTGCCACCGGCCGCCCGGGCCCACCCAACAGGCGATCCACCATCACCAGGCCGAGCTGGGTGCTCAGCTCGAAGATGACGCTGCCCGGCAGCGGGGCCGGCTCCAGAATGGTAAGCAGGCTGGGGTTGGGCATCGAGCGGACGTAGGTGTCGTAGGAGAGCTGCTCGGTGCTGAGATGCCGCACCTGCACCGCCGTGTGCAGTTCCCGCGAGAAGCTGTCTGACAGCAATCCCGCGAAGCCCTGATGGAGTTCCTCGAACGCGGTGAGGAATCCAGGAGCGAACTTGGCCGGAACCCGAAAGTCGAGAGGTTTCACGGCTAGTCCCGGACCAAGCTGCCGGGTGGGAGGTACCGGGGTGTGTTCGGATTGTTTCGCGTTGGGTACGGCCACTGGGGCTCCGGGATCGATCGTGTGATCCCAGTCGGCCGGGACCGCCGGTGGTCAAGCGCCGGCGGGGTTGCGTTCCGCCATCGCCAGCAGGCGGTCGATGAAGGTGGCGGTGTCGAACGGCTTCTCCACGACACCCTTGATCCCGAGCGCATCGAGTGACGCCACGTCGGCCACATCAGAGCGGCCCGTCAGGAACACGACCGGGATGGTCCTGGTCTCCTCCCTTTGGCGCAGCTGCTCCACGACCTCCATGCCGGTGAGGCCGGGCATGACGTAGTCGAGCAGGATCATGTCCGGCTTGGAGGCGAGGGCTTCCTCGACGACCTGGCGGGGATCGGCCACCGACACGATGTCGTGCCCACCGCGCTTGGAGAGAAGAACTTCCAGCAGGTACCGGATCACCGGATCGTCGTCGCAGAAGAGGAACTTCACCGGGTGCATCCTATTGCCTCGTGAACCGGCGGACGCGTGCCGTCAATTCGGCCGGGGAGAAAGGTTTGAGGATGTAGTCGTCGCAGCCGAGGTCGAACCCGCGCACGACGTCTCGTTCGCTGCCGACCGCCGTCAGGATCACGATCGGCGTGTGGGCGTATTCGTGGCGGCTGCGGAGAGTCTCGAGAACGCCGAACCCATCGACACCAGGCATCTGGATGTCGAGGATCACCAACTCGAAGGTTTCGGCGCTGGCGACGTCGATGGCGCTGGACCCATCGACGCAATGGGTGACATCCAGTTGTTCGCGTTCGAGGCGGTGAACGATCAGTGCCGCGGTCAGCGGGTCGTCTTCCGCCAGCAGCACTCGTACAGGACGCATGCCCTGGCGGGCGCCCAACACCCGGTCGCCGCCCGCCCGGGTGGCGGTGGCGGCCGCCTGGTGGGCCGAGGCGAAGGAGTCGTTGAGGTCGGTGCCCCCAGGGGTGACGCCCGCCGAGAAGCTGGCGATTGCGCCATCACGAGACGGCATGCCGTTGCGCACCTTGAGCCGTGCCCGGTCGAGGGCTTCCTGCAACTGCTCGGTGGTCATGGGGGCGAATGCGATCAGCTCGTCTTGGGACCAGCGACCGATGGCGATCTCCGCCGGCAGGAAACCATCGAGAGCGTTCATCATGTCATCGACGATCTCGGGGGCGGAACGGAGATCGAGCCCGCCCGGGCCATGGAGTTCGGCCAAGAGGGCCGCCACCGCCACCGGCGGAGAGGCGGCCAGCTCGCGATAGACCTCCGTGATCGGGCCCCGACCCACCGCCTCGGCCCCGGCGCGGGCGAGAATGTCGGTCACCAGTCTCTCCAGGTCCTCCAGATGGAACGGCTTGTGGACGTACGCCACCGCCCCCATCGCCAGGCAGGCGTTGCGGAGATCCGCCGCATCGCTGCCGGTGGTGACGACCACCGCCACCTCGGGAGTGGCCCTGCCGATCTCCTCCAGCAGCTCCCTGCCGTCGCCATCGGGCAGGAACAGGTCGAGCAGCACCACGGCCGGGGCTCGCTCCGCCAGATGGGCTCGCGCCCCGGCGAGATCGGTGGCGAGGTGCACGACCCGGTCGGTTCCGCCCAGCCGGGACTCGAGCAGTCGCCCGATCAAAGGGTCGTCGTCCACGACGAGGATCGATACGGCGGGTGAAGAGGTGAGGTCGTCGAGCAGAGTCAGCAGGGCGAGGGTGGCCGCCGGCAGATTCTCGAGGGAGGCACTCTCGGCGACTGCCGCCAGTCGGGAGACCTCGGGATATCCGTAGGTCCCGCCCGAACCCTTGAGTGAGTGGGTCAGACGTCGCAGCTCGGCTTCGGCAGTCGGATCCTGACCGAGTTGTTCGAGGGCGGTTGCGATCTCTTTGCGCTGAAGACCGATCGCGTCCTTGAAGAACGCCTGCAAATCCATGCCTTCTGATTCGGTCGCCACTCGGACCGACTGGAGGGCTTTTTGACGGGGCTCAGCTCCGGATCGCGTCGACCCGATCCACCAGGTAGGAGCCGAGGTCCTCCAGCACCGCCCGCGCCTCGATTTCGGGGAGGGCGGCGGCGGCCCGGGACGCCGTCTCCAGCCGTTGGCGGGCATCGGCCAGCGCCACCGTCGCATAACCCCCGGAGCGGACGATGTCGATCACCTCGTCGACGGCGGCGTCCCGGTAGGGGCGGGCCTCACCGAGGAGCTTGCGAACTCGCTCACCATCAGGGCCTTCGAGGGCCCGGAGCACCGGGAGGGTGAATTTCCCCTCGCGAATGTCGGAGCCGGCCGGTTTGCCGAGGTCGGCGGAGGTGGAAACCAGGTCGAGCACGTCATCGGCGATCTGAAACACCATCCCGATCTCTGCCGCCCACCGGCTGATGGCCTCGACGGTTTCCGGATCGGCGTCCGAGGCCATCGCCCCCAGGCGGGCCGAGGTCCGGATCAGGCTGGCCGTCTTCTGGTAGATGACCTGCTCGTATTCATCGATCCCGTGGGCCAGGTCGTAGTCCAGACCCAGCTCGCGGGTCTGCCCTTCGACCAATTCGGCGTAGGTGGCCGCCAGGAGCCGCACCGCCTCCAGGCTGAGATGGGTGGCGGCGGTCTCGGAGGCGCGGGCCATCAGGAAGTCGCCGGCGAGGATCGCCACCGTGTTGGTCCAGTTGGCGTTGGCGCTGGTCGCCCCCCGACGGGTGTCGGCCTCGTCGATGACATCGTCGTGGTAGAGGCTGCCGACATGGATCAACTCGACCGCCACGGCCGCCTCGATCGGGCGATGGTCGCGGGTGGGCCCGAATTCTGATGCAAGCAGGGCGAGCATCGGCCGGTACCGCTTGCCTCCGGCGGTGAGGAGGTGCTGGGCGATTTCGGTGAGCCGCCGGTCGGAGGAGGTGGTTGCTTCGAGCAATCGTTCTTCCACCCGGCCCATGGAGGCCCACAGTTGGGGGAGAGGGACGAGTTCTGTCAGCTCGGGCATGGGTAAAGGGTACCCGTCCGCTCTTCAACCGGTAACTCGGGGAGCAAACCCTTCAGCCGGTTCGGGCGCCTGCCGATGACCAGCGGGAAGGGGTTCGAAGGTAGAACCCACCCTTCTGTATAGTTCCGGCCGAGCGATTGGAATCACGAGGAGGCGTTGGCCTTGTTTGAACGGTTCACCGATCGGGCTCGTCGTGTGGTGGTTCTCGCCCAGGAAGAGGCCCGACTTCTCAATCACAACTACATCGGGACCGAGCACATTCTCTTGGGCCTCCTCAACGAAGGAGAGGGCATCGCCGCCAAGGCGCTGGAGAGTCTCGGCATCAGCCTGAGCGGGGTTCGTGAACAGGTCGTCGAGATCATCGGGCAGGGCCAGCAGGCGCCCACCGGGCACATCCCCTTCACCCCCCGGGCCAAGAAGGTCCTCGAGCTGTCATTGCGCGAGGCCCTCCAACTCGGCCACAACTACATCGGGACGGAACACATCCTCCTCGGCTTGATCAGAGAGGGAGAGGGGGTGGCGGCCCAGGTCCTGCAGAAACTCGGCGCCGAGTTGCAGCGGGTCCGCCAGACCGTCATCCAGCTCCTGTCCAGCCCGACCAGCAGCGAGAGCGAAGAGCCGCAGAGTGGAGCCGGCGCCGGTTCGGCTCGCGAAGCGACCTCTGGCAGCCAGGGTTCCACCGTGCTCGACCAGTTCGGCCGCAACCTCACCCAGGCCGCCCGGGAACGCAAACTCGACCCGGTCATCGGTCGGACCAAGGAGATCGAGCGGGTGATGCAGGTGCTCTCCCGCCGGACCAAGAACAACCCCGTCCTGATCGGTGAGCCCGGCGTCGGCAAGACCGCCATCGTCGAAGGCCTCGCCCAGAAGATCATCTCGGGGGAGGTCCCCGAGACCCTCACCAACAAGAAGCTCTACACGCTGGATCTGGGGGCATTGGTGGCCGGCTCCAGGTACCGGGGAGACTTCGAGGAGCGCCTCAAGAAGGTCCTCAAGGAGATCAAGACCCGGGGCGACGTCATCATCTTCATCGACGAGATCCACACCCTGGTCGGGGCAGGGGCGGCCGAGGGGGCCATCGATGCCGCCTCGATCCTCAAGCCGATGCTGGCGCGCGGAGAGCTGCAGACCATCGGCGCCACCACGCTCGAGGAGTATCGCAAGTATCTCGAGAAGGACTCGGCACTGGAGCGACGGTTCCAGCCCGTCCAGGTGGCCGAACCTTCGATCGCCGACACCATCCAGATCCTGTTGGGGCTCAAGGATCGCTACGAAGCGCACCACTCGGTCCGGTTCACCGACCAGGCCATCGTTTCGGCGGCGAATCTGGCCGACCGGTACATCTCGGATCGTTTCCTTCCCGACAAGGCCATCGATCTCATCGACGAGGCGGGGAGCCGGATGCGGATCAGCCGCTCGGGCAACAACCCCGAGTTCGTCGAGATCGACCGCAAGCTGGTCGAGATCCGCCAGCAGAAGCAGGAGGCGATCCAGGCCCAGCAATACGAGCGGGCCGCCCAGTTCCGGGATTCGGAAAAGGGATTGACTTCAGAGCGGGCCGTGGTCGAGCGGCGACTCGTGGAAGAGGGTGGCGAGTCGACCTGGGTCATCGACGAGGAGGAGATCGCCCAGGTGCTGGCGCAATGGACCGGGATCCCGGTTCACCGCCTCACCGAGGAGGAGACCGCCCGGCTGGTCCGGATGGAGGAGGAACTCCATGAACGGATCATCGGCCAGCACGACGCAATCGTGGCGGTGTCCAAGGCGATCCGGCGCACCAGGGCCGGGCTCAAGGACCCCAAGCGGCCCAGTGGTTCGTTCATCTTCCTGGGCCCGTCGGGCGTGGGAAAGACCGAGACCGCCAAGGCGCTGGCCGCCTTCCTGTTCGGCGACGAGGACGCCCTCATCCAACTCGACATGTCCGAGTACATGGAGAAGCACACCGTGTCGCGGCTGGTGGGCTCGCCTCCCGGTTATGTCGGCTACGACGAGGGCGGGCAGCTGACCGAAGCGGTTCGGCGCAAGCCTTTCTCCGTTGTTCTCTTCGATGAGATCGAGAAGGCCCACCCCGATGTGTTCAACACACTTCTCCAGATCCTGGAGGACGGCCGTCTCACCGACGCCCAGGGCCGGACGGTGGACTTCAAGAACACCGTGATCATCATGACCTCCAACCTGGGGACCCGCGACCTCCGCAAGAAGTCGATCGGTTTCCGCCAGGACGACGATCGAGAGACCTACGACAAGATGCGAGAGAAGGTCCACGAGGAGCTCAAGAAGCACTTCCGACCGGAGTTTCTCAACCGCATCGACGAAGTCATCGTCTTCCACGAGTTGCTGCTCGACGAGGTCAAGCAGATCGTCGATCTGATGCTGGTCCGGATTCGCAAGCAACTGGCCACCCGCGGGTTGGACCTGGTGTTGACCGACGACGCCAAGGGTTTCCTGGGAACGAAGGGGTACGACCCCGAATTGGGGGCGAGGCCACTGCGTCGCGCCCTGCAACGGATGCTGGAAGACCCACTGTCGGAGCGGATGCTGCTGGGCAACTACCGGGCAGGATCCACCGTTCTGGTGGGCTTCGACGAGGAGAACGGCGAGTTGACCTTCGAGGCGATCGAAACCCCCGACACTCCCCCGATGGAGATGGCCGAGAACCAGTAGGCGGTCCGGGCCGGTGACGGCCTGTTCGGCGTTGGTGGCGTAATCCTTCGCTATCGTTGTCGATGGCAGGGACGCCTGCTACATCGAACCAAAACCCACATTGGGAGGAACCAATGAAACGCACTACTCGCCTTCTGGCGCTGTTTGCGGTGCTGGGATTGGTGCTGGCCGCCTGTGGCGGCGACAGCACCGAAACCACAACCGCTCCGACCGAAACCACCGGGGGCACCGAGACGACCGCTCCCGCCACCACCGCCGGCCCGAGCACGACGGAGATGATGGCCCACCCGATCGGACTCGTGTTCGACATCGGCGGCCGTGGTGACCAGTCGTTCAACGACTCCGCCGCCGCCGGTCTCGACAAGGCCGAGACCGATTTCGGGATCCTCCCGTCCGAGGCATCGGCCAACGCCGACGGATCGGACCGTGAGGAACTCCTCAACCTGCT
>DAIOGO010000093.1:1963-10191 GCA_036745195.1 Actinomycetota bacterium | reverse complement strand
TGACTTGTAATCAGCAGGTCGTGGGTTCGAGTCCCACCGCCAGCTCCAACCCGTTCCCGGGAAGCCGACCTCACCGGAGGGCGGGCTCCCCTTGGGGCTGCGGTACGTCCTCTCTCGTTCCGGCGCCCGCCGGCGCCACCGCGGCTGGTCGACGCGACCGCAACCCGAACAGGAACCTGAGCCATTCCACCCGTCGCACCCCCTCGTACACGAGGAAGGTGGCGGCGACCGAGGTCGCCAACAACCCAGACCACTGCAACACCCAACTTGTGTCGAGCTGGGTCAGCCAGAACCCGAGAACGACGATGACGGTCTGATGCAGCAGATAGACGGGGTACGACCCCTCTGCCAGGTAGGCGAGGCTGCGCGACTGCCGGTTGAGGTAACGACGGCCCAGCCCCATGCACCCGACGACGATGAGCCAGCGCGCCCCGAATCCGACCAGATTGACGGCGAGCAGGCCCCACGAGGGATCGGCCAGTGAATCCCGGAAGGTGTCGACCGAGGTCCACCAGGCAACCGCTGCCACCCCCACGGGAAGAGCCCACCAAGCATGGCGCTCGGCCCGCTCGCCGAACACCGGTGACACCATGGCGAGGTAGCCGAGTACGAAGAACACGAGGTAGTACACGAACCCTTTGCCGGCAACCTCGGGAACGGCCTCGGACAGCATGATCACGAACGCGACCAGGGCCCACCCGGCCGGATGCGCCACGATCGCCGCCAACCGTTGCTGGATCCGTCTGCTGCGATCACTCCGCCCCCACAAGGGGAGCACGATCATCGAGATGGCGAGGAGGAAGATGATGAACCACAAGTGACCCACTCCGAAGCCGCCGTAGTAGTCGCCGCCGTCCCTGACGTGGTTCTCGAGGAAGTCACCGCTGACCAGGTAGTGGAAGAACGACGCGGTGTATCCCGAATTGAATCTGGCGCCGTACCAGGTCTGCGGTGGGATCAAGACGAGCCAGCCGAAGAGCAGCGGAATGAGGAGACGCCGGCCCCGCTCCCGGGCGTACTCGCCTCGCGTGCGTCTCGAAAGTGCGAGACAGGTCGACACCCCCGCCAGGAAGAACAGCAGCGGCATGTGCCAGGTGTCGATGAACTCCAGCACCCATCCGGCTGCCCGGGACAGGTGCGGCCCCTTGACGTAGAAGTCCTCCCCGAAGTTGTACACCCTGAGGGTGTGGAACGGGAACAACAACAGGACTGCGAGCACCCGCAGCCAGTCGACGTAGTGCTGGCGGGACGTCGTCATCTCTCCTCCTCTCGATATGGGTTTTGCAGGGCTGAATCCGGCGTGCCGGCGCCAACCGCCGTCGGTGTGCCTGCCGCCTCCAGGTCGTCCCGGATGGAGAGCAGTCGCTCGTGCAGCCGGGGACGCAACATGCGGCCGACAGCCCAGCCGAACGGGCTGAGCCACCCCACTGCCTCCAGCCTCTCCTGCTGGCGCAGGCTCGATCCGGCCGGGTGCGGGCTGATGGTGTAGATGAGAATGCCCCGCATGCTGCCGCCCCAGAACCGTTCGGCGAGCATGGAATCCGGCTCGATCCCGGTCACCTCACTCCACATGGTCATCGAACGCCGTTTGCTCAACCGGACGACCTCCCGCCAGCGAGTGTGCCGACTCCGGTGGGTCCGGGTGGAATCTTCTCCATCTCCAGGACCGGTGAACCCGGGGAGCTCGCTCCCTCCTGGATGTCGGCCAGCCGGTCGAACACCACCTTCGGGGGCCGGTTGATCACAACCGTCTCGTCGAAAATCACGACGCCTCCTTGTGACCGGCCCGTGCGAGCGGCCGGTCACCGCCTCACACCAGGACCGGGTGGGTTGCTTCGACGGCCAGATCGAGGGCCACTCGATCCGGGCGGTGCGGGTCACACCGGACCATCACCTCGGCGCCGGGCACCATCGTCTTCAACTCCTCGGGTGTCAGCCACTGGATGCCCCGCACTCTCCGGTCACCACGATCGGTGTGCAGGGACAGTTCATACCCGAACTGTCCGCGCCCGAACCCTCTGCCAAAGGTACGGAGCCCGAGATCCCAGATGGCGACAACCGTGGCCTGGGCGGGATGGCCGGTGGCCAGGATCCGCCGGGCCGACATCGCCGACGGAAGGGACATTGCCAGCCCGGTGAGGAACACTCCGAGAACCGACATGCCGATCGAAAGGCCGATGGCGCCGTCACCTCCACCGATCTGGAAGGGCCATTCGGCGTTCTCGCTCCAACCGGCCAGGTGACCGATCCAGTATCCGACGTAGGCGCCGACGAACCCGCCCAGGACCATCACCAGGACCCTGGTGAACTTCTTGGACATAGAGCCTCCTTCTAGAGCCCTACGGCCATCGTTGTATCCCGGGTGCGAGGCGGCCAGGGTCTTCCGACCCGACCCGGCCCGACCGCGCCAACGTGTCAGGCGTTGAGGATGATCACCGGACACGGTGAGTGGCGGGCCAGGTACTCGACCCGCGGCCCCAGATGGAGCCGGCTGGTTCCGGCCCGGACGCTGGTTCCCAGCACCAGCAGGTCGGCCCTCGTGTTTTCGACAGCTCGGAGGATCCCGGTTTCGACGTCGACGGCCTCGATCACCGTCGTGGAAATCGGATGATCGAGTCGAGTGGCCACCGCGTCGATCTCGGCGGTGATGTCCTGGGCGAGATCCGTCCGCATGCCACTCCGACTGGGGGTCACCACGTGCACCGCGGTGACCTGGACCCCTGGACCGGCGATCGAAAACGCCAAGTCGAGTGTCCTTCGGGATCCGGGGCTCCCGTCAGTCGGAACCAGGATTCGGGCCGGCGCCCAATCATCCGGCACTGCCTCCGCCCGCACAACGACAGTCGGGCAGGGGGCGAGCTTCACGAGCTCGTCGAGCACGGGCCCGAACAAGCTATCGGAGTCCGAGCCCATGGATGGAGCGCCGATCATGAGAAGGTCGTAGCCATTGGCGGCTTCGGCGAGGATGGCACTGACCGGATCGGTTCCACCCACAATCCGCGAGCTCGTGTCGGGATGATCGAAGAGATCCCCGAGGCGGGTGAGGTACCGGGTGGCGACATCACGGGAAGCGGAGTCGGCTGAGGCCAGCAGCATTGTCGATGTCCCGTGGGTGTTGGCCAGCCGATTGGAGATCAGTGCCTGGATCCGCTGGGTGCCGACCAGTTCCGGGCGAGGCCGCACCGGTATCAACAACCGTCGGATGCCGGCGGTGAACGTCTCGCGGAGGGCGTCTTCGCGGGTCATGCGCCTCACCTCGTCGGCCTCGGGCTCGATCCTGCGCAGACAGAAGCGCAATCCAAACGGAGCCATCAACGAGGTCACGACCGCCATCACCACGATGATCGAGAACATCTCCGAGGAGAGGATCCCGAGTGAGAGACCGATGGTGGCGATGATGATCTCAAGCGCCCCCCGGGCATTGAGACCGGCGCCGTAGGCCAGCGCTGGCCAGTGCCCCTGGCCGGACAGGAGGCGGGCGCCGGCGTAGGCCCCGACCACCTTGCCCATCGTGGCCACCACGATCACTACCAGGGTGATGGCGAGAAGGCGCGGCTCGAGAATCGCCACGAAGTCGACCTTGAGCCCGACAACTGCAAAGAAGATCGGGGCGAAGACGGCGAGGGCCATGCTCTCCAGCTTGTGAACGGCATCCACCGGGAGCCGGGGGAGCCGCCCGAACAAGATGCCGATGGCGAATGCACCGATCACCGGTTCCAGATTCAGAGCCTGACTGAAGGCGCCCCAGCCGAAGGCCATCACGATCACCAGGGTGAGCTCCAGGTCAGGGCCACGGAACCTGTCCTGTACGAGTGCCAGGCTCTTGTCCACCAACCACCGGCCGATGGTGGCGGTGGCCAGGGCGAATACCAGAACTTCGACGACCGTGATCACCACCGTGTTCGGACTGAGCGAAGCCGCACCGGCCAGGGCGGTCACGATCCCGAGCAACGTCCAACCGGTCAGGTCGTCGATCATCCCGGCGGCGAGCATCGTCTGACCGATTTCCCGACGCATCAAACCCAGGTCCATCAGCACCTTGGCCAGCACCGGGATGGCGGAGATGGAGAGGGCGGTCGCCACGAAGAGCGCAAACACCGTGCGCTGGGCGGGGTCCGACAAGAGGTCGGCGGGCAGGTACCAGCCGAGGAGAAGACCGCTGGCGAATGGCACCAGCAACCCGCCGGTGGCGATCCCCAGGGCGATCTTGATCCGGCGCCTGATCAAGCCGAGGTCGGTCTCGAGCCCGGTCACCACCAGCAGGAGCATGGCGCCGATCAGAGAGACGACCTCGAGGAGATGCCCCTGCACCTCGGTCTGGGGTATCACCCATCGCCCCACCGCCGGGATCAAGCGGGAGAGCAAGGTTGGTCCCAGCACCACCCCGGCCAGGATCTCGCCGACAACCGCCGGCTGGCCGAGGCGCTGGGAGATCCCGCCGAACAGGCGGGCGGCGGCCAGCAGCAGAGCGATCTGGACGACCAATTGGAGCACCTCGGAGTGAGAGGCGGCGCCAAACGTCTCCACCATGGGTGGTCCGTCTCCTTCCTCTAGTCGCCCTGGCGGGTCGCGGCCTCTTCGGCTCGGCGGCACCCTCACCGATGGGGCGGATGGTCCCTACCGGTGCTCGATGACGCTACCAGACGATTTCAAGAGCCAACCAGGGCCGGAAGGGCGCTAGGTCCGCTCCTCGCGGTTGTAGGGCAGGCCGAGGGCGGCGGGTGCTCCCACCCGCTTGCGGAAGGCCTCCAGGTAGGTCACGGCCACCAGCACTACGACGGTGAGGATGTACGGGGTCATGTTGAGGAGGTTGGCCGAGATCGTGGTTCCCTCGGCCTGGAGCCGGAACTGGATGGCGTTGACTCCCCCGAACAACAGTGCACCGAGCACCGCCCTGGCCGGGTTCCAGGTGGCGAAGATCACGAGGGCGATGGCGATCCAGCCTCGGCCCCCCGTCAGGTTCTCCGACCAGCCGGGGGTGTAGGCGAGTGAGAGATGGGCGCCTCCCAGCCCCACCAGCGCCCCTCCCAGGACCGTGTAGATGTACCGGGTCCGGAACACGTTCACCCCGAGGGCGTCGGTCGCCTGGGGGTTCTCGCCCACCGCCCGCAGGTGGAGTCCGGGTCTGGTCTTGTAGAGGAAGTACCAGACCGCCGGTACGAGGAGATACAGGAGATAGACCAGTTGGTCCCGTTTGAACAGGATGTCCCCCACCACCGGGATGGATGACAGACCGGGGATGGGCACCTCGACGAAGCGAGGGCCGATCAAACCCACCAGCGGACCGCCGCCCGGTCCCAGTTTCTGCCCGAGGAACGAGGCCAGACCGGTTCCGCCGATGGTGATGGCAAGCCCGGCGACGACCTGGTCGGTGCGGAGGGTGATCGTGGCGATGGCATGGATGAGCCCGAAGATGGCGCCGGCCGCCATCCCCGCCAGCACCCCGAGGTAGGCGTTGTCGGTGTGGTAGGCAGCCGCGAAACCGCTCACCGCCCCCATGATCATGGTGCCTTCGAGTCCGAGATTGAGGATGCCGGAGCGTTCGGTGAGGATCTCCCCCACGGTGGCGAAGATCAGCGATGTGCCGGCGAAGAGGGCGATCGAGAGGATCGAGACGGCCAGATCCATGATTCAGCCCTTCACCCGTCGGGTCCACACGAGCCGATACCGGCTGAAGATGTCCCCGCCGAGGACGAACAGCAGGATCAACCCCTGCAGGACCTGGGCGATGGCGGCGGGTAGTCCGAGGCTGATCTGGATCTGGTCGCCGCCGACCAGCAACGCCGCCAACATCACCGCCACCACCACCACTCTGAGCGGATGGAGCTTGGCCAGCCAGGCGACGATGATTCCTGTGAACCCGTTGCCGACCGCCAGCCCCTGCTGAAGACGGTGGGAGAGGCCGGCCGTCTCCGACATTCCGGCCAGACCGGCCAGGCCGGCCGAGAAGACCATGACCAGAACGATGTTGCGGAAGATGCTCACTCCGGCGTAGCGGGCAGCCCGTTCGTTCTCACCGATGAGGGCGATCTCGTAACCCCAACGGGTCTTGGTGAAGATCGCCCACATGGCGATCGCCGCCACCAACCCGATCACCAGCCCCCCGTGGAGCCGCCCGCTGAACTCCGGGAGCCAGGCGTATTCGCCAAACTCGGCGCTGCCCGGGAATCCGAACCCGGCCGGATCCTTCCACGGGTCCGTGAACAGGTACTGGTAAGTGAGGATGGCGATGTAGTTGAACATCAGAGTCGTGATGATCTCGTTGACCCCGAGGGCCGACTTGAGGAGGGCCGGAATCACACCCCACAAGGCGCCGGCGACGATCGCCGCCAACCCCATCACCGGCAAGTACACCCAAGGTGACTGGGGGATCGAAGGAGCGGCGTCGGGGAGGAAGATCGCCACTCCCGAGGCGGCCACCCCACCCATCACCAATTGTCCCTCTGCGCCGATGTTCCAGAACAGCATCCGAAAGGCGATGGCCACACTCAGCCCCGTCAGGATCAACGGCGTCGCCCTGACCAGGGTCTCGGTGATCTCGAACGACCCGCCAAAGGCGCCGCTCACCATCGCCCGGTAGGCGGTGAAGGGGTTGACCCCCACCACCAGCAGCAACAGCCCTCCCATGGCGAGCGCCAGCAGGAGAGAGACCAGCGGCACTCCCCAGGACACCAAACGGGGGGTGGTCAGTCGCTTCTCGAACGAGATCATCGTCGTTCTCCCGCCATCAACAGGCCCAGCTCCTCGATGGTGGTGGCAGCCGGCTCCACCACACCCATCACCCGACCGCCATGCATCACGGCGATCCGGTCGGACATCATCATCAGCTCGTCGAGGTCCTCGGAGATGAGAAGCACCGCGGTTCCCCGGGCCCGTTCGGCGGCCAGCCTGGTTCGAACCGCCTCGACCGCCCCGACGTCGAGACCCCGGGTCGGGTAACTCGCCACCAGGACCGCTCCCTCCGGGAAACCTCGTCCGGCCGTGATCTCACGCGCCAGGATCGCCTTCTGCTGGTTGCCGCCGGACAGGTTGCGCGCCGGGGTCTGGGGGCCGGGGGTGAGAACGTTGAATTCCTCGATCAAGCCGCCGGCAGCCGCCACCATCCGCTTGCGGTTCAGGAACGGACCGCGTGACATCGGTGGGCGCCGGTATGACTTCATCGCCAGGTTGTCGGACAGGGCGAGATTCCCGGCCAGCCCCACCCCGAGTCGGTCGCCGGGAACGTGGCAGACGCCCGCCTCGATCAGCTCCCTCGGTGACATGTTGGTGCACTCCTCTCCGGCCACCCGGATCGATCCCCGGGTCACCCGTCGAAGGCCGGTCACCACCTCGGCCAGTTCCCGCTGGCCGTTGCCGGCCACCCCCGCCACCCCCAGTATCTCGCCCCGCTGGACGCTGAGATCGATTCCGAGCAGGGCAGGGAGACCCCGATCGCCGGTGGCTTCGACCGCCCTCAACTCCAACACCACCTCGGACGGGGGATGCTCGGGCTTGTCGACTCCGCTCATCAATTCCCGCCCGACCATGAGCCGGGCCAGTTCCTGCTTGTTGGTGGCCGCCACGTCGAGCGTTGCGACATTCCGACCCTGGCGAAGCACCGTCACCCGATCGGCGAACGACATCACCTCGTCGAGTTTGTGCGAGATGAAGATGATCGCCTTGCCCTCGGCCACCATCGCTCGGAGCGTCTGACCGAGTTCGGCCGACTCCTGTGGTGTGAGAACGGCGGTCGGTTCGTCGAGGATGAGCACGGAGGCCCCCCGGTAGAGAACCTTCAGGATCTCCACTCGCTGCTGCTCGCCCACCGAAAGCTGCCAGATGGCCGCCTCGGGGTCGACTGGCATGTGATAGCGCTCACCCAACTCGGCGATCTTCTTCCCGATCGCCTTCATGTTGAGCCGGAACGGCACATCGTCCCTGCCGATGATGACGTTCTCGGCAACCGTCTGCGGGCTCACCAGCTTGAAGTGCTGGTGGACCATGCCGATCCCGAGATCGATCGCCTGGCGGGGAGAGTGGATTTCGACCGGGCGCAGCACTCCGTCGACGGTGAGAGAGATGCTGCCCCCGTCGGGTCGGTAGAGCCCGCAGAGCACGCTCATCAACGTGCTCTTGCCTGCTCCGTTCTCACCGAGCAAGGCATGGATCTCCCCGAAGCGAACGGTCAGGTCGACATCTTCGTTGGCGAGTACCCCGGGGAAACGTTTGGTGACTCCCGAGAGCTGAAC